>JAJFUK010000070.1 GCA_021372435.1 Actinomycetes bacterium | reverse complement strand
TTGACACCCCTCCGGGCGCCGGGTATATACCGGTCATGGCCGGGCTGGACCGGCCGCAACTTGGAGGACATCATGGACGAGAACCACATGGTCAGAGGCGGGCGCAAGTACCACGCGGAGGAAGGCACAATCTGTCTTCGGTGTGCATTCTGGAGTATGCGGAAACTCGATTGTGTTTTGCCCCGCGATCTGCGCATGTGTGTCAAAGCGGCCCGCGCCGACGGCCGCTCGATCATCTGGATCGACGACGGCCCGACAGACGAGCCCGACACTATCCCGGCCCCTTCGCCGGCGCTGCACCCGATCAGCGCTGCATGGTCCTGGGATGCCGGCCGCGGCGGCTGCCTCCGGCTGATATCCGCGAGCGAGGGCCGCTGCTACGACTCCGACGCAGCCGCCACCGCGCACGCCGCATGGCAGGCCTGCGTCGAGGCCGCGCGTGCCGACGGGTGGGTGCTGTGATGGCCGCCCGCCCGCCGCTCCCGCCCGACCGCTGGATCATCACCGGGTTCACCTGCGAGGCGCACCCGTATCGGCACACGGTCATCGACGGTGCCGCGGCGCATCCCGTGCCCGTGGAGGGCATGGAGGCGACCGCAGAGTACACATTCAGCAACCGCCCACCGCTGCGCGTCAGCGGGATCGGGGCGACAACACGCGCGGCTGTGGAGTGCGCCATGCACCAGGCCACAGAGGAGGGGATAGAGTGACCCGCCGTTCACGCCGGCTGTCGGTGATGACGCTGGACGACGACACCCTCGCCGCGCTGGACATCGCCGCGGCCACGGCGGAGGCCGCCGGGCTGCCCACCGACGCACACGGCCCGCGGCCGGGGCACCCGCACGGACGGAGCAGTATGGTCAGATACATTGTCCGAGATTGGGAGAAACGGGGAGGCCTGCGGGATCTACAGGCGCGGGCGCGGAAGGAGCAGAAATGAACTGCCCGGTACTGACCGAGCTGAAGTTGACCGAGGCATACGAGCCGGAGCACGAGAACCCGCCGGTGCTCTCCGGTGGTAGCTACGACATCGACGCGATACGGAGCTGCGGGGAGGGCTGTAAGATGGCGGCCGAGAATGCCCGGCTGCGGGAGGCGGCCGCCGCTGTAGTCGCGCGGTGGGATTCCCCGACGTGGAAGGACGCCCCGGCTACGGCGGAGTATATCGCCACCCTCCGCGCCGCCCTCGACGCCGTGAGGCCGCGGTGACCACCCTCCCCCTTTGCCTGGCCCTGCTGGCGCCACCGCAGTCGCTGACATGCAGCTACTACGGGCCCGGATTCCACGGCCGCCCGACGGCCTCCGGCGTGCCGTATGACATGCACGCTCTGACCGCGGCGTCCCCGGACCTGCCGTTCGGATCCGTTCTACTCCTTGAGCGCGATGGCCGGGCGGTGGTAGTGGAGGTACAAGATCGCGGACCATTCGCCGTCGATTCAACCGGGGCGGCCGTGTGGCCGCTCCGGCCTCATCCAACGCGGCAAATGGATCTCAGCGCCGGGGCCATGAAGGCTCTAGGCGGTATCAGCGCGGGCATCATACAGGCCCGCGCATGGAGGCTGGAATGATGTTCTGGCTTGGCTTCCTCGGCGGCCTCCTGGCCGTGGCCGGTATCGCATGGATCTGCTGGGT
>JAJFUK010000065.1 GCA_021372435.1 Actinomycetes bacterium | reverse complement strand
GGCCCCCTCACAGCTCGAGCGGCTGCAGACCGGCCTCTAGCCGGGCTTCGGCTATGTGGAGCCGGACCGCCTCGTCGAGCGGTTTGACCTCGAATCCAAAATCCTGCTTGGCCAGGTCGCAGTTGACCTTCCAGGGAAGTTCGCAATCCTCGGGCTCGTTGCCGAAGGTGATCCGCGCGTCGGGGATGTACTTCTTGACCACCGCGGCCACGTCCTTGAGGCTGGTCGGCGGCCCGCCCAGGTTATACGCGGGATGGGGCGACGACGGCGCCCGCAGAGCCAGGCGGGCGAACTGGGCCACGTCATCGGACTTCACCAAGGAGAAGAGCCAGTCGCCGGTGCACTCGAGGTGGACCGGTAGACCGATCGCGGGAAGCGACACGATCTCGGAGAACCACCGTACGAACTTCGGGTCCTTGCCGCCGTGCCCGTATCCGATGGTCGGCCGTAGGGCGGTCGGCTTCACCCCGTACAGCTCGTCGTACTGGGAAGCGATGACTTCGGCCAGGCACTTGGCCAGCGCGTAGAAGCTGCCCGTGAACGGCAGAAGCCGGTCATCCTCCCTGACCTCCCGGTCGCCGTAGTCCTTCTGCTCGCCGTAGACCGTCTCGGAACTCGCGTACACCACCCGTTTGATACCGAGCAGGCGGGCGGCTTCGAACACGTTGCACATCCCTACCACCCCGACCTTGGTGTTCTCGCGCGGTCGGGGATCCTTCGCGAGGATCATCGCCCAGTTGACTATGCGGTCGACGGCGTTCGTGCTCGCCGCGGCCAACACCTGTTCCAGATCGGAGACGTCGCCGCGTACGAACGCGAAGCGGTCGCCGTGGGCCGCGGCCCCCTTGAGAAAGACCTCAGACGGCGGCGCGATGTCGAACGCCACCACCCGCTCGAAGTCCGGGTCGTTAAGCAGAGCCAGGCAGGTCTTCTTGCCGAAGAGACCGCTGCCTCCTATGACCAAAGCCCTCATCGTGGCCTCCTCTACCACTCGTTCCGGCCGGTCTGCGCTTCCTGCGTGCTTCTCGCGCTCGCAGCCATCGCGCCCACACTCAGAGGGCACCCGGCGCGGCGTCGCTTTTCAGCAACCTGCCGGGTGCGCGGGCGCGGCCCCGCGGGGCGGGACGCCTGCGCCGGCCGCCCGGGCGCACCTCTCCCGCGGCGGCCGCGGCTTCATTTTGAAATGAGTTCTTAGCGCACCCTCTCCTTCTTCTTGATGCATTCCTTCACCGAGACCGCCAGGTCGGCCGCGCTGAAAGCGAAATGCTCCATGAGTTCGTCCCGCTCCGGGGTGATGAGACCGGATTGGCCGAATTCGTCCTCCACCCCCACCTTCACGAGCGGGGTGGGAAGCTTCTCAGAGAGTACGCAGGCGACCGCGTCGCCCAGTCCGTTGATGTCGCTGGAGTTCTCGGCGGTCACGATCGCGCCGGTCCGTTCGGCGGCGGCCACGATGGCCTCTTCGTCGATGGGCTTGAGGGTACTGACGTTGAGCACGCCCACGTCGAGACCGTCTTTCTCCAAAAGATCGACCGCCTTGACGGCCTCGGTCACCAGGTAGCCGGCGGCGATGATGGTGGCGTCCTTGCCATCCCGAAGCGAGTAGGCCTTGCCTATGTTGAACGGATAATCCTCGCTGAAGATGGTGAACGGATCGGGACTCATCTCCTGTTTGATGACCACCGGGCCGAGGTACTGCATCATGGCCTCGGTGGCCTTCTCGGCCTCCACCGCGTCAGCCGGATTGATCATCACCAGGTTGGGCAACACCCGCAGGCTCCCCCACCCTTCGATGGTCGCGTGCGAGATGCCCACCTCGCCCCAGACTCCCTCGCGGGCGATGAACTTCACATTGAACCGATCGACCAGGATGCTCTGCCGTATCTGGTTGTAGGCCCGGCTCATGCCGGCGAACAGGAAGTTGTTGACCACCGGGATGAAGCCCTCCGAGGCCAGAGCGGCCGCCACGCCCGCGCCGTTCTGCTCGGCGATGCCGCACTCGATCATGCGGTCGAACATGTTGTCGGTGAACCATTCGATCTCAGGGAACTGCATGTCCTCGAGTATGGCCAGAGCCCGGGGATCCTTGAGGAAGGCGGCCTTCATGGCCCTGCCGATCCCCTTGACGGTGGGGGCGGGGCGTCCGATCGCCACATGCTCATTCCACGTCGCCATATTTGGCCCTCCCTTCCCGGACGCCCTTCATCATCTCTTCGCCCCGGCCCAGGTGCATGTGGAGCTCTTCCCAGTTGGAGACGCCCCGTCCCTTGACGGTGTGGGCGATGATGACCTTGGGCTTGTTGTCGCCGTACTGCTTGGCCACCAGGTCGAGGGCATCCAGGACTTGGCGAAGGTCGTGCCCGTCGATCTCGTAGACCGTCCAGCCGAAGGCCTTCCATTTGTCCACCACCGGCTCGATGGGCATGATGTCGTTGGTGGGCCCGTCCAGCGACCACTTGTTGTAGTCGACGATGGCGATGAGGTTATCGAGCTTGAACTTGGCCGCGAACATGGCCGCTTCCCACACCTGGCCCTCGTGCAGCTCGCCGTCGCCCAAGATGCAGTAGGTACGGAACCGGGGGTTGTAGCGGACGATGTAGCGGGGAAGAAAGGTGTCCTCACGCGACGGGGGGTTGAACTTCATCTTCAACTTCTCGGAGAGCGCGAGTCCCGCCGCGAACGACAGGCCCTGTCCCAGCGAACCTCCGGAGAAGTCGATGCCGGGCGTGCACCAGCGGTCCGCGTGACCTTGGAAGGGGGAGCCGTAGCAGTAGTAGGTACCCAGCGTCTCCCTTGGGTACATGCCCAGTTCCACCAGGGCGGCGTAGATGGCCTCGCAGCAGTGGGCCTTCGACATGATCACCCGGTCGCGTTCCGGCCAGTCGGGGTTCTTGGGATCGAACTTGAGGTGATGGAAGTAGAGGGCCGTGATGATCTCGAGCACCGACATGGTGCCGCCCACGTGGCCCTGGCTGAACGTGCAGAACTGGGTGAGGCAGTCGGCAGCCAGGACCTTGGCCTTGGCCTCCAGCTCATGCACCAGCGCGTCGTCATGAGCCATGGGTCACCCCCTCTTTGCTGGTGGCCCGCCTTTTGATCTCGATCTTCACCGAATCCACAGAGAGAGAGGCGCCGCAGCGCGGACACACGTTGCCGTAGCCGGCCAGGACCGCCGCCTCGTCCGGTATCGCGCGCATGTACAACCTGCGGCTGATCTCTTCTCCGAAGTAGAGCAGCATGCCGCACTGGGGGCAGTTGATCTTCTCGCTCATGCAGAAACCTCACTCATATCGGGCGACCTTCCTTCACGCTTCCTCCCGGTCAGGGCTTGACCAGGATCTTGATGGCCGTGCTCGTCTTGCGGCCGGCCAGAGCCCCCGCGATGTCCGCCAGGG
Source organism: Actinomycetes bacterium (assembly GCA_021372435.1). Taxonomy (GTDB): domain Bacteria; phylum Actinomycetota; class Thermoleophilia; order RBG-16-64-13; family RBG-16-64-13; genus RBG-16-64-13. Next base: position 15,531 of record JAJFUK010000065.1, on the reverse strand, counting down.
GCACGATGTCGGTGATCATGGGCTCGAGATCGAGTTTGGAAAGTAGCTTGAGACCCCTGGGAAAGACGTACGGAGCCAGTATCGTCGAGCGCACGGTGAGCTCGTTGGCGAACATGTAGTAGGGATTGATGGGAAAGGTCGCGTCCTCGTGATAGGCGCCCACCCAGACGACCGTGCCGTCCTTGTCGGCCAGACCAAGACACTGCTGGGCTGCGCCGATCTTGCCGCTGCACTCGAACACCGCGTCGAACCCCCGGCCGTCGGTATACGCCCGGCCGGGGGCCGCTATGTCCTCGGCCAGAGGGTCGACCGTCCAGTCCGCCCCCAGCTTCAGGGCCATCGCCCGCTTCTCGGCCATGGGATCCGACACGAAGACGCGGGCCGCGCCGGCTCGCAGGGCGATCTGTTGCACGAGAAGGCCGATCGTCCCCACTCCCGAGATGGCCACGGTCTTGCCGGGAGCGAGGTCGCCCAGGTCGACCGCGTGCACGGCGATGGTGACCGGCTCCAGCATCGCTCCCCGCTCCAGGCTCACCTCGTCGGGCAGCGGATAGAGACAGCCCTCAGCGTACACAGCGTATTCGGCGAAGCCGGCCTCGTAGGAGACGAGATGCTCACAGAACTGCTCCATCTTGTTACGGCAGTAGTAGCAGGCCCCGCAGTACTTGCGGAAGTTCATGGCCACCCGTTGGCCGATCTCCCAGTCGCCCAGGAGACCCGGGCCGAGCTCGACGATCACCCCGGAAGCTTCATGCCCGGTCTGGAACGGAGGCTTGGGCCACCACGGGGCCTTGAGAAGACCGAAGCTGCCGTCGTAGATGTCGGGGTCGCTGCCGCAGATGCCGCAGTAGGCGATCTTGACTTTGACCTCTCCCGGCCCCGGGGACGGCTCGGGTATGTCTTCCACCCGGGTGTCGAAGGGCCCGTATGTCAGTGCCGCCTTCATGTCACGGCTCCCTCAGCTCGATGGCGATATTGCCTACGTCGGTGCCTTCGAAGTAGCAGAAACCCGGTTGACCTTCGGGGAACGAGCTCGTCCACACCTTTGCCCCCTTGGCCGTGGCCCGCTCGATCTCGCCCCGGATATCGCTGCTCAGCCAGCCGAGGTGGTGCAGACCCTCGCCCTGGGCGTCCAGCGTCTCTTTGAGGGCCTGCTCGCCGGCATAGGGTTCGAGCAACTCCAGCTCGATCGGGCCCATCTTGGCATTGCTGATCTTGGTGGTCCACTCGGCGGGCCTGCCGTGGAGCTCACCCTTGAACTCGATGGCGAACACCTTGTGCTCGTCGTCGAACCGGAAGGGGCCGAAACCAAGGGCTTCCAGGTACTCGATGGCCTTCTCGATATCTCTTACTACGACGCCTATGTGGTGAGGCTGGGTGGTACGGAACGACGCCTGCGGGTCGGACACGGCAGGCCCTCCTTTCGATCGGTCTATCGATGGCGAAACCGGCTCGGGATCACATCGAGGGTCATGACGACGATATTCCCACGAAGTGCCTGTCCCGCGAAGTGGTGTGTCCGGAAGGCCTCGACGGCCGGTCTCAGCCAAGAAGACCGGGCCCACCCTACTTCGAGCGACGGCCGACGGAGCCACCGGCCCCCCAATGGGGCAGCTTCTCTCCAAGGCCCGCGAGGCCGGACGGCATCAGCAACATGACCAGGATCATGACCACGCCCAAGATCACCGGGTGCCAGCCCGAGAAGAACTTGTCTCCATACCACGCGATGAGGTAGACGATGAGCGCACCTATCCAGGGGCCGACGATGGTCCCGGTGCCGCCGAGCACGACCATCACGAGCGGCAGGAACAGGAAGTTCATGTTGAACACGTTCATCGGCATCGGGTGGAGGAGGTAGTAGCAGTAGACACTGCCCGCGATCCCCGCCAGAGCGGCCGCCACCGCGAACGACATGATCTTGTACTTGAGGACGTTGATGCCGTGCGACGCCGCGGAGACCTCGTCTTCGCGGATGGCCTTCAGAGCGAGCCCGACCCTGGAAGTCGTCAAGAAGTAGACGACCGCCGTGGCGAACACCGCCACCGCAAAAGACACCCAGTAGTGGGTCTGCAGGTTGAATTCCACGCCTTCGGGCATGACTTTGATAAGAAGTTTGCCCTCGCTACCGCCGGTGATGCGCCCTCCGTTGAGGAAGATCACCGAGATGATCATCCCGATACCGAGGGTGCCGAAGGAGAAGTAGTCGCCCCGCAGGCGGGACAAGAGCGGCAGACCCACGAGGATGGCGACGATGGCCGGCGCCACCATGCTCAGGACCATCAGCACCGGATCGAACCAGTACCCGGTGTGGGTGATGTCCCAGAACCACAGAAGCGCCGTGGTGAAGGCGCCCAAGCCGAAGAAGGCGTTTTGGCCCAGACTGATCTGCCCCGTGTATCCGGCCACGAGATTCCACCCTTGGGCGACGATACCGTATATGAAAACGGTGAAGAAGAAGATGCCGAACTCCCCCTCGCTGACGTCGTAGTAGAAGGGCAGAGTCGCGAAGAAGACGACTACGACGGCCGCGACGATCGCCCAGATCAGCTTCCGCCTGCCTACCCTGCTGAAATCCGGTATCAGTTTCATGTGAGCCCCATCGTTGTTCCCGATGTCCTTCCCATCACACTTTCTTCACGATCTCCCGCCTACCGAACAGGCCCTGGGGCAAGAAGATGAGGACCAGGATGAACACCCCGTACGATGCGGCCTCGATCCAACTGATGCTGATGTAATAAGCAGTAAGGTTCTCGATCACCCCCAGGATCAGGCCCCCTGCCAGGGCGCCGAACACGTTGCCGATGCCTCCGAGAGAAAGGGCGATCAGGGCTTTGATGGCGAAAGTGAAGCCGAACTGGTAGTCGAACGAGTACACCGTGGCCATCCCCACACCGGCCACCCCCGCCAGACCGATACCGACGGCGAAGCTGATCGCACATACCCAGGTCGAATTGATGCCCTGGAGCGTCGTCGCCTCCATGTCTTCGGCGGCAGCCCGGACGGCGGTCCCCAACCTTGTCCTTTTCAGGAACAGATACACGACAAAGGCGGACAGCACCGCCAGCCCCAGAAGCGCCACGCGTACCCAAGCCACCCGAAGGCCCCAGCCGGCGATGGTGGCGTCGGCATACGGGATGTCCAAGCCGCGGGGGTTGGCCGACCAGACCTTCAGCATCGCGTTCTCGATGAGATACATCAGACCTACCGCGATCAAGAGCGACACGTTCTTGTCCTCGAGGGCGGCGGCCTTGCGGAAGAAGGTGTAGAAAAGGAAGAGGCCCACCAAGAAGGCAAGGGGCACCACTATGAGCAGGCAGAGATACGGATCGATGCCGGCCTTCACGAAAAGCCAGTACGTCACGAAAGCGAAGAAGACGATCGTGGTTCCTTGGGCAAGATAGATGACACGCATCGTCCCGAAGATAAGGCTCAGGCCGGCCGCTGCGATGCCGTACATAGACCCCAGCATGATGCCGTTGATGACTACCTGGATGAACGACGTCATTACAGCTTGCCCCCCCGCTCGCCCATGTAGGCCTTCCGCACGTCGACGTTCGCAAGCAGTTCTTCCCCGGTCCCGCTGAGCACGATGTTCCCGGTCTTCATCACGTAGGCCCTGTTACAGATGTTCAGAGCCATGTGGATGTTCTGCTCGACCATCAAGACGGTGGTCCCCTGCTGGTTGAGCGCCACGATCAGCTCGAAGATGGTCCTTGTGAGAATGGGGCTGAGTCCCAAGGACGCTTCGTCGATCATGACGAGCTTGGGGTGCGCCATGACGGCCCGCGCGATGGCCAGCATCTGCTGTTCGCCACCGCTCAAAAGGCCGGCCTTGCCGTTCGCCCGCTCCTTCAGCACCGGGAACAGCCCGAACACCCGTTCGAGAGACTCGTCGAAGTTGGCCCGGGCCCGGGGTAGATACGCCCCCAGTCTCAGATTCTCGAGCACGGTCAGAGTCTGAAAAAGCCGCCGTCCCTCAGGCACCAACACGATACCTCGATCGACCCGGTGCTTGGTGCTCAGCCTGCCCAGTTCCTCCGCGTTGAAGAGCATGTGCCCCCTGGAGGGGTGGAGGAGGCCGGCGATGGCCTTCAGGAGGGTGGACTTGCCGGCGCCGTTGGACCCGACAAGAGCCACGATGGAACCTTCCTCGACCTCGAGGGAGACGTCCTCCAGGGCCCGCACATCGCCGTAGGAGACGGTCAGTCCTTTGACTTCAAGCAACGGGTTCGCCAAGGTACGCCTCTATCACTTTCGGATCACAGGCCACATCGTCCGGGCAACCATCCGCGATCTTGACCCCGTAGTCCAGCACGGCCACGCGGTCGCAGAACTCGAGGACCGCGTCGACCCTGTGCTCGATCCACAGTATCGCGAACTTCCGCTCGTCCCTGGTCGCCCTGATCACACCCAGCAGATGCTCGATCTCGACCGCAGTGAGGCCGGCCATCGGTTCGTCGAGCAGGACCAGGGACGGCATGGAGGCAAGCGCCATCGCTATCTCCAAGAGGCGCCGGTCGGAAAGAGTCAGGTTCGCCGCCATGACGTTCCTTTTGGCGGACATCTCCACGAGTTCGAGCGACTCCAGCGTGCGCTGCCTGGCGCCCAGGGAGTGTCTGCCGCCATAGACGGCGGCCGTCATGACGTTGTCGAAGACCGACATCTTTAGAAAGGCCCGGACGAGCTGATAAGTCCTCGATATGCCCAAATGACAGATCTTGTGGGGGGCGAGACCGGCGATCTCCTTGCCTCTGAAGCGGATGCTGCCGCTATCCGCCGGATATATGGAGGTGATGAGATTGAAGACCGTGGTCTTCCCGGCGCCGTTGGGACCGATCAATCCCACGGTCTCTTCCTCGTTCACGACGAAGTCGAGATTGGTGATGACGTGGAGGCCGCCGAAGTGCTTGTCGACTTGGCTCAGCGTGAGAAGGGGATCGCCCGCCGCCATGACGCTAGACCCCAGCCCGGACTCTCGCGGGACATGTCAAGAGCAGTGATCCGGGACGCCTCGACCGGCGAGAAATCGTAACAGTCGGCCTACGCCTCTGCGCCTGCCTAACCCTAATCGCCACCCGGCCCCCCCGAATCGGACTCCGGCAAGAAACAGGACATGCGCCCCGTCAACCCAACAGCAAAACACGCTAACAGATGAGAGCGGCCTTGTCTAGAGCGCGGCTCGGTCCCTTGACATACGGGAGCGCCGTGCGAAAGAATATGTTTTGGGAAATCTCTGTGAGACACGGGACGGGCTCGGCAAATGGGAAAATGGACGGCCGTCCCGACCGGAGAACGTCGCTTCTGCGTTCTCGTCAGAAGCAGGGGGGTGCCATTGAGTGACCACATCAGGGTAGCGTTCATCCACGCTTCGTCGACCTTTACGGCTTATCATCGGGAACGCATCTAAGAAGGGGGGATACCTTGAAAAACAGGAGAGCGCTGTTTCTGAGCGTTGTCCTACTCACCCTCGCTCTCATGGCCGTGCTGTTCGCTACGGCCTGCGGCGAGGAGGAGCCGGCAACCACCACGGCAGCCCCGACCACCGCACCACCCACTACCGCAGCCCCGACCACCGCGCCACCCACTACCGGAGCTCCGACCACCGCACCCCCGACCACCGGCGGCGCGGTCGAGTATGGTGAAGACCTCGTTATCGGAGCGATCAACTCCATAACGGGCGTGAACGCCCTAACCGGCGGAGAACAGAAATGGGCGCAGGAGAAGGCCGTCGAAGACATCAACGCCAAGGGCGGCATCAAGCTCGCCGACGGCAAGATGCATAAGGTGGCGCTGAAGTTCGCAGACGACAAGAGCTCCGATACCGAGGCCGCCGCGGCCATGGAGAAGCTCATCAAGTCAGAGGGTATCAAGATAATCCTCAGCTCGAACACCACCCCGTACAACCAGGCGGCGGCGACCGTGGCCGAGCAGTATCAGGCCTACTTCCACATCTGCACGAGCTGGACGGACGAAGGCTTCATCGGAGGCATGGGCCTCAAGTGGTCCACGGACATCTTCGAGTCGGCCGCCGATTCCGGCCTGGTAGCCATGGGAGCGGCCAAGCAACTGGGTGAGGGCAACATACCCACGAAGTGGGCGGTCATGTATGAGAACAACCCGGACGGCATAGGCTGGGGCGATGGCCAGAAGGCCCTCATCACGAAGGAGGGCTGGGAGATCGTGTCGGACGAGAAGTTCGTCGAGGGCAACAAGGACTTCTCTTCGATGATCCTGAAGTACAAAGAGGCAGGAGCCGAAGCGGTCGACGTTCTGATCTCTCCCGCCGACGGCATCACGTTCGTCAGGCAGATGAAGGAGCAGAACTGGTCGCCGAAGTACATGTTCGGGTTTAAGGGCTTCTGGCCGGTCGAGTTCTACAAGGGCCTCGGAGCCGATGCGGACTATATCGGTCACGACAGTTTCTGGACGGAGACCTATCCGTACCCATACGCCAAGGAACTGGGACAGGCCTTCCGGGATACGCACAACGGGGACGCCTCGGTGACCATCGGCCTCCCGTACGCCGCGGCCCAGATCCTCTTCATGGCCATCGAGAGGGCCGGGGTGTTCGAACCAGGCCCCGTTAGGGACCAGGTCTTCAACGGCAGCTTCCCCGGCACCGTCATGGGTGACGTCAAATACAACGAGAAGGGCATCGCCGACATCCCGTTCCTGTCGCAGCAGTGGTTGAACGGGGAGCATAGGCTGGTCTGGCCGGAGGAGTTCGCCGTGGGCCCGACTCTGCCGTTCGTCCCCTGGGATCAGAGGTAGCGAACAGCCGGCCGCCCGGGACTTCTAAGCAGTAGCCCGGCTCACTCGGTCGGATGAGTGACAGACTGACGAGAGACCCCCTCCTCGAGAAGCGAGGAGGGGGTCTCTTCTTGTGAGCTGCAGGCTCGGGCGCAAGCGCGGAGGATGTCTGGACCCTCCTCGAGAAGCGAGGAGGGGGTCTCTTCTTGTGAGCCCGCGGGGGCTGTTTCGCGTCACGTGGGTCACCGGCCCCCGTCACCGCCATCGCGCGCAGCGCGGCGGTCGGGCGCGTCGCGGCGGCCCAGCCCAGCGCGGAGGTCGGGCGCGACGTGGCCCACGACGCGTCACCCCCGTTCGGCGCGCAGCGCAGTCCGGCGCACCGTGGCGGCCCGGTGCACCGTGGCACTCCGGTACTCAGGGTGTGCGGTCCAAGGTCGCGCCCTTGTCTGCGCCGCATACCATCGCCGCGTAGCGTCCCAGGACACCCCGCGAGACAGCCGGTGGGGGTCGCCACGCCGACCTCCTCACGGCCAACTCGGCCTCGTCTACCTCTAACGTGAGCCGGCGCCCGGGGATATCGATGGAGATGAGGTCGCCATCGCTCACCAGCGCGATCGGCCCCCCCTCGCTCGCTTCGGGGACGACGTGGCCCACGCAGGCTCCCCGGGTCGCGCCGCTGAAGCGCCCGTCGGTCACCAGAGCGACCTGATCATCGAGGCCCGCCCCGACAAGGGTCGAGGTCGGTGTCAGCATCTCAGGCATGCCCGGCGCGCCCTTTGGCCCTACATAGCGGATGACTACGACACACCCCGGCCGGATCTCGTCGGCCGCGATGGCCGCCACCACCGAGGTCTCATCGTCGAAGACCCGGGCAGGACCGCGGTGGACAAGCATTTGCGGCAGCACGGCGGCCTCCTTGACCACCGCGCCACGCGGGGCCAGGTTGCCGAACAGGATCGCGAGCCCGCCCGTGTGACTGTAGGGCCGGGCGAGCGGTCTGATGACCTCGTCGTCGCGCGGGTGGATATGCGCATACTGGTGCGCGAGATCGCGGCCCGAGACCGTGGGCACGCCGCCGTCGATCAGTCCGGCCCGCGCCAGACGATGGAGCACGGCCATCACGCCACCGGCCCGGTCGAAGTCCTCCATGAACCATGGACCTGCGGGTGAGAGTTTCACGAGATGCGGCGTCCTTGCCGAGACCTCGTTGAACCTCTCCAGGGGGAGGTCGATGCCCACCTCGTGCGCGATGGCTATGAGATGGAGCACCGTGTTGGTGGAGCAGCCGAGCGCCGCGTCGAGGGTCAGCGCGTTCTGCAGACTCGCGGGGGTCAGGAAGCGCCGGGCTCCCCAGCCTTCACGCACCGCCTCGACCGCCTGCGCGCCGGTGCGGCGGGCCAGGATCGACCGGGCCGAGAAGACCGCGGGGATGGTGCCGTCGCCCGGCAGAGCCAGACCCAGACACTCGGTGAGGCAGCTCATCGAGTTGGCCGTGAACAGCCCCGCGCAGGAGCCACAGGTGGGACAGGCGGCTTCTTCCAGCTCGTCGAGCTCGGCGGCGCTCAGCCTGCCGCGGAAGTGGGCCCCTACCCCTTCCAGGACGTCCTTGTTCTCGATCTTTCTGTTCCCGAGATGACCGGCCAGCATCGGCCCGCCGGAGACCACGACCGTGGGGAGGTCGAGACGGGCGGCGCCCATCACCATGCCCGGCACGATCTTGTCGCAATTGGGGATGAGCACCAGCCCATCCAGGCCGTGGGCCCGGCCCATGATCTCCACCGAATCGGCGATCACCTCGCGGCTGACCAGGGAGTAGTTCATCCCTTCATGATTCATGGCCAGGCCGTCGCACACCCCGATCACATCGAACTCGAGAGGTATGCCCCCGGCCTGGTAGACCCCGTGCTTGACCTGCTCGGCGATCCTCCGCAGGTGCATGTGCCCGGGGACGAGCTCGTTCAAGGAGTCGGTTATGCCGATGAGAGGTCTGCGACCCAGGTCGGCTCGGTCCACTCCCGCGGCCCGGAGGAGAGAGCGGTGGGGCGCCCGGGCGGGCCCCTGGGTCACGCGGTCGCTACGCACGGTCGTTTCACTGCGCGTCCACGATGCGATCGTACTTGTGGCCGGTGACCGCGGTGAAGTGGAAGATGGGCCGGTCGACCCGCGTGAACAGGAGCGGGCAGTGCTTCATGCCGGCGGGTACGAAGATCATGCAACTGCGGTCGATGACGTGCTTTTCGTCCTCAAGCCAGATCTCAACCTCGCCGCCGAGGTCGTAGGGGTCATCGGGATCGTTGCCGAAGAAACCGATGATCTCGTCGGTCTCGTGCACATGCGGCCGGTCGGCGAAGGTCGCCGCGGCTTTGAGGTACCACGAGCAGTTCATGTGGAAGGCACCCTCGACCACCTGGTCGTCCATCCAGAGGATGCGCGTGGCGAACTTGGAGTACTCGGCGTCGATGCTCTGCTGAAAGGCAGGCATCTTGAGCTCGGTCACGATGTACTTGGAGGTCCTTGCTGAGGTCATAGCCGTCCTTTCTCGCCGGGGCGGGCCGCGCCGCCCCGCCCTGTTCTTATCCCCCGGTGGCCAGCACCGCCAGGATCAACTCATCGCTGGAAGTCACCGGCTGGGAGAACTCCGCCTTGTGCATACCCTCTCTATTGACGAACACGTAGACGGGCTTGAGCAGCCTGCCGCGCCTGTCGAAGAGCAACCTCTCGGCTTCCGGATACTGCCTGACCAAGTCGGCCAGACACTCGCCTACCGTGGCGCCGGTGACCCGGATCTCCTCCGGGTTGCCGGCCACCCGCCGCAGCTCCGGGTAGAAGGTCCGGACTCTGATGCTCATCGCCCGCCGCCTTTCCGGCTCGACCGCCCGCAGACCAGGGCTACCCCTACCCCGCTCCCGGCCCGGCGCCCGGTCCGCAGGCCAGGACCACCCTCTTGACCAGCGTCCGCGCTATCTGGATCTTGTAGCGGTTGTTGAGGAGCGGCAGCGCGTCCGCCAGCACAGCGTCCGCCGCCTCCGCCGCGGTCGCCTCGTCGACCGTCTTACCCACCAGGTACCGCTCGGCGGCGGTCGCCCTCACCGGCGCCCCATACACCGAGTTGAGGCAGATGCGCGCCGACTTCACCAGTCCGCCGTCGGTGCTCACAGCGGCCGCGCAGTTCACTATGGGGAAGTCGATCGACTTCCTCAGCGCGAACTTGAGGAAGGCGGAGCGCGCATCTGTGCCCGGACGGGGTACCTCCACTTCCAGGACCATCTCGCCCGGCCCCAGCACCGTGCTCGTGTCGACACCGACCGAGAAGAAGTCCTCGGCGTCGATGACCCGCTGCGACGTCCTGATCTTGGCGCCCAAGGCGATCAGCGCCGGCGCCAGATCCGAAGAACTGACGGCCACGCATCCGCAATTGAAGCAGCGGCCTGCCTCGGCCTCCACCGCGCGCCGGTCAAGGCTGCCCGTCTCCTCGACGGTCAGACTCCTCAGCTTCTCGGTGAGCGAGAGCGCCGGCACCTCGACCCGGGTGCTCGGCTCCAGGCACGAGCCGTCGAACCGTTGGCCGAAGGTGCAGACCGGAGCGGTCTCGTCATCCACCCGGGCCTTGCCGACCAAGTAGGCCTCGATGTACTTGGCGGCTTCGCGTCCCGCGGCTATGGCCTCCGCCACCGTCGCCGGCCCGGTCACGAAGTCGCCTCCGGCGAGGACACCCCTCCTCAGAGAGTGGCCGGTCTCGTCCAGCCTGAGCCTGCCCCGGCCATCGACGAAGTCCGCCGGCAGGAACGAGTAGTCAGGCTTCTCGACGATGGCCTTGATGACCAGATCGCAGTGCACGGCGTACTCCGAGCCTTCGACACGCACCGGGCGCGGCCGGCCGCTTTCATCCAGTTCGCCCAACTCCATGCGACAGCAGGTGAGCTCCACCCCCTCGGTCTCCTGCCCGGCGCCCACCGGCAGAGTCAGGAACTCGAACCTGACCCCTTCCTCTTCGGCCTTTCGGATCTCCTCATCCAGGGCGGGCATCTCGTCCTTCGTGCGCCGGTAGAAGATGACCGGCCGGGCCCCCAGTCGGAGGAGGGACCGGGCCACGTCGATGGCGGTGTTGCCGCCGCCGATCACCCCGACGGTCTTTCCGGCCACGTCCTGAGGTTGTTCGTACGTCCTGCGCAGGAACTCCGTGCCCGGCACCAGACACTGCTCCCCGGCGATGCCGGCCTCCGTCTCCTTCCAGGCCCCGGCGGCCACGAACACCGCGTCGTAGGTCCGGGTGAGTTCCTCGAAGCCTTCCCTGTCGATCTCGGTGTTGAGTACGAACTCGATCCCCGTGTCCTCGAGGGCGTCGATCTGCCTACGAACAACGTCCCTGGGCAGCCGGTACGGCGGTATCCCGTAGACCAGAAGACCGCCCGCTTCCGGCATGCGCTCGAAGACGGTCACCCAGTGCCCGGCCTGCCGCAGATAGTGGGCGGCGGAGAGTCCGGCCGGCCCGGAGCCGATCACGGCCACCCGTCTGCCGGTCGAGCGATGCGGAGGTTCGTAGAACCCCTCGGGCTCGTTCAAGACCTGGTCGCCCAGGAACCGCTCCACCTCCCTGATCGACACGGGCTCGTCGAACTCGCCCCGCGCGCAGTCCCCCTCGCACCAGTGCGGACAGACCCTTCCCGTGATCGCGGGAAGGGGATTGGTCTTCAGCAGGATCTCCGCCGCGGCCGCCGGGTCACCCTCCCGGATCTTGCTCAGGTAGTCGGGCATGTCGATGCTGTTCGGACACGCCCGGGTGCAGGCGGTGGCTCCGACCCGCGCGGCCCCGAAGATCGAGTGGTACCGGGCGTCGCCGGTCAGCGCGTAACAGGCCTTCCCGCCCTTGCGCAGGCAGTAGAAGGCGTTGTTGGGGACCCAGTAGTACCAGCAGCGGTTGTTCTGGCAGATGTTGCCCGCCACGGTCCCCATCTCGCGGATGTGGGGCGAAGCCGTCCTGCGGGCGGCTTCGCCCAGCGCCGGATAGCCGCTCTTGACCGTCTCGTTCGTCGCCAGGTCTTCCAACCGGGTGAGGGCGCCCACGACCAGCCGGTCGCCTTCTTCCCGGACGTAGTCCAACCCGGGGATGTCCTTGATGTTGACCAGGATCTCCGGATAGCCGGCTTCCGGCAGGATGCCGTCCCGCATCTCGCCCAGAAGGTCGGTCCCCCCGGCGATGATGCGCGCCTTGCCGCCGGACTCGCGCAGGATAGAAGTCGCCTCTTCTATGGACCGGGCGCTCACGTGCCTGAATGTCTTCATCGTCATACTCTCCTCTTGGGACCGAGGTCGCGACTACGCCTTGCCCAGCGCCCGGAGCACCCGGTCGGGGGTGGCCGGGAAGCCGTCTATCCACACGCCCAAGGCGTTGTGGACGGCCGGGCCCACGAGCGCCGGCAGCACGGTAGCCACATCCTCGCCGATGCCGACGGTCCCGTAAGGACCGTAGCCCATGCCCGTCTCGACCATGATGGTCTCGATGTCCCCGTAGTCCATCAGCGTAGGGATCTTGTAGTTGAGGAGGTTTCCGTTCAGCATGATGCCGGTTCGCTCGTCATAGACCACCTCTTCGGTCAGGCCCCGGCCGACGCCCATGATGGCGCCCCCGTAGGCCTGGCCTTCACAGCCGTCCCAGTTGATGACCTTGCCGACATCGTTGACCGTCACGATCTTGGTGATATCCACCGCCCCGGTCTCCGGGTCGACCTCGACCTCCATGAAATGGGCCTGACGGCAGAACTTCAGACGCACGCCCAGGTAGGTGCCGTGCTGGATATGCCAACCGTGGTCGAACATGGGCGGGGTTCCCCGGTAGGGATAGTCGATGCCTTCCTTTCCCACCAGGAGAGGTTCGCCCACAGTGGAGGTGATGGGGCCCATGGCGCCACTGGGACCGATGAAGTCGGCGATGGTCATCCTGTTGGCCGGGTCGGCCTTCTCGAAGATGACGCCGTCTTCGACATCGAGGTCCTCCGGCTTCAGGCCGGGAAAGGCCGGCGGGAAGCAGGTGAGCTGGGTCTTGGCCCGCGGGGCGACGGCGGTCTCGAGCAGCTTCTGCTTAAGGATGCGGGCTGCGTTCCTCACCGCCCAGCCGTTCACGGACAGGTTGGTGGAGGTGTCGGGGGTCATGGTGAAGAAACCGGCGTCGTCCATGTGCTTGAAGCGGACGGTCTCGACCGGGACTCCCAGCTCATCGGCCGCGATCTGGCAGTAGGCGGTCTCGGCGTTCACCCCCACGTCGGCCCGGCAGCCCAGTATCGTCACCGAGCCGTCGTTGCGCTCGAAGTACATCCCGATCTCACTCGAACCGGCGGAGTCGTCCCACTCGTGGGTCCAGGTGAAACCAAGCCCGTGCATCCTCCCGTTGGGCAGCTTCTTGGTGCCGGGCGCGTGCCACTTCTCCCCCCAGCCTATGGCGGCCTTGCCCTTTTCCACACATTCCCTGAGGCTGTCCCTGACCGGGAAGCCCTGCTCGGCCTTCCTGGCGTTCAGCCACTCCAGGTCGTGGCCCTCGGCGCCGTCGTTCAGCAGCGCCACCTCGACCGGGTCCATGCCCAGAGCGTCCGCGACGTGGTTGAAGACCAGGTTCACGGTGTAGCAGTTGATGTTCATCTCGCAACGGGTGGGGACCATGTGACCTTTGTTGACCCACGCCGCCTCGGTACGGCCCCGCACGTGGGGGATCTTGGTGTTCTCCATGAGGTGGGCCACGATCCCGAAGGTGGGCATGTCCTGGTTCAGGGTCACGCCTCGTTCGGAGACGGCGGTTATGGTGCCGTCCCGCTTGAATCCCACTTTGACGTAGAAGACACCGGCATCCATGTTGCCGCCGTAGAAATCCTCCCGGCGGCTGAAGGCCCACTTGACGGGCCGGCCGGTCCGCTTGGAGGCGAGGCCCGCGAGGTAGGTGCCCGCCAGATTCCAAGCCATCTGGGTCCAGCCTCCGAAGCTGGCTCCCTGGTAGAGGCAGTGAAGGTCGATCTTGCTCATGGGGATGCCGCCGAACCAGGTGGAGATGGCGCGCTTGGCGATGTGAGGACGTTGCTGCTTCACCCACACCTCGGCGAAGTCGCCGTTCCACCTCCAGACCCCGCAGGGGCGCTCCGGGCCGGCCCAGGTGTTCAGCCCGAAGGTCCACTTGAACTCGATGACCTTGTCGGCTTGGGCGAAGCCTTTCTCCACATCGCCGTGGCCCTCGTTGTACACCATCCACAGGTTGGAGTCGGGGAACTCCTCCGGGTTGGTGAGGGGAGCGCCGGGCGCGATGGCCTTCTCCACGTCCAGGAGGAAGGGGCGCTGTTCCCATTCCACCTTGATGGTCCGCAGGGCGTTCTCCGCGATCTCCTCGCTGTCGGCCACCACGTAGGCGCCGCATTCCTCGCCTTGGAAGTGGGCCACCCGGGGAAGAGCCGCCACGCTGTTCAGCTCGTGACCGCTGACGGCCACGCCCCCGGCCAGTTCGGGGTCGTCGTAGCGGAGCACGCAGCGCACGCCGGGCAGCTTCTCCGCCTCCGAGGTATCCATGCCGACGATGGCGGCGTGCGGATAGGGTGAGGTGAGGAACCGCGCATACAACATGCCGGGCAGTTGTACGTCCAGAGTGTATTTGGCGGCTCCCGTCGCCTTCTCCCGCCCGTCGGTACGGAGCACGCCCTGCCTGCCGATGCTCCGGTACTCCTCCAGGGGATAGGGATCGGCGACCTTGTTGTCGAAGGCCTCCAGCATACGCTGCCGTTGGTCGATCTTGGGGGCCTGGTCATTGCTCACGGCCGACACCTCCCCTCAGAACGTCCCGGAGAACGGCCGCGGCTTCTTGTATGGCCTTGATGTGGGCGGGGTAGGTGCCGCAGCGGCACAGGTTGCCCACCATGGCTTCCTTGATCTCCTCCACCGTAGGATCCGGTTTACGGTCGAGCAACGCCTTGGCCGTGACTACGAACCCGGGAGTGCAGAAGCCGCACTGCATGCAGCTGTGCTTGATGTACGCTTCGATCAGCGGATGATTGGACCGGGCGATGCCTTCGATCGTTTCGATGTTCTTGCCGCTGCATTCAATGGCCAGCGTCATGCAGGAAAGGACCGGCCTGCCGTCCATGATGACGGTGCAGGCGCCGCACGCCCCTTCGCCGCAGAACTCCTTCGTGCCGGTCAGCCCCAGCTTCTCCGAAAGGACGTACTGCAGCGTCCACTGGGGCTCCACCCGGACCCGATGAGATTCGCCGTTCACCCGGAGTCCAACGGTGTCTTCCGAGACCACGCTCTTCTCTTGGACCGTCGCCATAGTCGACCCCCCGCATCCGACGTAGGTCTTCGCCACCACGAACATCTGAGTGGCCATAATGATACTCTTTGGCCCATCCCCCAAGGAAACGGAGAGTGCAACATGGCGCCATCGAAGACGGCCAAATACGTGGTGACCGAGCTGAAGATGCCGGAGTCCAAGAAGTTGATCGACGCTGAGTACTCCAAGTATGCCAAGCGCATCCTGTGGATGGACGACCAAGTGGTCGAGGGAGCCTTCCACATGAACACGTCGTGGTTCCTCAAGGCCGCCCAGACTCTGGAGGACCGCCCCCACGTCCACGATACCGACGAGATCATCGGGTTCTTCGGCAGCGACCCGGAGAACCCCTACGACCTCGGCGGGGAGGTCGAGATCTACCTGGAAGACGAGAAGCACGTCATCGACCGCACGGCGATGATCTTCGTGCCGGCGGGCATGGTGCATTGCCCCCTGGTCATCACCCGGGTCGACCGGCC
>JAJFUK010000050.1 GCA_021372435.1 Actinomycetes bacterium | reverse complement strand
CCGGCGCACCTCTTCCCGGGTAGGGGCAGGGTTCTCGGCGAGCAGCCCGTAGGCGGAGATGATGAACCCCGGCGAGCAGAAGCCGCACTGCGCCCCGCCGTAGGTGATCCAGGCCTGTTGCAGGGGATGCAGGTGCTGGGGAGTGCCGAGGCCCTCGATGGTGAGGATCTCGCTGAACTCGGGCACCCGCTTCATCTTCTTGCTGCAGGAACGGACCACCTCCCCGTTCAAGAGCACCGAGCAGGCACCGCAGACGCCCGCGCCGCACCCGACCTTCACCCCGGTAAGACCCATCCGGCGGAGGACCACCGCCAAGGAGTCCTTCTCCGGATCGCAGAGGACGAACCTCTCGACACCGTTGATCTTGAAGCACATTCTCGCGAGTCTCATGCCTTTTCCCCATCTCCTATCAGAAACAGTTCTCGCCGGACATCCGCAACATCGACTCACCCGCCAGGTCAGTCTACCGTAGCGGCACGGCGGCGGATAGAGTCGTCGGGCGCCGTTCGGATGGGCGGGCGGACCGGAGGGCCAAGACGGCGTGAGCGGCATCGCCCGCGGGTTCGGCTACCGGATCCAGAAACCCCTCTACAGCTGCCGAACGGCCCGGCCTACCGCGTTGGCGGCCGTGATTCCTTTGCAGGCAAGGCCAAGGCTTATATCATGTGGGGGGTCCATAGAACGTTCATCGGAATCTAGGGGAGACCATGCCCCGCTCGTCATCTGTCGAGAGCGCGCTTCCCCCATCGACGTGTCGCCCTGCCTCACCTGCAGGTCGGCGCTGACCTCCGGGCAACCGGCCCAAGGCCGGGTGCTTGAGGTCGAGCAGGCCTTGGAGGAGAAATGAACCCTCCTTTCGACGACCATGCCGGCTGCTCGAACGGCGACCCGGCCCGCTCGGAGCCCGCCTGCCCCCCGCGCCCCTACGAATCACCTGCCATGCTGATGATGACCGGGGTGACCCTGAGGCCGGGCGGATTCACCCTTACGGAGCGGGCGCTCGACCGGTGCGCCTTCAAACCCGGCGATCGGGTGCTCGATGTCGGCTGCGGGATGGGAGCCACGGTCGACCTGCTGACACGCCGCTACCATCTGCTCGCCCTGGGCGTCGACTATTCCGCGACGTTGGTCTCGCAAGGCTTGGCGTACTTCCCCGATCTCCCGCTCCTGATCGCTGATGCCGAGAGATTGCCTTTCTCTGAAGGCCGGATGGACGGGGTGTTCATGGAGTGCGTTCTCTCCACCACCGGTGCAAGGGACCCGGTGCTCGCGGAGGCTCATCGTGTCTTGAAAACAGGCGGACGCTTGGTTCTCACCGATATGTATCTCCGCGAGGAGCAACTGGAACAGGACCGGCCGGCTGGAGGCGACGACCCGGCTGGAAGCGACGACCCGCCCAGAAAGAAGAACCCCACCCGACAGCCCCTCGCCGGGAGTCCCGGCGGCCGACCGCGGCCCGGCGCCGTTCCGCATGGCTGTTGCGTAGGGGGCGCCGTGTCCAAGACCGATGTGGAGGCGGGCCTATCCACGGCCGGATTCCGGCTCTTGTGGTGGGAGGATCACACCCCACTCCTGAAAAGCCTCGCGGTCCAGATCATCCTCGAGTACGGCTCGCTCTCGAGTTTCTGGGCCGAAGTCTCCGGCACCTGCGTCGAGCCGGGCACGCGGCCGGACCCTCTGTATCGACGGCTCGGCTATTATCTCGCCGTCGCAATCCGCGAGTGACACGGAAGAGGATGGATTTGGAGAGCCAGAACAAGCGGGCCGGGCTGCCTCCGACAGAGAGCCTTTGTCCGCAGTGTCTCAGGCGGATACCGGCGTTTCGGATGAGAGAAGACGGCGCCGTGTACCTCGTCAAGACCTGCCCCGAGCACGGCTCCTTCAAGTCGGTGATCTGGCGGGGCGGGCCCGACTTCGAGTCCTGGTGCGAGACCAAACCTCTGAACCGGCCCAGCGTCACCCAGACCGTCAGAGACAAGGGTTGTCCGCTGGACTGTGGCCTCTGTCCCGACCACGCGCAGCAGACCTGCTGCGTTCTTTTGGAGGTCACCTCCCGTTGCGATCTGGGCTGCCCCGTCTGTTTCGCCTCGTCGGGCGAGGGGACGATGCCCGACCCCGGCCTCCACGAGATCGAGGGCTGGTTCCAGTTGCTCAAGGACGGCCCCGGCCGCTGCAACATCCAGCTTTCCGGCGGAGAACCCGCCCTCCGCGACGATCTGCCCGAGATCATCGGGAGGGGGAGGGATCTGGGGTTCTCGTTTTTCCAGCTCAACACGAACGGTCTACGCCTCGCCGCCGAGACCGACTACGCAGGACGGCTGAAAGAGGCGGGGCTCTCCACGGTGTTCCTCCAGTTCGACGGTCTTGACGACGCCGTCTACCGCGTCACCCGCGGCAGGCCGCTGTTTGCCCAGAAGGAGGCCGCCATCGCGGCCTGCGCCGACGCCGGGTTGGGCATCGTCCTCGTTCCCACTCTGATCCCTGGGGTGAACATCCACCAGATCGGAGAGATCATCGACTACGCGCTGCAGCGACTTCCCCATGTGCGCGGGGTCCATTTTCAGCCGGTCAGCTACTTCGGCCGTTATCCGCATGCGCCGGCGGACGACGTTCGCTACACGCTGCCCGAACTCATGCGCGACATCGAACAGCAGACGGCGGGGCGCATTCCCGCGAGCAGCCTCCGCCCTTCCGGCTGCGGGCATTCGCTCTGCTCGGTCTCCGGGGACTACCTGGTCATGCCGGACGGGTCGCTGAGCCGGCTGACAAGTCCCGGAAACAGCCGTTCGTGCTGCGGGACCGGCGACAACACGGGGCCGGTGAGAAGCCAGGGCGCCGCAGACAGCCAGGGCGCCGCAGATAGACAGAACCCCGCGGAGAGGCAGCGCAGCTTCATCGCCCGCCGCTGGTCTCCGGCGATCGTCTCCCCGGCCGGTCAGGAACCCGCGGTTCCCGCGCCCCATGTGGACCGGACCGCCGGCCCATGTGGGTGCTGCGCCTCTACCGCCCAGCCTGGGAACGTGGTCATGAGCGTGGACGAGTTCCTAAACAGGGCACGCAGCCACAGCCTCACCATCACGGCCATGGCCTTTCAGGACGTATGGACCCTCGACCTCGAGCGCCTCCAGAACTGCCATCTTCACGTGGTGGCTCCCGGAGGCCGCATCGTGCCCTTCTGTGCCTACAACCTCACCGACGCCGCGGGCAACCACCTATACCGAGCGACGGCGGCGCGGCCGTTGGTGGCGGGAGGAGCCCCATGAGCGGCCCTATCCCCCCGACCCCCCTAGAGCCATGGATCGCCGTCAAGATCGGTGAAGAAGGCCGGCCCCTCAGCCTCCACTCCCTGCGCGCGTACCAACTGACGAAGCTCAATGAGACCCTCTCGCGGGCACAGCAGCGGAGCGCCTTCTACCGGAGACTGCTCGGCGAGAGGGAGATCCGGCTTTCAACCCTCGAGGATCTCGCGGATCTCCCCTTCACCACAGCCGCCGATATCAGCGCCGCCCCTTTGGACTTCGTGTGCGTAAAGCAGGACCAGGTCGAAAGGATCGTGACCCTGCCCACCTCGGGGACGACGGGCCCGCCGAAAAGGATCTTTTACACCGCCGAGGACCAGGATCTGACGAGAGACTTCTTCCACCACGGGATGTCGACCTTAGTCGGACCCCGAGACCGGGTCCTCATACTCCTCCCGGGCAGCCTTCCCGGAAGCGTGGGCGAGCTTCTGAAGGATGGGCTGGAACGCCTGGGCGCGGAGGCCCTCCCGCACGGTCCGGTCACCGATCCCCGGCGTACCCTCGACCTCATCCACAGGGAGAGGGTGAACGCGATGGTGGGTGTACCGGTGCAGGTGCTGACGCTGGCCAGGCTGGGCAGAGCCGAGGGCCTTCCTCGCCCTGCCGGTCTGCGGAGCGTTCTTCTCAGTACCGACCGGGTACCCTATGCTGTGGCCAGAGCGATCGAGGATATCTGGGGTTGCGATGTATACAACCATTACGGCACCACGGAGATGGGGCTGGGCGGCGGCGTGGATTGCCGGGCGCGGAGCGGCTACCACATAAGAGAGGCCGACCTTCTCTTCGAGGTCGTGGACCCGGTGACGGGACGGCCGGCGGCCGAAGGAGAACAGGGGGAGGTGGTCTTTACCACGCTCACCCGGCAGGCGATGCCTTTGATCCGCTATCGTACCGGCGACGTGAGCCGCTTCCTTCCCGAGCCGTGCCGGTGCGGTACCGTCCTCAAGCGCATGGCCCATGTAGACGGGCGGCTGACGGGCGGCATCAGTCTCCCCGGGGGGGCGACCCTGAGCCAGAGGGACTTCGACGAAGCCCTCTTCCCCCTCGATGAGCTGGCCGACTTCAAAATAGTGTACAGAGAAGGGCCGGGGCGTCCGACCCTGATCGTCCAGGTCCTACCCTGCAGCGACCGCTCCAGGGTGGACAAAAAAGCGGTACTTGAGTCACTGCGTAGCATCCCCGCCTTTTCCGGCCGGAGGGCTCAGGGAACGCCGGCAGTCAAGGTGATGGAGTGGAAGGCCGGTGACGACGACAGACCGAGCACGGCAAAAAGGCACATAGCGCATTTCCGGGAGGCCGTAGGATGAACGCGGACACAGCCAAGACCGGCCTTGCGTTGCTCGAGCAGGGCGAGGCTTTTGCCTGGGTGACCATACTTGACACTCGGGGGTCGACGCCTCGCCATGCGGGAGCCGCCATGCTGGTCAGAGCGGACGGCTCGATCGCGGGCACGATCGGCGGCGGTCCACTGGAAGCCGCGGTTACCGAACGGGCCAAGGCGGTGATCAAGAGCGGTGGGTCTTTTCTGGAGCAGTTCGATTCGGGCCTCCTGGGCATGGCGTGCGGCGGTGAAGGACGCGTCCTCATCGAACGTGTCGATCCGGACCGCTCGGCGGCACATGAGCTCTTCCGAGGGTTGGTCGGACTGCTTGAAGGCGGTCGCAAAGGTTGGCTCGTAACGATCATCCCTGAGAGCAGCGGTGCCGGTGCGGTTGTGCGCAGGTGCCTCGTCGACGCAGACGGCTCCCTGGCGGGCGACCTGGTCTGCGACCCCGGGACTCTTCGGGAGCTGGCCCGACGGGGAGGCACCTATGACCGTGTCGCGGCCGGCGACCCCACCCGGACATACGTTGAACTGATCGGCGCCCAAGGCTCGGCGTACATCTTCGGCGCGGGGCACTGCGGCGAGAAGCTGGCGCCCATTCTCAGCATGACCGGCTTTTTCACTGTGATCATCGATGATCGGTCTGATTTCGCCAACCGGGAGCGCTTTCCCACCGCCGACCGCATAGTGGTCCCGGAGTCGTTCGACGGGGTGGTACAGAGCCTGCCTATCGACCACGACAGCTATCTGGTCATCGTGACCCGAGGCCACAGTCACGACACGGATGTTCTGGCACAGGCTCTGAGGACCGACGCCCGGTACATCGGCATGATCGGAAGCAGGAAGAAGGTGGCCGAGGCGCTTCGAACCCTCGGTGAACGAGGCTTTTCGCCGGACGACCTCGCCCGCGTCCACGCCCCTATCGGGCTTCCCATCGGAGCGGAGACACCAGAGGAGATCGCCGTGAGCATCGCGGCCCAACTCATCCAAGTACGGGCGGCTGCGGGCGCATGAGGGCGAGCAGATCACTCCGCCGAGTCGAGATGAGCTCGGACACTCGCGACCGATGAACCACGCCGGGGGCATAGCCGTCGTGATCCTCGCCGCGGGGAGATCCACGCGCATGGGTGGAGGCAAACTCCTGCTCCCGCTGGGTCCGACGTCGGTGATAGAACGCCTGGCCGGGTCGGTCGCGCGTGCGGAGATCGAGGAGATAGTGGTAGTGACCGGTCACGAGCCGGAGAGACTCGCTCCGCTACTTGCCCATCTCCCAGTCCGCCCGGTCCACAACCCCGGCTACGATACCGGCATGTTCTCCTCGGTCCGCACCGGCGTCGCCGCCCTATCGTCCGATGTCGAGGCCTTCTTCATCCTGCCGGCGGACTATCCGCTGGTGAGGACCGGGGTGCTCGACCGCTTGATCGACGCATTCCGCGGCGCGGCGGCCCTTGACGACCGGCGCGCCCGTCTCACGGCCCTCGACGACCGGCGCGCCCACCCCGCGGCGCCGGGCCTTCTCCACCCCACCTGCTGCGGCCGCCGCGGCCACCCCCCGCTGGTCTCCGGCCGCTATAGAGACGCCCTAATCGAAACCGGCGAGCACGATCTGCGGAGCTTCTTCCGCGGACACCTTCAAGATGAGGTCGAGGTGGAGGTCCATGATATGACCATACTCATGGACATGGACACCAAAGAAGACTACGGGCGGATGGGCCGCTTCGCGGCCCTCCTCGAGGTCCCCGCTGAGGTGCAGGGACACTGCCGGGCCGTCGCAGACGTGGCTGAGGCTCTGGCCTGGGGCTTGAAGCCTTACGTCGCCGACCTGGACGTCGACCTGGTACGCACTGCGGGTCTACTTCACGACATGGCCCGCGCCGCCGCCAAGCCGGCCAAGCACGCCGTCGTCGCTCAGACCCTGCTCGAGAACTTGGGCCGCCCTCACCTGGGCTCGATCGTTGGCGCCCACATGGTCCTGCCGGAGGAACAGGCGGCAACACCGCTCGTGACGGCAGAGGAACTCGTCTACCTGGCCGACAAGCTGGTGGCCGGGGACCGGGTGGTCGGCCTTGAAGAGAGAACGGCGCGAAGACTGCGCAGTCTAGGGGCCGATTCCGCGCCTGCAGGCGCGCAGGAAGGCATGCGTTCGAGGATGCAGGCGGCACAGCGCGTCCTGGAAAAGGTGGAGGCGATCGTCCACCAGCCCCTCGCCGAGATACTCCGAGCGACGCTCCCTGGGACACCCGCTGAGGTGGTGGTACGAGAGACACCGGAGACACAGTCGTCTACTTAGTGCGGCATGCCGAGCCATTGCTTCCGGACGGCCGCAAACGCTTCGTGGGCAGATCGGACCCGCCCCTCAGCGAGACCGGCCTCGAGCAGGCGCGGTGCCTGGCGGAAGCCCTGCGGGCGATCCGGTTCGACTCGATCCACAGCAGTGACCGGCGGCGCTGCCTGACGACGGCCGAGATGATCGTGGCGGCCGCGGCGGGGCCCGGCCCAAGCCGGGCCCCCGCCGCGCCGCCGCGCGCCATCCCCCGCGTACAGCCCGATGCCCGCCTGTGCGAGATCGACGCCGGACTCTGGGAGGGACTGGCTTTCGAAGAGGCCGCCGCCCGTTACCCCGGCGAGTACGCCCAAAGAGAACGCGACCTTGTCGGTCGGCGCTTCCCCGGCGGAGAGAGCTTCCGCGATCTCCGGGATAGAGTGATCCCGGCATTCTTGGAGATCGTCGAAAAGGGGGGCGCTCAGATCGTCGTAGTCGCTCATCTCGGGGTCAACCGGGTCCTGCTCTCTGAGTTACTGGGTCTCCCCCTGGAGGAGCTTTTCTCGATCCGGCAGGACTACGGATGCGTCAATATCATCAAGGCCACGGCGTCTCCGGATCGCCGGCCGCGGTTCGAAGTGACGGGCATCAACGTGGTCGACATCAACGGCATCACAAGGCCTGGAGGGTAGGGTCTGGAGGGTAGGGTCTGGAGGGTGGGGCCCGGGTATACGCCCTGCTGCTGCCGCTGCGGACCCGGCCGCCCGGCCGGCATGTGGGAGTCCTATCGCGATCCCGAGGGCATCGTCCCCAGGGCGCCTCAGAGCGTGTTCATAGCGCTGGTCCTCAGGCCGTGTCCACAGCGGTGGTCCCTATAGCGGCGTCTTGAGCAGCTCCGGGTTCTTGATCCAGATCTTGCCGTATCCCTCGACGACCAGGTTCAGCTTGATCAGGTCGGGACGCTGGTCCTTCTTCAGCCGGAACGGGATCTGGTAGGAGGCCCAGTCGGTGGTGCCCTGCACCGTCTGGTTCAGCCCCCGGGAGAAGAACTCCCCTTTACCGGGAAGCCGGCACCACATCTCCAGGAAGGCCCGGCCGGTCAGGTCCCGCGACTTCATCGTCGCCCGATACGTCAGCAGACATCGTTCGGAATCCGCAGGCGCGATCTCAAAAAGCCGCACCACCTGGCTGGCCCGGGCATCGATCACCCAGCCCTCCCCCTCCACCTCGATGGAATCCCGGCTGATCGTGGCATCGGCCGGGCTGAACCGACGCAACGTCACCGGGGCCTTCGCGGGCTTCGAGCCGCCGAGAAGCTGCTTGAGCCAGTCTGCCATCTGATCCCCCTTCCTGCACGCTTTCACGAACGCTCGAACGGGAACGTGTACGGCAATCCTAGCTCGTCGCGCATCGTCAGCAGCTCCCGCTGCAGAGCAGCACCGACGGGTGCTCCCTTGTCCTTGCGCTCGAGCCAAGCCAGGTACTCTTTCTCCCCGCAGGTGTAGATCCTTTCTCTTCCCGGGGCCTTCGTGGAGGCGCGCAGCGCACGCAGGATGTCACCGGTGGTCTTCTTGAAGACCGCCGGGTCGGTGAAGCACCCGATGTCGATGGCGAGAAAGAAGTGCCCCAGCGGGATGGGGATGTCGTGGCCTTCCGCGTCCTTGCCTCCAAGCTGCTTGAGGAAGGCCCCTTGCGACAGCGCCGCCGACAGTATCTCGACCACAGTGGCAAAACCGTAGCCCTTGTAGCCGCCGGTCTCCTCGGTGAGCCCGCCGATGGGAGCCAGCGCGGCGTTTCCGCTGACCAGGTCTTTGAGGATCTGCACGGAATCGGTCGCCGATCTGCCCTGCCGGTCGATGACCAAGCCTTCCGGACAGTCCTTGCCCTCGCGCGCCCACTGCTCGATCTTGCCCCGCTGGATGACCGAGGTGGCGTAGTCGTTCGTGAAGGGGAACTCCTCGTCCGTGGGCATGGCGAACACGAGCGGGTTGGTGCCGAGCATATTGTCGACCCCGTGGGTGGGAGCGATCGAGGGACGGGCGTTGGTGCCCGTCAGGCCGATCATGCCGGCCGCGACGGCCATCAGGGGGTAGTAGGCGGCAAACCCATAGTGGGTCGAATTCCGGGCCACGACCATGCCCAGGCCGTGCTCCCGGGCCTTGTCGATGGCCATCTGCATGCAGCGTTTGCCGATGACCATGCCCATCCCGTTGTGCCCGTCGACCACCGCTGTGCCCTTGCAGTCCCGTACGACCTCGAACTCGGTGACCGGCTTCTGGATCCCGCCCTTGACGATGCGATCGTAGTAGATGAGCTTCAGCCGCCCGATCCCGTGCGAATCGATGCCGCGTTTGTCGGCGGTGATGAGGACATCGGCGCAGACCCGCGCATCCTCTTCGGGGACGCCCACACCTTTGAACACATCCACCGTGAATGCTTCCAGCAGATCGAACGGCACCCAGGCAAGGTCTTCGTTCACTTACCGCTCCTCTCCGAACAGAGGTGTTTCATCGGGAGACGCCCAAGACGCTCCAATCCACGCCTCTAAGGTAACAGACGGGCGCTCGGTTCCGACGACTCCGATGTGCCCGTGTGCCCCTCCGCGAAGACTCCGCCCGGAAGCAGGTCGTCAGAGATCCCCGCCCAACTCGATCTGCGCGGGCAACGGTAGCCTGTCGGCGAACCATTCCGACTCGCTGAACTCCACCGCGGCGATATCCTCGATGGGAAGCTTCATGTACCGGCCGTGCGCCTCGGCGGCGATGGTCCCGTCCTCGAGAAGGATCTCCCCCGTACCTTCGAAGATGCGGT
Organism: Actinomycetes bacterium; assembly: GCA_021372435.1. Taxonomy (GTDB): domain Bacteria; phylum Actinomycetota; class Thermoleophilia; order RBG-16-64-13; family RBG-16-64-13; genus RBG-16-64-13. Next base: position 11,037 of record JAJFUK010000050.1, on the reverse strand, counting down.
TGGAGTCGCGCGTGATCCGGCCTACGGCCTTGACCTCCCGGTCCAAGGGCACCGGCCTGCGGAATCTCACCGTGAACTCGACGGTGACGCCCCACGTGTGGCTGTCGGCCACATTGATCGCCCGGCCTATAGTCTCATCCAGAATGGCCGAGATGACACCGCCGTGTAACCGTCCGGGGTAGCTCTGGTGCTCCTCCCGGGGCCGGAACATGCCGGCCAGCTCCCCGTTCTCGAGTACGAAGAACCGTCCCCGGAGTCCCGCTCCGTTCTCGATCCCGCAGACCAGACACATGCGGCTCACGTTCTGAGCGGCCCGGATCTCATGCCTCATTCGCTGCCTCCCATCCCCCGACCGAAGTCCGCCCTCACTCCGACCGTCTGCTCCGGCCCTCCCAGGCACGGTCCTTAGAACTCGTTTCTAGTCCGCCCAAATGCCGATGCCGGCTTCCCGCGCTTTGGCGTGAGCTTCCCACAACCGATCCTGCCGGGCCAGGTTCGGAGGATAGTCGTGCGCCCTTGCATAGCCGTCGAGCACCAGGCGCTCGTTTACGAACACGTCCCCCGCCCACACATAGGCGAGCAGCCGTCCGAAGTCGTCGCGCTCGTCGATATCGGTCTGCAGGCGAAGTGGACCGCAGGCGAGCAGATCTGCGTTATGAGCGGCGGCTTCCTCTCCCGGCGAACCCGGATCCGCCACCTCGGGAGCATCGATACCGATATAGCGTACCCTCTCCTCGCTGCCGTCGGGCATCCGGACTCTGATCGTGTCGCCATCGATGATATGGAGCAGCGTCACTTCGACAGCCGAGACCGGGACCTCAGCAGACTCGGCCGGCCCAACGGTGTCGCCCGCCCCGGCGGCATCGGTCGCCACGGTGTGTGGCGGGGCGGCGTCCGTCGCGACGGGCGCCGCCGATGCCGGCGGCCGGGACGGCCCGTCCGTCGTGCAGCCGCACGTGCATCCGGTCACCAGCAGGAGCAGCGCGCTCGTCAACAGGAGAACGCACCTCATGCGGGTGCGCCTGTTGTCGATCGGAGCAGGCTGGTCCTTGCTGCCGCGCATATCCGTCCGCGTTCTTGTCGCCAGGCCCGCCAAGGACCGGTCAGCCGCCGGCGACCCCGACATCCACGGGGGTCTGCGGCCGGTCCAGGATGCGCGAGGCCTTCGCCATCTCCTCGATGACCGGCAACTGCTGGGGACAGGCCGCCTCGCACTGCCCGCATTCGCTACATTCCGAAGCCCTGGCGGTGTGACCCGCCTTCACGTCGACGTCGTAGCCCCTGAGCTCCACCTCGAGGGCGTCGTACAAGCAGGCGTTGTTGATGGCCGCGAACACGCCGGGGATATCGATGCCCTGCGGACAAGGCATGCAGTAGCGACAGGCAGTGCAGTCCACCACGGTGCGGGCGCGGTACGCGGCGCGTACCTGGCCGATGAGGTCGAGCTCTTGCGGACTCAACGAGCCTGCTTCCCCCCCAGCGGCCAGATGCACGTTATCGATCACCTGCTCCATCGTGGACATCCCGCTCAGCAGCAGGCTCACCCGCGGATCGTTCCAGACGAAGCGGAGCGCCCACTCCGCAGGCGTGCGCTTCACCGGCGCTTTCTCCCAAAGAGCCTGCACCGGCTCCGGGGCGGGTCCGGCCAGCCTCCCGCCCTTCAGTGGCTCCATGACCACCACACCCAGACCCTTCTCGGCCGCATACGCAAGACCGGCCGCCCCGGCCTGGTAGTCCGTATCCATGTAGTTGTACTGGATCTGGCAGAAGTCCCAGTCATAGCCGTCTACGATGGGTGCGAAGCACTGGGGCTCGTCATGGTACGAGAATCCCGCGTACCGGATCCTCCCGTCGGCCTTGGCGGCGTCGAGGAACTCGCACACCCCGAGGCCGGCCAGCCCGGTCCAGGATTCCTCTTTGAGGCCGTGGAGCAGATAGCAATCAACGCAGCCGCTCCGCAATCGCTCGAGTTGGCCGGCGAGAAGGCCGTCCATGTCCGTACGCGACTTGACCAGCCACGGCGGCAGTTTAGTGGCCACGAGAACCCTATCGCGATAGCCTCCGCTCAGCGCTTCCCCGACAAAACTCTCGCTGGTCCCCGGAGCATCGAAGGAGGCACCGTGATACGGGTAGGCCGTGTCGACGTAGTTCACCCCATGCTCTATCGCATAGCGCAGCATCTCCGTGGCCAGGGGCACGTCGATGCGGTCGGGCCGCCCGTCGACGATAGGCAGACGCATACAGCCGAAACCGAGGATCGATACCATCTCCCCGGTCCGGCCGAAAGGCCGGTAGAGCATGGTCATCGCTCAAGTGTATCCGGTTCTCCCGAGAAGGAGTCAAGCTTTTGGACCAAAGCCTCGATCAGGTCTTCGCGTTCGAGTAGATGCCTTTTCAGCTCGCGGGAATCGGTGTTGGCGATCTCGAAAAGCATCGCCTTCCTGTACCTCTCGATGACGAAACGGATGATCTCGATCTCCTTCATGTTGAGCGGTACATCGACCATGCCGGCCTCCTTTCCGCGCCCCGATGGCCCTGCCCCATGGGCAAACTAAGTGGCTCGTAAATACGCTCCCCCGCGGCATGCCCCCTTGAAACCTGCTTCAGAACTCGTTTCAAAATGAAGCTCCGCCGCAAGGGACAGGCTGGGCGGATGCGAGAGGACGACGCAGGGAGCGTGAATAGCGGCGCTATTGGCGCGACCGAGGACGCGCTATCGCGCCGTCCGGCGTGCACTCGGCGGCCGCGGCTTCATTTTGAAACGGGTCGTTGGGACGGAGCGCCACCATCACCGCGCCACACTGTGGTGGGCAGTCTGGACCCGCAGACGACGCGATGGCGATCGGCTCCGAAAGAGCGGGGGGATCTCGTCGTACAGGTACGTGCGGGTATCTCGGGCCGACCGCCCGGTCAGAGAAGGCCTCAGCCGGGCGAGGGTAGCAGGAACGACAGGACCATGACCGCCAGACCGAGCGCTCCCGCGGCCGGCTGCAACCAGGACCGGTAATCGATGACGCTCGCCTGGACCGCGACCCAGGCGACCAACACCACGCCGGCCTCGAACGATACCGTACGGGCCACGGACAAACCACCGAGGAGCAGTCCGGCCGCGGTCAGCATGCTTCCTCCCACCACGAAGAAGAGCACGAGGCCGGATATCAGGTGGGTCTTGAAGCGACTTCCCTTCAGCGGGTCGCCTGATACGCCGCGCGCGCCGCAGAGTGTATGGACCCCGCCGCCGAGGGCCCCCAACCCTGTGAGGATCTCGAGCGCGATGAGGACGATGCGGATCACGGCCGGATAAGACTAACGGCCGGCCGGTCTTGCCGCAAGCTTTGCGCCGTCGGTCCCGCTCGTCACGAGCCGGTAGATGAGACCGGCCAAGGCGCCTATCAAGGGGAATATCGCGAGCGCCAGGAAACCGATCAGATAACCGGGCTCTCCCGGAGCACGACCATAGGCGTCGAGAAGCAGACCGAAGATCCAAGGCGCCGAGACCATGCCGATAAGGTTCGTGACCCCGATGAAACCGGTCGCCGGCCCGATATCCTCCGGTCTTGAGACTATCTCAGGGATGGAACCAAGCACAGGGGGTAGTGGCGCGATGGTCAAGAACCCGACGATGAGGATCAGTACGAACGCCGGGAGAAGACCTGGAGGTAAGGGCACCGCCGCAGTAAAGACCGTCATGGCGCCCATCGCCGCCAGAAGCGTCGCCGGTTTGCCCCAACGGCCCATCAACGCGGCGCCGGCGGGATTGCCGACGAGCTGAGCGACCCCGAGCGCCGCGGTCAGATACGCGGCCAGGTTGAGGGCATCCCTCTGGTCCTCGAGGAAGCCTGGGGCCCAGACGATCACGGCGACCGTGACGGCGGATGCCGTCGTATTGATGATCACCAGCAGCCAGATCCGGGGGTTGACCGCCACTTTGCCCAGCCCGTGCAACAGGTTCGCAGGCGAGGTCTCCTCGCGACTGTGAGGCGGCGCTGTGCGCACCGCCTTATTGAGAAGAACGGCCACTCCGGTCACCACCGCCAAGCCGAGGATCACCCAGAAGACCGCCCGGTACCCCCCGACTTCCTGCGCGAAGCGCAGCGAGACGAACCCGACCACCGTACCGAAGCCCAGACCGGCACCGAAGATGCCGAGTGCCCGACCTCTCCGTTCGGGAACGATGGCTCTCACGATGATGGCCGTCCCCACCGGCATAGCGCACGCGGCCCCGCATCCCTGCAGAAAGCGGGCCGCCATGAACCAGCCGAACGACGAGCTGACCGCGAACAGCACCAGGCCCACCACTATGAGCCCGATCGCCGCCATCACCGTCCGGCCGCCCCACCTGGCGGCGGCCATACCCATTGGCACCGCAAGCGCGCAGTAGGTGAAAGTGTAGATCGAGGTCAACAGCCCCACCTGTGACGACGAAAGCGAGAACGTGTCCTGCAGTTCGATCCTCACGATGGGGATGGCCACCATCAGGAACGCATTCACCGCAAAGAGCAGCATCAGCGCGAGCGCCAGAAGGTCGGCGCGATGCCCTGCGACAAGCCCTCCGCCTCCTGGAATGTCTCCTTGACGTGCCGAAGACGGCAGGGTCTCATCTCGCGAAGATGAACGCATGGGCTACCTTCCCGTCTGAACTCGGGCGACAGGCTCTGTCGCCTTTTGAAGGGAAAGCTATAGATATCACGCCTTTCCGGCAGAAGTCCATTCCCCTCGGGCGGGCCGTCGCCTGTTGGCGGGCCTGCACCCATTGGGACCGCGTCTGATACCCTTGACCGGGACCTCTTGATCACTTCGGAGGCCCGGCGTCACACTTAAGGTTTGACGCCGTATCTGACCGGGAGGAAGCTGATGGCTAGGGCCTGTCCCACACCGCAGCCGCTTCGTAACGTCCTCGGGACCGTGGTGTTCATCACCGTGGTCTTTCTACTCGCCTTTCTGGCGCGTCTGATCTTCTCGCCTCTCATGCCGGCGATCCAAGAAGACCCGGCCATGGGAGTGGCCTCCGGTCAAGCCGGCGCTTTGTTCCTCCTGGGCGCCATCGGGATGCTGGCTGGTTCGTTCCTGGCGCCTCTTTTCTACAGCAGCCTCAACCACCGCCACACCCTGATCCTCTCTCTTTTCGTCATGGCCGCCACCCTGGTCGGAGCCTACTTCGCGGACTCGCTTTGGGGACTAAGGGCGGTCTTCTTCGTGCTGGGGGCCTGTTTCGGCCTGCATCAACCTTCGTCGATGGCGACCTTGACCGCCACCGTCCGACGAGAAGACTGGAGTAGAGCCCTGTCGATCCAGCAATTGGCGCCGCCTCTCGCGCTCGTGACCGGGCCGCTCATAACCGTCGCCCTCCTCACCTGGTTCTCCTGGGACGAAGTGCTCCTTTGGATCGCCGGGATCATCGCCCTGGTCGCCGTGGTCTTCTATTTCGCCACTCCCGGAATAGGAAGCTTCCAGGGCGAGCCTCCCAGCCCGTCCGCCATCAAGCCGGTCGTAAGCACACGCTCGTTCTGGGTGATGATCTTCTTGTTTGCCCTGGGCATGGGCGCCCAGGTGGGCGTGTACACGATGCTGCCTCTCTATCTTCATCAAGAGCGCGACATGACGGTGGCCTCCGCCAACACGCTCTTGGGCCTCGCGAACCTCGCTCCTCTAGTGACGGTGTTCGTGTCGGGCTGGGTGACCTCCCGGTTGGGAGAGAAGCGGACCATGGCTATAGCCCTCGTCCTCACCGGCGTGGCCGCGATCTTCGTGGGGCTGCTCTCCGGTGTGGGGATGAAGATCTGCGTAGTCCTCATGGCAGCCATGGCGGTCTGCTACTTCCCGCCCGCTTTTGCCGCTCTCTCCCGTATCGTCCAGCCCAACTACCGGAGTCTGGCGGCCGCTTTCTGCCCGCCCACGGGCTTCGTGCTGGGTGGCGGACTATTGCCCCTCGCATTAGGCTATATGGGACAGAGCTGGAGCTTCAGCACAGGGATCATCATCATCGGCGCCGTCATCACGGTGGGCGCGGCTGCCGTCTCTCTGCTTCATTTGTTGACCAACCTGGAGGAGGGCTGCTGACCATGACCACCATGACCCCAGAACAAGCCAAAACCGAAGCCCTCGCGCGCTTCAGCGACCCCGGCCCCGATCACCTCAACTGCGCCCAAACGATGGTGTGCTTTGCGACGCTCACATCGGGATGGGAGCCCGATGTTGTGACCGGCGCCCGTTACTTCGGCGGAGGAGTGGCCGGGATGGGCGAGACGTGCGGGGCCCTCACGGGGACGGCCCTAGCTCTGGGTCTACGCGACATGTACCTGGGCGACGCCGTCTCCAACGACCTTCCTGACCGCACACGGTCCTTCTTGCAGGAACTGATACGGGACTTCGCAGCCGAGTTCGGAGCCTGCCGCTGTAACGATCTGACCGGGTTCGACCTGAGCACCCCCGAAGGTCACGACGCCTTCATGCTGAGCGAGGTGCGGCAGCGCTGCCAAGACTATGTCGGCTGGATGATGGACCAGATCACCCCCGTCTTGCTCGACAGCGAGGCGGTCTAGACGCGCGATCCGACGCAGAGGCGGCGTAGAGGCGCACCTCGACGCGGAGGCGGTTTAGAGGCGCAACCCTGGGGACACCTGCCGGCGCGGGATCCCTGAAAACGCCGGAGGCCGTCTCGTCGCCGAGACGGCCTCCGCAGCTCTTATGAAGCGCTGCGACCCCGAAGGCGCCGTTGGCAGGCGTCAGTCGGGGAACCAACGACTAAAGGCGAGCGCCACCTCCGGTCCAATGGCCGCTGCGCTTACTAGGCAGACTGTCTATTTGGACCACCTCCTTTCTACGCTTGGCCAGATTGTAGCAGGGTGGCGCGCTCCAGCGCCGGCAAAGCACTCAAGAACGCGGCCTGGGCCGTCCGGTACCTACCCGGCGGCCGCGCCTTCACCTCGGATCGAGTGATCGGTCCGTCCCGGATGGACACGTCTCGTCGTCGAGGCGGGTCGGCCAATCGTCCCGCAGTAGCCGTGAAAGCGACCGGTCGGCGAGTATGCGCCCCTCCGTCTGGCAGGCCGGACAGTAGTCGCATTCGTTGTCCGCGTACACGATCCGCCGGACGGCGGTCCCGCATACGGGGCACGGCGCCCCGAAACGCCCGTGTACCGCCATCTCCGGACGAGAGGCGGTGACCTTCTCGGGGAATCCGTTCCGGGCTTCGGCCCGCAGGCGTTCGGCCCACTCGGTCAGCACGGCCGAGGCCGTGCCGTGCAGCCTGACGACCTCGGCTTCTGTGAGGACCTGCGTCTGCTTGAATGGCGACAAACGGGCACGGTGCAGGATCTCGTCGGAATAGGCGTTGCCTATGCCGCTCAGTATGCGGGGATCGGTGAAAGCGCGCTTGAGGGTGTGATTCTCACGTCGCAACGCCTGTTCAAAAGCGGCGGGGCTCGAACCGACGACCTCAAGGCCCCCGGGGTCTAGGGCGGCCAAAGCCTCTGCGCCCCTTGCGATGTGAAGCGAGGCCCGGCGCTTCGTGCCCGCTTCGGTGATGAGCAGCGTCCCGTCCGGGAAGTCCAGAGCGGCCAACCCCCCCTTTCTGGGGACGGCCGCCCGGGGCGCCTTCCAGTGCAGACGACCGGCGATCATCAGGTGGAGCGCCAGGAAGACCGGCACGGATTCGGCCGCGCCCTCCGGTGTACCCGAGCACGCCGCCAGCTCGAACACGATACGCTTCGCCAACCGCCGGATGCCCTCGACCCGTCTTCCGGCGACCGCCTCCAAGGGAGGATCGACCGTGCGCAGCAAGAAGGGACTCACCACCCGGATGCCGAGCAGGCGCTGCCCCAGCACGCGAGACCTGAGCGCTTCGATATACGCTTCGATGTCGGGTATCTCGGGCATCAGCATCTGCTTCGCAGTATAGCCACACACCGGGAGGGGTATGCTGGGCAGGTGAAGCCTCGCGTCGCCATGTGGTGTCTTGCCGCCCTGCTGGGTATGCTCGTCGTAGCGTCGGGCGCGGGCGGCTGCGGAACGGAAGGCACCCCGGCCGGCACGAGCGCCCCGGTATCCAGCGGGACCTCTGTCACCGACGTCCCGACGGTTTCAACCACCGCGACGTCCCGCCCGACCACGACGCTCGCGTCGACCACCACACGGCTCGACCCCGCCCTGATGCTCCTCCAGGACCTGACGCTACGCGAGAAAGCGGCCCAGGTCCTGCTACTCGCCTTCGAAGGCACCACTCTGCTCCCCGCCACAAAAGCGCTACTGACAGAGAATCCACCCGGGGGACTCCTCCTTCTGGCCCGCAACGTGACCGGGGCCGAGCAACTGGCGTCGCTCACCGCCGCCCTTCAGAACGCGGCCGTCGCAGGAGGGTCGCGGGTCGGACTGCTCGTCGCCGCGGACCAGGAGGGCGGACCGGTGCAGCGGATCCGCTACGGCGTCCCCAGCGTCCCCGCCGCCAGAGTCCTCGGGCAGGACTCATCACCTGGGGAGGCCGCCCGCCTCGCCGGGGAGACCGCGACCTCCCTCCTACGGCTCGGAGTGAACATGAACCTGGCCCCCGTGGCCGACGTCGTCTCGGACCCGCAGTCGTTCCTCTATAGACGGACCTACGCGGGCGATCCCACTCTGGTCGCCGACTTCGTGGAATCCGTGGCGGCCGCGTATGCTCGGGCCGGGCTCATCGCGGTGGTGAAACACTTTCCGGGGCACGGCAGCGCCGGCGGGAACACTCACGGTGAGGTCGTGCTGTCCGAGGCCACCCAAACGGAGTTCGCCACCACCCACCTCGTACCGTTCAAGGCGGCCTTCGCGACCGGGGTGCAGTGCGTGATGGTGTCCCACCTCGTGGTCAAGGCCTACGACCCCGACCGGCCGGCCTCCCTCTCCGATGCGGTCATCCAAGGACTCCTGCGCGAGGGGCTCGGCTTCTCCGGGCTGGTGATCGCGGACGACCTAGAGATGGCCGGGGCGGCCGGCTCCGAGACGGGAACCGCCGAGGCGGCGCAGGCGGGCGACATCGGGGCCATCGCCGTCTCAGCGCTTGAGGCAGGCTGCGACCTGTTGATCTCGACCGGCACCCTCGACCGGCAGAAGCAGATGCTCGACGCCATCGTGGCGGCGGTGAACGACGGGCGCCTCAGCCGGCAGAGGCTCGACCAGGCCGTGCTCCACGTGCTGGCGCTGAAGGCACGCTACGGCCTTACGCCGCCTTGACACGCCCGCCTGCCACCATCCCGGCGTCTCTCGACGGTCGACTTGAAAAAGAGTGTCCGATGAGCGGCCACGTCTCCGTCGCCGGCCCCCTGCCCTCAGGAGGCTCATGACCGGCCTATCGCTGGTCTTGCTTCTGTCGTCGTTGAGTGTGGTCGCGATCAGTGGAGACCACTGCGGAAGCCGGAGTCGAGACCACGGCCACAACAGCCGGAACCGAAGAGATGGGAGTGACGAGCCTGCCCACGCGATCGTCTGGCTTTGGAAGGAGGCCATGGAGAAGCTGAACGGCGTATTGGAGGAACTGCCGGAACCCAGTGCGGTCCAAAGCCGGGTGAAGGCGCTCAGGGAACACTACATACAGCGATTACTGGTGCTGGGCCACGAGAGGGAAGCTCTCAACGAAGCCGACCGAGACCGGCTCGACTCCACCGTGATGGCGACCCTCGCAGGGCTCAGTGACGAAAAACCGTACGTCACCTACGCCGATACTTGCGAGGCGTATTCCCACGCCGGCGGCGACGTTGAGTTCGTCATCCAGGCGGGGCCGCGGCCGCGGCGGGTTACTGGACCGCTTCCACCATGGCCTTGACGTTCTCGTACTTGGCGTCGATGGGAACGTCGCACCCCGAAGAGAGGATGAACCCGCTCGGTCCTATCTCCCGGATGAGTCGCCTGCAGTAGTCCCTCACCTCGTCGGGCGTGCCCAGGCTGAGCATGCGCGGCGGCACGTCCCCCATGATGCACATATGGTCGCCGAGGATCCGCTTGGCCTTGAAGATGTCGGTCTTGCCGTCCAGGGAAAGCACGCACCTGCCCCGCGGGAACTCCTTCAGCCGCTCCAGGTCGCGGTCCCAGTTGGCATCGAAGTGGAGTACCACGACCGCGCCTTCGTCCACCGCGGCCTCCACCATCGCCTTGAAGTACGGAAGGACGAAGCGTTCCCACAGCCTCGGCGCGATGAACTCGCTGGCCGAACGCCATCCCCCTATCCACAGACCGATGAGGCCCGTTCCCCTGATCACGCCCCGCATGTTGTCGATCAACACGGGCAATGCCGCGTCCATGGCCGCCTGCACCTTGTCTGGCCGTCGGAAGAGGTCGAGCAGGAACTCCTTCATCGAGCGTCCGCCGCAGAAGTATTCGTAGGGTATGGTGGCGAGGGCGGGCGTGAACGGCACGATGCCCTTCTCGCGGCAGTCTGCGAGGACCCCGGGGACGGTCGTCAAGAAGGCGTCGAAGGCTTCCTTGGCTCCTGGAAGCCGCTCGGCATAGTAGCGCTCCACCCACGGCCCGAAGCCCTCGGCCAGGATGGCGTCGTAGTCGTCGGCGGTCATGAGCTCGGCTTCGTCGACCTGCCACATCTCGTCCTCGGGCAACTCCCGCCCGGGCACCTTCACCCGTGAAAGCCATTGGATGCTCAGCGAGCTCACATGGTACGCGGGGCTCTGGATGCCGTCGATCTCGCCAAGACTCATGTACGCCTTGATGATCGTGGGGGCGGTGACGGCCGGGTTGGTGGCCTGCTCAGACATCTTCACGCCCAGGGCGCGCGCCGGCCAGGCCGGACCGTTGGGCACGACCGGCACCCTATCCGGGGTACCCAACGCCACGGCGGTGCGCAGGCGGTTCAGGCGTTCCAGATAGAGCGGGGGCGGGGCGAAGCCGCCCGGAGCCTCCGGGGCCCCTGCCGCCGGGGCGCCCGGCTCGGGATCCATGCCGGTGTTATCAGCCATCTAACTCACCCCCAGTAGCTTCTTGGCGGCGATGACGCCGTCCTGCGCGGTCCGGCAGTAGAGGTCGGCCCCCACGTACTCCCGGGTGGCCTCGTCCACCGGG
>JAJFUK010000037.1 GCA_021372435.1 Actinomycetes bacterium | reverse complement strand
CCATCTGACCATTAGCAGCATGCGTCGGACTGAGACGCCGCTCAAGCCGCGGCGGACGGGTGCGGAGCAAGAGGAAAGAGCGCTCGTAGCGGCGCTACGAGCGCGACAGAGGCCGCCCCGTCGTGTCTCCGCTGCGGGCGCTTGGCCGCGGTTCCATCTTGGATCGAGCACTAAGAACTCGTTTCAAAATGAAGCCGCGGCCGCCCAGTGCGCGCTGGACGCCGCGATATTGCGTCCTCGGTCGCGTCAATAGCGCTGCTATTCACGCTCCCTGCGTCCTTCTCTCACATCCGCCCGGCTCGTCCCTTGCGGCGGAGCTTCATTTTGAAACGAGTTTTAGGAGCGCGTCCGGTCATAGGAACGGCAGCTCCCGGCCAGTTGGCCGCAGGCGGCCTGGATTCCGCCGCCCTTGCTTTGCCTGATCACGGCCTCTATGCCGGCGCGTGCAAGAGTGTCTCGGAAGGCCCTCACCGTTCCGTGCGGAGGCGCCGCGAAGAAAGCCGGCCGGGTCTGCGTCCGACCAACGGAGTCTTCACGGGGCCGCGTGGGGCGACCGAGGCGGACAGTGCTGTCCGCCGGCGCCTCCGGGGAGTTCCAGGCGAGAAGGTTGACGGTGACCACGTGCCCGCGAAGAAGGCCGGCAAGCCGGCGGGCGTCGTCTGGGGAGTCGTTGATGCCCTGCAGCAAGACGTATTCGACCAACAGTTTCCGATGGGTGATCGCGAAGTGCTCCCATGCGGCCTCTAGTATCTCGTTGAGAGGGTGACGGAAGCGACGCGGGATAAGACGGGCACGGGTGGGATCGTCGGCTGCGTGGAGCGAGAGGGCAAGGTTGACCTGCGGTTCAGTGCGGGCCAGCTTCAGGATGCTCTTCGGGATCCCTACGCTGGACACCGAGATGGCCCTGTGCGCGAGGCTCATCCCGACGGGATCGGTCACGACCCGGATGGAATCCAGGACGGCCTGCAGGTTCAGCAGGGGCTCTCCCATGCCCATGTAGACGAGGTTAGAAATCCTATGGCCATCGCGCCGGGCCGGCACCGCTGCCGCGCGGACCTGGTCGACGATCTCGGCAACGGTGAGATTGCGTTGGAACCCCATGGCGCCGGTGGCACAGAAAGCACATCCCACCGGGCATCCCACCTGGCTCGATAGACACACGGTCAGGCGGTCCCTGTAGCGCATGAGGACGGTCTCGACGCGGGCGCTGTCACGGCCTTCCAGGAGAAGCTTTGTCGTCCCGTCGGGAGCAGTGCGCGACGCTATCGGAACCAAGGTCGAAGCTCCCAACGCCTCAAGGGCCTCCCGCGTCTCTCGGAGGAGAGCGGTGGCCTCAGAAAGAGGCAGCTGAGGATGGGCCAATAGGTGCTCACAGACCTGGACGTAACGATAGTCGGGAGCATCGAGGGCCTCCAGCGCCGCGGAGAGGTCGGGTCGATAGAGGGTGAGGAGGCTCTGGGGCGCCGGCCGGCCCGGCTTGACGACCAAAGGGGCGGCATTCACCGTTTGCCCGGTCGGCGAGTGGCCGCCTGAGCGTCGAGGTGGGAGCGGGGCCCGGGTGATGCCGCCGCGGCCGTCAGCGGCGGGGCCTCTGCTGCTGCCCCGCTGTCTAGCCGTCATGCGGGGTCGCTCCAGGCCGAATAGTCGGGCAGGGGCTTGAGGTGGACAAGCATCCCTCGGTCGAGAGACAGGAGTTGAGCCGCGCTTGCCGACTTGAGGGCAAGCGCTACCTGTCCCCAGGAGTCGCGAAAGATGCCGAGCTCTCCCGAGCCTAGGTCGCCGTAGGTACGGACCACCCGGGCGGTCCACTCGGGAAGGTCCTCGCCGACGACTTCCACCAGAAACCGCCTTTCTTGTGGAGCAAAATCGGCAAAACGGAGCGCTAAGCCGACGTTGCCGAAGCGGTCGATCTCGATGACCTGGGCAGTAGCGCCTTCGTCAGCCAGATCGACGAGCGCGGGTGCGAGATGGACCAAGACCGCCGGGTCGAGCGGTGATCCGAGAGGCGCCGGATCGGCCGTAGCGGCTATGACCGCGGCCGCGGGAGCAAAAACGTCACGACCGTGGAATGTGGAGGAGAGCTGGTCGGCGGGCAGGCCTGCTATCTCACGGATGAGCGACACGTCGAGGCACCAGGCAGTGCTCAGCCCCCCCAGGGCGCCGGCCGCGGCCAATAGGAGACCGTTGTCGGGTCCGACCAGGACGTCCCCACGCGCGGTCGTCAGTGCGAGGGGCCGCCGGCCGGTCCCCACCCCGGGATCGACAAGAGCCAGATGCACCGCGGGTGAGAAGAAGGGCGCTATTCTCTCCAGGGTGAGAGCACCCGCGGCGATGTCGCCCACGGGGACGTCGTGAGAGATATGGAAGATGCGGGCTTCAGGTGTGACACGGGTGACGATGGCCTCGCAGACGGCGACGTATCCTCCGGCCCATCCGAAATCGGTGAGGAACGTGATGATCTTGAGACCGCTCATTGCTCCTCCCATCCGATCGACGCCAGACCCGCGGAGTGAAACACGCGTTCCGTCATGCCCTCGCGGCCGACGCGCACCACCAGTCCGGCCGGGACGGTGCTCGGGGCATCGACAGTACCAAGGGGCAGCGAGGCCTCAAGGACTTCGTTCCAGCAAGCCTCGACGGTCTCCGGCTCGATCGTTTGCGCCGGCGCTGTCCGCTGTACCCAGCTTACTCCCACGCGACCTTGTTCTTCTAGGACCAGACGCACGAGCGGCTCATCCTCAGTGCCGGGCCGCGCGAGCTGCACCTCCACCTCCAGTCCTTCAAGGCGCGCTGAAGCACCGGGAACGATGAGAAGGCACAGTCGCCGACCCTGCCATCCGAAGCGGACTTCGTCGATCCTGGTCTCTGAAGAGGGCTGCATGGTCGAGGAGACGTCGGCGGCGAGCGATCCGGCGGCCTGCCACTCTGTCGAGTCCCCCAATCGCCCGTCGATCAAAGGGGAGACCGGCCCTCGGGGTGGGGTGGCCCGTACCACCGGGGCCTGATCAAGTATAGGAAAGAAGAGTTCGGCCGGGACGGTTTGACCTAGGAGGCGGTAGATCTCCTGGAGGCGCACCCGGAAATCGAGGTCCCAGACATGGTCGAGTTCGCTACGGTGATGATCGCCGAACCACCAGAACCAGTCGCTACCTTCGGCGATGAGAACGTGGCGCCAGGCGGCTTCGACGGGCGAATCGGCGGCGGGCGCGGAGGCGGGGCGAGGAGCGCCCTCGCGCACCTCCCGGCGACGAACGGCTGCGACATCACGGGCCTCATGGAGGAGATCCCAAGCGACGTTGTGCGCCCGGTCGCCGATCCATGTGCGCAGGTCACCGCCTATCCACGACCCGGTATGCAGCCAACTCAGTCGATGGGCAGGAGGCGACTCCTGTAGGTGCTCAGAGACGGTGACGCATCTTAGCCCCGGGTCTGTGCTCAGGCCCTCGTAGAGATAGTGCAGGAACTCCCTCCCGTCGTCGGGGTAGTATTCCCAAGCGTTCTCGCCGTCGAGGGCGATGGTGACGAGGGCAGAGGCGGACGGCTCCAGACAGGAGCGGATGTCCCGGAGCCTTCGTAGCAGGTCGGCGGCGGCGTCGCGTGAAGTCCACCGTTGGTACGCGAACCCGATGAGGTCGGACAGAGTATGGTCGCGAAACACCATCGCGATCTCGCCTGTCTCACGCGGCAGAAGATACGAGGTGTAGAGAAGGGACGGGGGAAGAGGGGCTGCGGTCGAGGCCATCTTGGCCGCGTGCCCCGCGCGACTGCCGCGGGGAGGCGCCGCGCCCGACAGGGAGCGGGCGAGGACGGTCTCATCGGAGATCGTCCATTGCAGGCCCGCGTCGATCAGGAGCGAGATAACGTCTTCTCCCACGGCCTGTTCGGAGCACCACATCCCCAACGGTCGATCGCCAAAGACGCGGCCGTGCTTTTCTACGGCTCGTACTATCTGTTCGACGGCGTCTTCGGGATGGGCGAAACGACGGGGCGGGAGGATGGTGTCGGGGGCGCCTATGCGCGCCGAATCGCTGTTGATGAGGAGAGGTAGTATGGGATGGAAGTACGGAGAGGTGGAAAGCTCGATCTGCCCTCGGACGGCCGCGTCTCTGTACGCGGGGAGGGTACGGGACAGGATACCGGCCTGGACCTCGGCGAGAGCGAGCTTGTCGTCCTCGCGGAAGTCACGGCCGCGGCTCACCAGTCCGGCCAGGGGCTCGGCGGCCAACGTCCGGGGATCAAACCAGGCAAGATTGAACCACACCTGGAGATCGCGGAGTTCGTCCACCGTAAAGGCCGCGGCGCACTCTTCCCATGTCTGGGAAGAGTGCGCCTCTCTCTTGTGGGCCAATTCCAGATACCGGGGGTGTATGTGTGCCCGGGGGTGGTCTGAGCGCTCGCACATGCGCTCGACCAGAAACGCACGCTCGGCGGGGGTCAACTCACTCGCCGGTTTGAGTGTGTGCTCCCAGTATGTGTCGACGAAGTCTCCCGAGGCATAGTCCTCCAACTGCTCGACCAACGAGGGAACGAGATTGAAGGTCTGATGGAGGTCGGGGTAGACGGAGAGAGTCTCGACCATATCGAGGTAGTCCTTGATGGCGTGCATCCGCGCCCAGGGCATGCTGAACGTCGCGGTCGGCGCAGACCGGTAGTAGGGTTGATGCATGTGCCAGACGAAGGCTACGTGTAACGGCTCAGACGAAGACATCCATGGCCCGGATGAAGTTGGTGTAGACGCGCTGCTGCTCGGTAAGGATCCTGTCCGGGCCGAGATCCCACCACTCCCGAGGGGTGAAATAGGCCGACACCTCGGCCTCGGAGCCTGAGCGCCCGGCCCACTGGATGAGGTGCAGATTGTCGGATTGTAGGAGCCAGAGAGCCAGATCAAGGAGCGTATGCGATTCGGTCAGACGGGCCTTGTGCAGGGTTGAATGCATCAGCCTGAAGATGGCCTGCTGAGACGGATTGCCCAGGAAGAACTCCATCCCCCCCGACCCTGCCCAGGTGGTCCCGAACTCGGGAAGGGGGAGGTCGGGTAGGCGGTCCGCCCCGAACAACTCAAGAGCCTCACTAGGCAGAAGGAAACGGACACCTCGCTTCTTCAACTGACCCGGCAACACGCGCATGAAGTCGAAGATCCCGGTGTCGAGATTATGGTGCTCACCGAAGGTCTCGAAATCCCAGCCGATGAACACCAGGTCACCCCATGCCTTGCGGAGATGGGCTGCGTATGTGTCGGCGTGGAGAGGGTAGCCGACCCAGGTCTTGTTGCTGAAGCGATAGCCCACGTCGTCGGACAGTTCGTGATGCCTGCAGAAAAGGGCGAGGCTGCGGCCGCCGTGGGCATAAAGGTGGGTCGGCTCGCGCCATTCCATGACCCAGGGCCGTCCGTCGAGCATCGCCGCGCGGTAGCCGCATTTAAGGAGCGCATAGTAGATCTCGTTGTTCATCACCATCTCGGTCGTGTCTGTGACGCGGATCTCCTTATCGAAGAAGTCCTCGGCATAGGCCTTGCCTCGCAGCATCTCCTTCTGGAAAAGCTTGATGTCGATGGCGAAGACGAAGCTGTGGTACGGTTCGACTCCCACCAGCTCGCAATTGGGATGGCCCACCAGTCGCCGAAAGCGCTCGGCCAGCACCCGGTCCCAGCGGCGCAACTGCCACAGGAAACTCACCGAGAAACCGAGGCCGAGCTTGTAGCCCGCGTCCAGCATGTCTGTGAACATGTCTACGGCTGGGTAGTAGCACCAACGGGCTACCTTCTCGAAGTAACGCCGGTTCATATCGTCGTCGAACAGGTACGAAGCCATGGCCCCGGGCTTAGTACCCGGCGGGACGATCTGCGCCGGCAGCTTGATCCGCCTGGGCTGATGCACGACGCAGTACGTTACGAGGTTCTCGGCCACTGTTGTCTCCTAACCGGTCGGGCCGGTCGCATCGCCGGTCTTCTTGGGCCGGGCGGAAGAAGGACCCTGAGATCGAGGGTCTTGGGGCGCGTTTGCGGCGTCTTCTTCGGCATGCCCGCGCGGTTTGACGGACAGACGCCGGCCGACCGACTCGCCGCCGTAGGCGGCCGACTCGGTCGGCTCGCCGGTCGCCTTGGCGTCCGCCGTAGTTCTCAGGCCGGGATGGCCGGCCGTCCCTGCCACATCCTCAGCGGTGGCAGCCGCCTCCAGGCGGTCGTTCTGTTGCGGCGGAGTCACCGATTGGCGAAGCGAGACGTACTCCAGCTTGCCGAGCAGGGTATCCTGCACCACACTTTCCCAGGTGAAGCTTCGCGCCGTCTCCTTGGCGTCGGAGCGCAGTCGTTTGACGACCTCAGGGTGCGCGCGCAGGAACTCCAGGGCGATGCCGATCTCAGCGGGATCGTCGGTATCAAGGACCACCGAGTTGAGGAACGGGACTGCGTAATCCTCTCCCGTGGAACCGACGAACGCGACTCCTCCCGCCGCCATCACTTCCAGCCCTACCAGGCCGAACGGTTCATGACCGGAGTTGGCGAGCACAGCGTCGGCTCCCGAGTAGAAGAGCGAGATGAGCTCATCGCTCATGAAGCTGGTGACGTTGTAGACATCTGCGTGCGGCAGACCGGCGAAGACATCGAGCGCCGCCGGGGTGTCTTTGGGCAGGCTCACATCGGCGACGATCAGGCCCTGGGCTTGGGCGTTTGCCAGGACCTCCAGGCCGTGCGGTTCTACCCCGCCCCGGATCACCGTGGCTATGTCGTAACCGCGCCTTTTCTCCTCGGCCAGGGCGGCGATGGCCATGTTCCAGCGCTTGTCCGGGCTGAAGCGGCCTATCTTGAAAATCAGTTCGCGTCCGGCGAAGGCGGCGCGTAGGCGGGTGACCAGCGCGGGATCGGCGTCGCGGATACGTTCGGCGGGTATGCCGTTGGGGATGACCAGCGGGTTGACCCCCCGGTCCCACATCACATGCTTCATGTAACGGGAAACGGTCGTTATCTGCGAACAGAAGTCGAGCCGGCGCCAGTCTATGCGGTCGAAGCCCATGACGTTATTGGCGTTCCAAAGGATGATGGCTTTGTCCCGCAGGCCCTCGAGCCACAGACGGTCGGAGATCTGGCACGTGCAATAAGCCGTGTGCCATTCTTCGGCCAAGATGGCGGTCAAGCGTCCGGCGGCGGCCGTGGGAGTCGCCAGCCGGGCGGTGACGAACCCAGGCAACTGCTCGTTCCAGTCGACGAGCTTCGCCTCCTCGCCGTGGTAGACCCCGGCCGGGTAGTGCGCCGACAGCCATTGCGACCAGCGGTGAAGGGTGAGGTTCTCGACAGGGGTCTCCTCGGGCGGACGGTGCGGGTCACCCACGAACACAAGATGCGTGCGGAAGCCCTGGCGTGCCAGTTCGAGAGCGAGCTCCCTCATCCGCACGCCCAACCCGCCAGCCATAGCATACTGGTCGGGGCCTTCGAAGGAGAGAAGCACGAAGTCGAGTGTCTCGGGAGTCAGTCCGGGAAGAGTGGCCATACCGCCTCCTGGGCCGTCTTGCTGGTGCTCTGGGTCGCTCCTAGCATACCCTTGTTTCCGGCGGCTGATGCACGGTCCTCGGCATTATGTTACCTTGCAGGTCTGTACGCCCCTACAAGGATGGAAAGGCAGAAAGGCATGGCGACCAAGTTCTTGCTTCCGGAAGACGGGATCCCGACGTCGTGGTACAACGTCGCGGCTGATCTTCCCACGCCCCCGCCACCGCCACTCCACCCGGGAACACTGCAACCGGCCGGTCCGGACGACCTGGCCCCGCTGTTCCCGATGGGCCTCATCATGCAGGAGATGTCGACGGAACCCACGATCGAGATCCCCGATGAGGTCCGGGAGATCTATCGGTTGTGGCGCCCGACCCCTCTGTTGCGCGCACGTCGATGGGAGAAGGCGCTGGGTACTCCCGCCAAGATCTTCTATAAGTACGAAGGCATCAGCCCGGCAGGTTCGCACAAGCCGAACACGGCCGTGGCCCAGGCCTGGTACAACAAAGAAGAAGGTGTCACCAAGCTCACGACCGAGACCGGCGCCGGCCAGTGGGGTTCAGCATTAGCCCTGGCCTGCCAGCTCATGGGTATGGAGTGTCTGGTCTACATGGTGAAGGTCTCCTACTATCAGAAGCCGTACCGGCGGAGCATGATCCGGGTGTGGGGCGGGGAAGTGATCCCCAGTCCCTCCGACACCACCGAGTGCGGCCGGGCGATCTTGGCCAAGGACCCGGACTCCCCCGGGAGTCTGGGCATAGCGATCAGTGAGGCCGTGGAAGTAGCTGTCAAACGCGACGATACCCACTACTCCTTGGGCTCGGTCTTGAACCACGTGACCCTCCACCAGACGGTCATCGGACAGGAAGCCCTGGCACAGATGGAGATGGCGGACGCCTATCCCGATTTCGTCGTAGGGTGTGTGGGCGGCGGATCCAACTTCGCCGGCATAGCCTTCCCGTTCGTCGGCGAGAACCTGAAAAAGGGCAAAAAGACCCGGTGCATCGGCGTCGAGCCGGCGGCCTGCCCGTCCATGACCAAAGGCCTGTATGCTTTCGACTACGGCGACACGGCCAAGTTCACCCCTCTCCTGAAGATGGATACCCTGGGCCACGATTTCGTGCCGCCTGGCATCCATGCCGGCGGGCTCCGCTACCACGGCATGGCGCCGATGGTGTCGCATCTCCATCAGTTGGGGCTGGTCGAAGCGCGCTCGGTCATGCAGACCGAGGTGTTCGACGCGGGCATCAGCTTCTCGCGTTCAGAAGGCATCGTCCCCGCTCCAGAGAGCAACCATGCCATCGCCGTGGTTCGCCAGTTGGCGGAAGACTGCAGACAGTCGGGCGAGGCGAAGACCATCCTCTTCAACCTGAGCGGGCACGGACACTTCGACATGGCTGCCTACGACAATTATCTGGACGGCAAGCTCGAGGACTACGCGTATCCCGAAGAGAAGATCAAGGAAGCGATGAAGAACCTGCCCAAGGTGTGAAGGCGGGACGCAGCGGCGGAAGACGGTCGGAGTCAGAGCTCGTTTCAGACTGAGACCGGGCCGCCGAGTGCGCGCCGGACGGCTCGATAGAGCCGGTCTACTCGAGGGGCGGGGCCGGGTCTTCCCGCGGCGCCGCCTCCAGCAGCGACATCATCTGCTTGGCGTTGCGGGGTGCGTAGTCGGCGAAACAGTTGTTGAACATAAGGTAGGTGGTGCCCGTCTGCCTTTGGAGACGCCGCACCGGCTCGACCCACTCCTGTAACTCGTCGATGGTGTAGAGATACTTGAACCGCTCTGCGGCGGAACTCACGCGGGCGTTCCACATCGCGGCGTTCCGGCCGTGGAAGCGTACATAGGCGGTGTCGGTCGTGACGGCGACGAGCGGTGGTAAGACGGTCGGTCCATCCATCCGCGGCTCGTCGACGCAGACGTACGCCGCACCGAGGGAGGTGAGGAGATCCAGGGTCCGCGGCGTTTCTCCCGGCTCCACCCAGGAGGAGTGCCTGAACTCGACAGCCACCTTGTCGGGCGCCAGCAGTCGCACGCTGTAGCTGATGTACTCGCGGTTGTTCTCGTTAGCGACGAAATAGGGTGGGAACTGCATGAGGATCAAGCCCAGCTTCTCTTCGTGCCGCAGTGGCGCAAGGGCTTCATGGAACAGCGCGAAGGTCTCTTCCCGAAGAGCCTGCGACGGGTGGACGATGCGGCCGTAGCGGTCGAGCTCGAAGCTGTGCGCAACGCGCAGAGGGGCCGGGAGGCCCTCCGGGCGCACGCCGTGCCGGGTGAGCATGCCGAAGGCTTTGACGTGGAACACGAAGCCGGGCGGGGTCCGTTCGGCCCAGAGACGGGCGGTGGCTGGGGTGGGAACACCGTAGAAGCTCGAGTCGACTTCCACGGTATCGAACTGGGTCGCGTAGTAGCGCAGACGATCGGCAGCGCTGCGGACCGTGGGGGGATACCAGGCCCGCACCATGGTCGGGTCGGTCCACGAGCATGTACCTACTCGCACTTGTCCGCTCATGGGGTAAGGATATACTGGACCGGCCATGAACGCTCCCATGAGCACCAAACCCCGTCTATTCCTGACCCGTCGCATCCCTGAGCCGGGTTTCTCTCTCGCCCAGGAGGCGTTCATCGTCACGGGTGGAGACGAAGACCGGCCGTTGGAGCGGGACTCGCTGCTTCGCGGGGTCGCGGGGGCTGACGCTCTGCTGTGCCTGCTGACGGATACAGTGGATGGGGCGGTCATAGACGCCGCCGGGCCCCGGCTGAGGGTGATATCTAACATGGCGGTCGGTTTCGACAACATCGACGTGCCGGCTGCCACCGAGCGCGGCATCCTCGTAACCAACACCCCGGGAGTACTGACCGATGCCACCGCCGATCTCGCCTGGGCTCTCATCCTCAGCGTGGCGCGGCGGGTGGTCGAAGGCGACCGCATGGTCAGGGAAGGCCGTTTTGAGGAGTGGAGCCCCTTTCTGCTCCTCGGGCGGGCCGTCGCCGGAGCGACTTTGGGGATCGTGGGGATGGGAAGGATCGGACAGGCGGTCGCGCGACGCGCTCTGGGATGGGATATGCGCGTGGTCTATGCGAGGAAGAGCGGGCCGTTGCGACCGGAACAGGTGCCGCCGGGTGCCCGCTGGGAACACCAGCAAGACCTAGATGACGTCCTCCGCCAGGCCGACATAGTCAGTCTTCACGTGCCGCTCGATGCAGCTACCCGCCATCTCATCGGGTCACGCGAGCTGCACCTGATGCGTCCGGGTGCCTTTCTGGTCAACACCGCTCGTGGCCCCATCGTGGACGAGCGAGCGCTGGTCGAGGCCCTGGCAGAAGGACATCTGGGCGGCGCCGGTCTCGACGTGTACGAATCCGAGCCGTGTCTCGCGCCCGGTCTCGCCGGTCTATCGAACGTGGTGTTGCTGCCCCACCTGGGCAGTGCGACGGTCGAGACAAGAGGCCGGATGGCCGAGCTGGCGGTGCAGAATGCCATCGCTGCCGTAAATGCCGAGCCGGTCGAGAACGCGGTCAACCCGGAAGTCCTTTCACGTATGATGTCTCCGTGGATAGACCAGATCTGACATCGGGGGCGGCATCGGGCCACCTTCGCCCAACGGGCGAAGCCCGGCGCGGCCCGCAGCTCTTAGGAGGCTGCTGAAAAACGAAGCCACGGCCGCCAAGACACACTGGCCGGCGCGATAGAGCGTCCTCGGTCGCGCAAATAGCGCTGCTATTCGCGCTTCCTGCGTTCTTCCCTCGCCCGCAGCCATCGCGCCCTGACGGCGCAGCGTCGTTTTTCAGCAGCCTGTTAGGGAGCATGGTGGCAGTTCTCGTCATCCTCTTGGTCGTCGCGGCTTTGGGCTTTACTGGCTGCGAGCCGGCTGAAGGCGAAGGGGCCGGTGGCGGAACGACCTCGACCTCAGACGAGCGCGGCGGAAAGTCGGGCGACGTCGAAGGCCGCATCGGCGAGGAGGTGATCGTCGGGAACGCGACCATCACCGTCCGGGCCCTCGAAACCACGTTCCAGCCCGCCATGCCGGAGCAGAGGCTGAGCGGACAGAGTCCTCCCGCGCCCGATTCGGGCGAATCTTTCTATCAGGCGTACGTGCGGGTGAAGAACACCGGCGTAGCCCCCATACGGGTCGACGCGGAAGACTTCGTGTGCGCGGTAGGCGAATCCGTGGTCGGCATCGAACCCACACGATCAGGCCCGCTTCCCCGCAGCCTCCTCAAGAACGCCTCGCTCGACCTGATCCTCACTTTCAAGGCCCAGGCGGGCTTCGAGCCGGTACTGGTCTACCGCCCGCCCTGGTACGACGGCACGGTCGTCATCACCGCGGAGTCTGAACGGGACACTACGACGACGACGCGCTAGAACGCCGGGCCGCGCGCCGCCGGGCCCGCCCTCTGTGGCGGAGACCGGCCGGGTCCCGGTCAGCGCCAAGCGACGGCGCGTACCGGCGCGCCGTCAGTGCCGACCACCGCCAGTGGCAGGAACGCGCAGGTGACAGGGCCGGGTCCCAGCCGTTCCAGACCGGCGAGGTTCTCCGCTAGAAGGACCCCCTGCCCGAGCAGGAGGCGATGGACCGGGTAGGGCTCGGTGTCGAGACTGGGGCCGTCGGTGCCGACCAGGGTCACCCCGGCGTCGAGCAATGCTTGGGCAGCCTCGATCGATAGAAAGGCGCCGGCGGTCCTAAGGAGGACGAAGCTCTTGGAAGGGACGGCGAAGGGCCGGAGGCGCTCGGCCAGCAGCGCGGCGCCGATACGGCCGTGCCCCGAGGGCGGGCGGCAGTCGACGATCAGCCCGGGCCCCACGAGGCGATCGACGGGGTACCGGTCGAGGGTGGCTCCGTCCGGGAAGAAATGGCGCGGAGCGTCCAGGTGGGTGCCGGTGTGCGAGCCGAGCGAGAGCCGGGTGAGCTCGTAACCGTCGCCGCCATGTGAGTGCAGCCTGGTAAAGGTCACCGGCGGATCGCCGGGCAGAACGGGCATCCCTGCCTGGATCGGGAGGGTGAGGTCGAAGAGGTCCACCAGGGCGGGCGTGCCGGTCAGCGGAACAGGTCCAACAAGAAGACCAGGTCGTCGGTGGAGGTCAGCGCGTGGTAGAGGCCGGCCGGGAGGTAGAAGAGAGAACCAGCCTTGCCCTCGTATTCCTCGTCGCCGATCCGGATGGTTCCCGCTCCGCTCAGCACATGGATGGTCGCCGGCGTCCCGGCCGAGTGGCCTGAGAGAGTCTGCCCGGTCTTCATGCCGAACAGGATCAGCTTGACTTTGGGGCTGTCGACCAGGGTCTTGCTGACGATGCCCCGGTCGGCGAACTGTACCAGATCGTTCAGGTTCCCCATCCAGGGAGTATCGCCTTCCGGCTCGGTCGCTTCTACTTCTTCCATCAGAGGCTCCTTCGTTCGTCGGCCTTCGTTCATCGGCTGAGGTGGTCAGTACGTGGTACGCAGGCCGGTGGCCTCCCGCACCCGGTGCATGACCTGTTGGGCGACCGCTCGGGCACGCAGGCCCCCCTCTTTGAGCACGTCCATGACGTAATCGGTGTCGGTCTCGAGTTCTCGGCGGCGTTCCCGATAAGGGGCGAAGTACTCGTCGATCAACTGGAACAGCCGCTTCTTGACCTCTCCGTATCCCATTCCTCCTGCTTTGTACCGGGCCTCCCACTCCGCCGTCTCTTCATCCGAGGCAAACAGCTTCAGGAGAAGAAAGGGCGTCGAGCGAGATGGGTCTTTGGGGGCCTCCACGGGGGCTGAGTCGGTCACGATGGACATGACCTTCTTCTTGAGGGCTTTTCCCTCCTCGAAGATGCCGATCTCGTTGCCGTAGCTCTTGGACATCTTGCGCCCGTCGATCCCCGGCACGACCGCGGTGGAGTCGAGGATGTACGGTTCGGGGATGACGAACACCTCCTCGAACTGCTGGTTGAACTTCCCGGCGATATCTCGCGTCATCTCGAGGTGCTGCTTCTGGTCCTGTCCCACCGGCACCAGGTCGGAAAGATAGATGAGGATGTCGGCGGCCTGCAGGACCGGGTAGGCGAACAGACCGTGGTTCGGTGACAGTCCCTGGGCGATCTTGTCCTTGTAGCTCACCGCCCGCTCCAGGAGTCCCATGGGCGTGACGCAGGAAAGGATCCATGTGAGCTCCGTGACCTCAGGGACATCCTGCTGAGTGAAGAGGGCCGCCTGTTTGGGGTCGAGGCCGAGCGCGAGGAAGTCAATAGCTACGCCCATGGTGTACTCGCGCAGCAATTCGGGCTCTTGGATGGCGGTCAAAGCATGATAACTGGCGATGAAATAGAAAGGGTCGTTGCCTGCCTGAAGGTTGATGTACTGCCGGAGGGCTCCGAAGTAGTTGCCGAGATGAGGCCTGCCGGAGGGTTGTATGCCGGAAAGTACGCGCATGATCGTCCTGAGGTCTCCTGGGGTCGCGATTTGGCCGAGTCGGGGGCGTGTCTAGTGTAGCGGAGGCGGTGCCCACCCGCCACCAGGGGTCGAAGGACGCCTCACGCATCTACACGTCACGCGCTTTGAATGGGTTTTTGATATACATATATCAGGATGGAGGCGATCCATAGGATTCTGTGTGCCGAGAGGCCTGCTTCGAGTCGAGGAGGGATGCCGTGAGGGAAATGGACGTCGCCCAAGTGACCGAGGCGATCGCGAAACTGGTGGTCGATGCCTGCACCTACCTGGGCGATGACGTAGTTGCCTTCTTCGAGGAGGCGATCGAGCGGGAGGAATCGGAGACCGGACGGGACATCCTTGTCCAACTCCTCGAGAACGCCAACCTGGCCAGGGATTCGAACCGCCCGCTCTGTCAAGACACCGGCCTGGCGGTGGTGTTCCTGGAGATCGGACAGGACGTACATCTGGTGGGCGGGAGTCTGGAAGAAGCGGTGAACGAGGGTGTACGGAAGGGCTATACGGAGGGCTATCTCCGCAAATCGGCGGTGGCCGACCCCATCGGTGAAAGGAAGAACACCGGCGACAATACTCCGGCCATGCTGCACACCCGGATCGTTCCCGGCGACAAAGTGGGGGTCATCGTCGCTCCTAAGGGAGGGGGCGCCGAGAACATGAGCGCCATCGGCATGCTCAAGCCTGCTCAAGGCCGGCAGGGAGCCATCGACTTCATCGTCGACACGGTGAGCAAGGCAGGGCCCAATCCGTGTCCTCCCATCATCGTAGGGGTAGGACTCGGAGGCACGTTCGAGAAGGCGGCCTACATGGCCAAGCACGCGCTGCTGCGCGAAGTCGGTTCGACCAATCCCGACCCGCGTCTGGCCGGACTGGAGGACGAGATCGAGGGCCGCTGCAACGACCTCGGTATCGGCCCGGCCGGTCTGGGGGGTACGGTGACGGTGATCGACGTGTTCGTCGAGGAATTGCCTGCACATATCGCCAGCATGCCGGTGGCGGTCAATATCCAGTGCCACTCGGCACGGCACAAGGAGGCGGTGCTCTGATGGATCGGGTCATCACCACCCCGCTGACCGACGAGGTGGTCGCGAGTCTGCACGCCGGTGACCGGCTGCTCATCACCGGCATCATCTACACGGGCCGCGACGCGGCTCACAAGCGCTTGGTGGAGCTCATCGACAAGGGCGAGCCCCTCCCCATCGACCTCAAGGGGCAGATCATCTACTTCGTCGGGCCCACCCCGGCCAGGCCGGGAGAGGTGATCGGCTCCGCCGGTCCCACCACTTCGGGCCGCATGGATGCCTACTCCCCCAAGCTGACCGCCCTCGGACTGAAGGGCATGATCGGCAAAGGGTCGCGCAACGAAGCGGTCAAGGAGGCCCTGAAGCGGGACAAAGCCGTGTATCTGGGGGCGACCGGCGGCGCGGGAGCCCTGCTGGCGCAGCGGATTGTCTCGGCTAAGGTGGTCGCCTACGAGGACCTGGGTCCCGAGGCGATACGGGAGCTCGAGGTCAAGGACTTTCCGGTGGTGGTCATCAACGACATGTACGGAGGCGACCTCTACGTGGAGGGCCGCAAGAAGTACGAGAGGAAGGGGGATTCTTGAGCGCAAAACCTCGTGAGACGGCCAATGTGGGGGCCGGTCTCTGGAAGGCGACGGGCATGTGGGCCTGGCTGCTTTTCAGGATCAGCGGTCTCGTCCTCGTCTTCTATCTGGGCGCCCACATCATCATCATATCCACGGCGCAGTGGGGAAGCGGGGGCGAGACCTTCGACTTCATGATGGAGACCTTTGAGACCCCGCTCTTTCTCCTGCTCGACCTTGCTCTGGTGGTGGCGGTGCTCTATCACGCCCTCAACGGGGTGCGGATCATCCTGATGGACTGCGGCGTCGGGATACACCAGCATAAGATCATCTTCTGGAGCGCTATGGCCGTGGTGGTCATCTGTTTTGCGATATTCGCCTGGGTGGCGTTCACGTACCTGCTGACGGGAGAGGGGGTGGCAGGGTGAAAGCCGAAGTCGTCTCGGCCCACAAGGGAGGCATGTGGGCCTGGCTGTTCCAGCGGATCACCG
>JAJFUK010000016.1 GCA_021372435.1 Actinomycetes bacterium | reverse complement strand
GTGACCAGCGTGAAGAGCACCGCGCCCGCGTACAGCAGGATGCCTATGTTCATCAGAATACCGCTGCGATAGAAGATCAGACCGATGAAGAACAGGATGAACCCGAAGTTGGTGCCGAAGTTGGCCACCGGGACCAAGGCGCTGCGCAACCTGAAGGCCATGTAGCCCTGCGCGTGCTGCATCGCGTGGCCCGCTTCGTGCGCGGCGACGCCGAGCGCCGCCAGTGAGTTGCTGTTGCCCACCTCGGGACTCAGGGTGAGCACCCGAGTCCGGGGGTCATAGTGGTCAGACAGCCGTCCGCCCGCTATCTCGATGCCCACATCGGAGAGACCGGCCGAATCGAGAACCATGCGGGCGCCCTGCGCGCCGGTCAGGCCGCGGGCCGACGGGACCTGCGAGTAGCGGTTGAAGCTCGAGCTGACTTTGACCTGTGCGTATATCCCAAGTATGAGCGCCGGCACCAACAGGACGATCGACCATATCCATAGTGCATCCATAGAGGTTGCTCCTTACTGTTCCTCGATGCCCTCGACGGTATCCTCTGATTCCAGAGTGTCCTCAAGGTCCTCGGCGTTGTCCACGTTGTCGACGTCGAGGTTATCGGCGTCGCCGGCATCATATCCTGCCGGCCGCTCGCCCTCGCTCCCGCCGCCATTGCCGTTGGAGGTCCTGACCAGCCGGGCCATGCTGGATACCTTGTCCGCGCCCCGCAGGTTCATCACCCGGACCCCCATCGTGTTACGACCCGTGGTGCGTACGTCCTTGACAGGTACGCGGATGATGGTGCCCTCCTGGCTGATGAGCATGAGCTCATGATTATCGCGCACCGTCGTGACGCCCACCAGGTCCCCGCGATCCGGACTGTCTTTGATGGTGATGACCCCCTGGCCGCCCCTCTTCTGCGTGGGGTAGGCCGAGACCGGCGTCCGCTTGCCGTATCCCCCGCTGGTGACGCAGAAGATGTCCGCGTCGTCCTCAGCGACCACCATCCCCAAGAGAAAGGCTCCTGGAGGCATCCGCATGCCGGTCACACCCATGGTGTTGCGCCCGGTCGGTCGCACATCGTATTCGCGGAAGCGGATGGCCTTGCCCTCGCTCGACACCAGGATCAGGTCGTCATGTCCGCTGGTGTACTGCACGGCGACCAGTTCGTCGTCGTCGTCGAGGTTGATGGCGATGATGCCGTCGGCCTTCAGCGGCGTGCAGTAGTCGAGGAAACGAGTCTTCTTGACGATGCCCTTCCTGGTCGCGAAGACGAGGTACTTGGCTTCTGTGTAGTCCTTGGTGGCGATGACCGCCTTGATCTTCTCCCCCTGGGCCAGCGGCAGAAGATTGGCGACGTGCCGTCCCTTGCTCTGCCGGCTCCCCAGGGGCAGCTCGTGCACCTTCTGGCGGTATATCTTGCCGCGGGAGGTGATGAACAGAAGGAAGTGGTGGGTGGTCGTGATGAAGAGGTGCTCGATGTAGTCGCCCTCTTTGAGGTCCATGCCCATCACTCCGATGCCACCCCGGTTCTGAGTGCGGTAGGTCGACACCGGCAGCCGCTTGACATAGCCGGAGGAGCTGATGGAAATGACCATGTCTTCCACGGCGATCATGTCCTCGATGTCGATGTCGCCCTCCGAGGGAATGATCTCGGTACGGCGGTCGTCCCCGTACATCTGCCGGATCTCGAGGAGTTCCTCCTTGATGACGTCGTAGATGAGCGCTTCATCCGCCAGCAGACCCTCCAGGTAGGAGATGCGCTCGAGAAGGTCCCGATGTTCCTCTTCGATCTTGTGCCGTTCGAGGGCCGTCAGGTTGCGGAGACGGAGGTCGACGATGGCCTGAGCCTGCTCGTCGCTGAGTCCGAACCGCTGCATAAGTCCCATCTTGGCCGCTTCGGTGTCTTCGCTCGACCGGATGATCCGAATGACCTCGTCGAGGTTGGAGATGGCGATCAGCAGCCCCTCGAGGATGTGGGCCCGTTTCTTCGCCTTGTCGAGCTCGAACCGCGTCCGGCGGACGATGACGTCTTTCTGATGGGCGACGTAGTAGCGAAGCATCTCCTTGAGCGAGAGGGTCTTGGGCACCCCGTCGGCCAGAGCCAGCATGTTGACGCCGAAGGTGGACTGCATCGCGGTATGCTTGAAGAGCTTGTTGAGGACGACCTTGGGGACCGCCTCCCGCTTCAGCTCGATGACGATGCGCATGCCCGAGCGATCCGACTCATCGCGTAGGTCGGAGATCTCGGGGATCTCTTTCTCCCGCACCAGTTCGGCGATCTTCTCGATAAGTTGCGCCTTGTTGACCTGGTACGGTATCTCGGTGACGATGATGGCCGCTTTGCCCTGCTTGAGCGGCTCCGAATGCGCCCGGGCCCGGACCACGACCCGCCCCCGGCCGGTCTCGTAGGCCTCGCGGATGCCGTCCGTCCCCAAGATGATCCCTCCGGTGGGGAAATCCGGGCCTTTGATGAACCGCATGAGATCGCCGCTGCTGAGGCTCGGGTCGTCGATGAGCGCCACGGTGGCGGCGACGGTCTCCTTCAGATTGTGAGGGGGAATGTTGGTCGCCATGCCCACCGCGATGCCGGAGCTCCCATTGACCAGCAGATTGGGGAAGCGCGAGGGCAGGACCACGGGCTCTTCCCGGCTCTCGTCATAATTAGGGGTCCAGTCGACGGTCTCGGCCTCGATGTCACGGAGCATCTCGGTGGCGATGCGGCTGAGGCGGCACTCGGTATAGCGCATGGCCGCGGCGGCGTCGCCATCGACGGAGCCGAAGTTGCCGTGGCCGTCGACCAGCGGATAACGGATGGCGAAGTCCTGGGCCATGCGCACCAGGGCATCGTAGATGGAGGCGTCGCCGTGGGGGTGGAAGTTCCCCATGACGTCTCCCACGATGCGTGCGCATTTGCGATAGGGCCGGTTCGGTTGCATGCCCGAGTCGTGCATGCCGAAGAGTACCCGCCGGTGGACCGGCTTCAGGCCGTCGCGCGCGTCGGGCAGAGCGCGACCCACGATCACGCTCATGGCGTAGTCGAGGTACGACGCCTTCATCTCCTCGGCGATCTCTACCTGCTCTATACGTCCCTCGAGTGTCTCCATGATCGTTACCTAGACGTCCAGGGTGCGGACGAACTTCGCGTTGTCCGTGATGAAGTCCCGGCGCGGCTCGACCTTGTCGCCCATGAGCGTGGTGAATATCTCGTCGGCGATGGCCGCGTCGTCCACAGTGACCTGGAGAAGGGTGCGCTTGTCGGGGTTCATCGTGGTCTCCCACAATTGCTCGGGGTTCATCTCCCCCAAGCCCTTGAAGCGCTGGAGGATCACGCCGGAGCGCCCGATGCGGTCGAGCAGTTGCTCGAGTTGCGCGTCGTTGAACGCGTAGTAATCCTGGCGTTTGTGCGTCACCCGATACAGCGGAGGCTGCGCGATGTAGACGTAGCCGGCGTCGATCAGCTCCACCATGTTGCGGAACAGGAAGGTGAGGATGAGGGTACGGATATGGGCCCCGTCTACGTCGGCGTCGGTCATGATGATCAGCTTGTGGTAGCGCGCGGAGGAGAGATCGAACTCATCGGCCACGTTGGTCCCGCAGGCGCTGATTATGGCCTGGATCTCCGCGTTGGACAGGATCTTGTTCAACCGGGCCTTCTCGACGTTGATTATCTTCCCGCGCAGCGGAAGGATCGCCTGGAAACTCCGGTCGCGGGCCTGCTTGGCCGAGCCGCCCGCGGAGTCACCCTCCACCAGATAGAGTTCGCAGGAAGCGGGGTCACGGATGGAGCAGTCGGCCAGCTTACCCGGCAGCGTGGTGTTCTCCAGGATGCTCTTGCGCCGGGTGAGGTCGCGGGCCTTACGGGCCGCCTGCCTGGCATGAGCCGCTTGGACCGCCTTGGTGATTATCTGCTTTGCGTCGGTAGGGTTCTCCTCGAGAAACTCGGCGAACTTCTGGTTGACAACCCCCTCCACGAAACCCCGGATCTCGGAGTTGCCCAGCTTGGTCTTGGTCTGGCCTTCGAACTGAGGGTTGCGTAGTTTGACGCTGAGGATGGCCACCAAGCCCTCGCGCACGTCCTCGCCGCTCAGGTTCTCTTCCTTCTCCTTGAGGAACCCCTTGGACCGGGCGTAATCGTTGATGGTGCGGGTGATGGCCGCCCTGAACCCGGAGAGGTGCGTACCGCCCTCATGGGTGTTGATGTTGTTCGCGAACGAGAACACGTTGTCGTTGTAACCGGCGTTCCACTGCATGGCCAACTCGAGGGTCTGGTCGGCCTCCTCTCCCTCGAAGTGGATGACGTGTGGGTGGATGGCGTCTTTGTGCTTGTTAATGTGCTTCACGAAATCGACGATACCGCCGTCGTAGCAGTAGACGACCGAGCGGGGCTCGGAACGCCTCTTACCCGCCTCCGAGCCGGCCATGTCTCCCTGCGAACTGAGACGGAGCTCTCTCTCAGCGGTGAGGTCAAGGTCCACGCGGGGGCCGTAATCGTCGTCATCGGACTCCGCTCCTGCTCCATCGGATTCGCCGGCGTCCTCTCGTTCATCGGTGAGCGTGATGCGCAGCGAACGGTTCAGGAAGGCTACTTCGCGCAGGCGCTGCGAGAGAGTGGTGAAGTTGAAGTTGAGGTCGTCGAAGATCTCGGGGTCGGGTCTGAAGTGAGTGATCGTGCCGCTGTGGCCGTCGCTCTTGCCTAATTTCTCGAGGTCGGTCACCGGCACTCCCCGGGCATAGCTCTGGCGAAAACGGTGGCCGTCGCGGCTCACCTCGACGGTCAGCCACTCCGAGAGGGCATTGACCACACTCACACCCACTCCGTGAAGACCGCCCGACACCTTGTAGCCCTCGCCGCCGAACTTACCGCCGGCGTGCAGCTTGGTCATGACGATCTCGAGCGCCGGCCTCCCGTATTGAGGCATGTTCTTCACCGGTATGCCGCGGCCGTCGTCGGCGACGCGCACCGAGGAGTCGGCGCATATGGTCACGTCGATGGCCGTACACACACCCGCCAGGGCTTCATCGACCGAGTTGTCGACCACTTCGTAGACCAGGTGATGTAGCCCACGGTGGCCGGTCGACCCGATATACATGCCCGGCCGCTTACGGACCGGCTCGAGGCCCTCTAGGACCTGTATGTCGCCTGCGTCGTACGAGTGCTCTGCCAAACCCTCACGCCCTTCTTCTGCATACCGGCGGGCGCCGGCTCTAGTCCTCGGCTCCCCCTTGACTCCCGCGGGACGCCTCCCAGGGCCCCGTCGATCGCGCCGGCATGCCGGGCGTGCGGCCGCACGAGTCGTGGAAGTGCTACCGGGAGGGTGGAAGATCGAGCGATCCGTCTCTGTGGGAAGCCTTCACTACGTTGTCAGTATGATACCACATGGGGCCCCCTCCCGATGCACGCCGGTATGCTCTCAGCGCACAGAATCCTGCTGTGCGCGGACAAACGCGGCCTTTATCGCCCCGGCCATCCTCCTGCGCAGTTCGGGCGCTACCTCCAGCCCCTCCACTTCTGCCAAAGCCTCTTCCTGCTCCTTGCTGAGGGGGCGCACGGCTGTCGTCGGACGGCCCGCCGGCCCCCCCTCGGGGAGGCCGGCGGGCCGGGCTGCTCCCGAGGGGCGAGCCTCCTCCTCCCAGCCGGCATGCCGGAAGACCGCCCGCTCTACCGACCCCGGCCCCAGACACTCGTTCAACCGGGCGACGATGGCCTCACTCATCAGTTGCAGCGTCTGCGCCCAGGCACTCGACGAGGCGCTCACCACCAGTCTCCCCTGCCTCAGTTGGACGGGGCGGGCGTTGGCAGCGGCTTCGGGGCCCACTACATCCGGCCAGACCGCCGCCAATCGCCGCGACACGTCGGGGCGCGGACTCCGGGGATCCGTCGCCCCCAAGTGCGCGCCCCCCCGGTCCACGGACGACCCGGCCGGCGGCGCCGACTGCCCCGTGGTGTCGGAGCCCCCGTCGTGCGGCGCCCCTGATCCCAGTTCCTGCACGTCTTCCACGCCTCGAAGCAGATCGCCCAGGCGTTCGAAGTCCGGAGCCGCGTTCATTCCACCTCCAATTCCACCACCGTGCAGTCGCTCAGCTCTTGGGGGGTGAAGTATCTCAGGTCGGTGGTAGTGATCACGGCCTGTCCTCCGCGGCGCACAAGAGCCACCAGTGCGCTCCTCCGGGCGCCGTCCAGTTCACTCATGACGTCGTCAAGGAGCAGGAGCGGCTTCCGCACACCGCCGCACAGGCCCTCCCATTCGGCAAGGACCAGGGTCAGAAGGGCCGCCCGTTGCTCGCCTTGCGACGCGCAGTCCCGTACATCGATGCCGCTACGGCTGAGCCGCAGATCATCCCTGTGCGGGCCGAGATGAGTATAGGTGCGCTGCCGGTCGGCCTCCCGGCTTTCCGCCAACCGGATTCGGTACTCCTGCTCGTCGAGACCGGCGACATTGGTACGGTAGACGAGTCTAAGAGAACCGGGCGGGTCGCCGGTGAGCTCACAATGGATCCGTTGGAAGGAAGCGGTGAACGAGGCCAGCGTCGAGGCCCTCCGGCCCGAGATGGCCAAGCCCGTCTGCGCGAGTATGCTCTCCCAAGGGGCGAACCGCGGGC
This sequence comes from Actinomycetes bacterium, assembly GCA_021372435.1. Lineage (GTDB taxonomy): Bacteria > Actinomycetota > Thermoleophilia > RBG-16-64-13 > RBG-16-64-13 > RBG-16-64-13. Next base: position 18,641 of record JAJFUK010000016.1, on the reverse strand, counting down.
TGTCGGGCCAAGCCCTGGCGCCGCGCAGCAGCGCGTTTCGCTGTGCGAGCGCCTCTTCATAGCGGTGCAGGGTTTGCCGGTATTCAGGCGCGCAGCGCTCTGCGAGGGCATCCAGGAACTCCCGCCTTCTCCTGGGATTGCCCTTGATCAATCGAAGGTCATCCGGCACGAAGGTGCGGACCGGCAGCGCCTCCTGCCACCGCGCGCTGTCTTCCAAAGACGCACCATCGGCGGTCAACCGCCGTTCCCCGTCCCGGGAGTACGCGGCGCCCGCGGTCACCGCACTATCACCCTCTTCGAGGTCGACCTCGACCCGCAGATAGTCCTGGCTCCGCGTGATGAGATCGCGTATGGGACCGGGCCGCAGAAGCCCACCCCGCAACACCAGAGCGATCGCCTCGAGGACCGTGGTCTTACCGGCGCCGTTCGGTCCGACCAAGACCGTCAACCCCGCTCCCATCTCCACCTCTAAGGTGCGTCTCGAGCGTAGGTTGGTCATCCGTACCCGCCGGACGAGCACCGCGATCACTCCTGGGAGCAGGCCGCGCCGTCGTCTAGGCGACCTACGACCTCGAGCACCACACCTCGCACTTCGACGATATCCCCTGCCCTCAACTTGCGGCCCCGGCGGGTCTCGAGCTCCCCGTTGACACGTACGGCGCCCCCCGCCACGAGATGCTTCGCCTCGCCGCCCGTGGAGGCGAGTCCCGCCAGTTTCACGAACCGGCCCAACGCGATGGGTAGGCCCCCGGCCACAGACACAGGCTTGCGGGGCTCCGGCGCCCGCCCGGCAGGCGCGACCATGCTAATCGGTCAAGCGGATGGGCATGACCAAGTAGAGGAAGTCATCGCCCCCCCCCTTGATGAGCCCGGGGCGCAGGGGACTGATGAAGCGCACATAGACCGTCGGCTCCTTGACCGCGGCGATGCCGGCCTCGAGAAACTCCGGATTGAAGCCGATCGCCAGATCGTCGCCTGCATACTGGACCGGCAGAACCTCGTTGGCCTTGCCCACATCCTGAGATTCCGCCGACACTGTAAGTGTGTTACTTGAGAAACGAAGCCGTAGGGGCGCGCTCTTTTGAGCGAGGAGCCCGATGCGGCGTACCGCCTCGAGGAGTTCCTCCCGGTCGACTCCGACTTCGTAGTCGAAGGTCTCAGGGATCAGCTGACGATAGTTGGGGAACTGTCCGTCGATGACCCGCGAGATGAGCGAGACCCCACTCACCTCGAACAGCATCTGATTCTCGGACGGGAGGACGCTGATGAAGTCATCGCCCGAGGTGGAGGCGATGCGCGACAACTCGATGAGAGTGCGCGCCGGTATGATAGCCTCGAACGTCCCTGTCACCGAGGAGTCTACCGAGGTCTCTTTCACGCTGAGCCGGTAACTATCGGTTGCCACCATGCGGAGGAGATGCCTCGAGAGCTGGACCAGTACCCCTGTCAGAACAGGCCGTGTCTCATCCCGAGACGCCGACGACGCTACCCGGTCCACCGTCTCCACGAAGGCGATCCGCCCGACCTTAAAGCGCTCCCCCGTAAAGACGGGAAGCTGAGGAAAATCCGCAGCCGGTAGAGAGTGCAGGTCGAACTGCGACTCCCCAGCGCGGATCTCCACCTGCGTCTCCCCTACCCGCTGCTCAATGACGACATCCCCCGCCGGTAGACTCCGAGCAATATCACCGGCAATCCGAGCGGGCACCACCAGCGACCCCGATTGCTCTACCCGGCCATGAAGAGGTGCCCGTATCGACATCTCCATATCCGTCGCGGAGACTACGATGCCCTCTTCTCGCGCATCAAGAAGTACACCCGACAACACCTGGATAGAGGTGCGTGACGAGACCGCCTTGTTCACGATCCCCAGACAATCAACGAGCGCTTGCTTACTTGTGACGAGTTTCATACAGTCCTCGCTCAGGTCAGTGGGGCTGGTAGTGCGTCTATTACTATTAAATCTCCGTATGAAGAGAAATATAGCGGGTGTAGTAGGTGCTGTGGAAGGTGTTGATAGAGGCGGTCGGTGACCATGGAGCGGGTGAAGGATGGGTGGGGTGCTGTGGATAGTCTGTGGAGGCCGGGGTGAACGGGGTGGCGTGCTCACGAGGAGAGCGCTGGGGAGGTCGAGTGAGGCGAGGTTCTCCCCACGGAATCCCGTGGCTTTTGACAGGTGTCTGTGGAGAAGGAGTCATCGGGCGCTCTTGATTCTTGTTGTCAGGCGCTGAACGCGGCTGTACATCTCACGGTCTTCCCGCATGAGCTTCCCGATCTTGTCGACGGCGTGAAGTACCGTTGTGTGATCGCGGTTGCCCAGGCGCTCGCCGATCTTAGGAAGGCTGGCATCGGTAAGTTCTCTGGCGAGATACATGACAAGATGACGGCTCTCGACGACCGGGCGGGACCGCTTGTCGCCGGTGATCTCCGTGATGGAGACGCCGGTAGAGTCGGCCACTATCGAGAGGATGAGGTCGATGGTCACGCGCGTCGAGGGCGTCTCAGGGATGTCTTTGAGTACCTCTCGAGCAAGATCCGCATCGATAGGTTTCTTCGTGAACGAGGAATACGCGACTACCCGAGTAAGACAACCCTCGAGCTCGCGGATGTTCGAGGGGACGCGGGAGGCGATGACCATAAGGGCTTCATCGTCGGCGAGGGTGATGTTCTCGAGTCGGACTTTCTTGCGAAGGATGGCCACGCGGGTCTCGAGGTCGGGAGGTTGGATGTCGGTGATCAAGCCCCATTCAAAGCGCGATACAAGACGGTCCTCGACTGTCGCCAGTGCCTTGGGGTGTCTGTCGGAGGTGATGACGATCTGCTTTTGGGCGTCATAGAGGGCGTTGAAAGTGTGGAAGAACTCCTCCTGGGTCTGCTCTTTCTTGTGGAGGAACTGGATGTCGTCGATCAGGAGGACGTCGACCGTACGGTATCTGTTCTTGAACCCCTCGATACTGTCGTCGCGCAGAGAGTTGATGAAGTCGTTCGTGAAGGTCTCCAGGGTGAGGTACCGGACCTTCTTGGCGGGGTGGTTGCGGACGACGTAGTTGCCGATGGCCTGCAGCAGGTGCGTCTTACCGAGGCCGACGCCTCCGTAGATGAAGAGAGGATTGTACTGGGTACCGGGGGTCTCCGCGGTGGCCAACGCCGCGGCGTGGGCGAAGCGGTTGGACGGGCCGATCACGAAGGTGTCGAAGGTGTACTTCGCGAGAAGTCCGGTCGCCGCAGCATCATGGCCCGGCTGCTCTACCGCCGGCTCTGACACGGGCGTCCGCTCCAGGGCGGCGCCCGCCGTGGGACGAGAGGGCCCGCCGCTAGGCTCGCTAAGACGTCCGCGCAGACGGCCCCCGCCCGCGGGACCGGCTTCCACGAAGCTATCGCCCGCGGAGCCATCGCCCTGGTCGCTCGCGGAGGGGCGTGGTAGAGCCTGGCCCGGAATGTCTTTCGCGGGAGTGGCGGAGCCCCCCTGGTGGGAAACATGGTCGGAGGCCGCCACTGCGTCCGGCGAGGCCGCTCGAGAGAGAGTGGGAGAGACGACAATGTCGAGGAGGACGGGTTCGCCTACGACCTGGGAAACGGCATCCGACATGAGGGCCCGGAACCGTGTGTCGATCCAGTCCTTGGCAAAATCGGAAGCCACCCCCACCGAGTAGGCGCCGTTTGTGAGGCCGAGGCCTATCGTGGGCTCGAACCATATGCGGAACGTGCCCTCGTTCACCTGCCGGGAGATGATCTCAAGAGCCTCCTCCCAGACGGGATCCGCGTTCCTTATGTCCACTCGGGACCCTCCCCATGGTCGGCGCGGCCCGGCTCCATTGCCCCCGCGCGCAACTGCCGACTAAAGCACAGCGTCGAGATAAGCCAGCCCCGCTTCTGTGACCGAACGGTGCCCGGCTTCGCCGGAGACGACGAAGCCCGCATCCTGAAGGAACACCAGGTCTCTGTAGGCGGTCGACGTGGATATGCCCAACTCTTGGGCGATACGGGTCGGACCGACAGGGGCAAGCTCGACCGCCAGAAGCAGGGTCTTCAATTGGCGCTCGGAGAGATTATATGCCGGGACCGCCCCCGGCGCGAGGGGATCGTCGCGCCGTGGTTGCACCCGGACGGTGACCACTGTCCCCCGGCCGAGGTTATCCTCGATCTCCAAGACACCGTCCATAGCGGCGAGGGTGCGCCTCACCACGGAGAAGCCCGAGCCCACCCCTCGGATGAAGCGTCTGCTTGAGGCGTCTGCCGATGTGAAGCCCGGTCGGAGAGCCGAATCCTTGTCCGGGATGCCCGGGCCCCGGTCGCTGACACGGATGGTATTGCCGTGGTCGAGGATGGTGATGACCACCCCCGCGAAAGAAGCATGGACCAGGTTCTCCACCAACTCTCTGAAGATTTCCAGGGGGACGCGGCCACCCTGTTCCCGCGCCAAGTTGTAGGCGCGTAGCGTCAGAGCGTCGATGAGCGCGGGCACCTCGTCATCCCCTGGGGGATGGTCGTCGACACGGACGACAAGCGGAGGCGCATGCTGGTCGACATACACCGCGATCAAAGGAGGATCGAAAGCGTGGTCGTACTTTGCCCCAGCTCCATCGTAAGGCAGCACGGTGGAACAGGCGCTGGACTCCGCCGGCGGCAGGTGAGATGGCTTTTCGGCGGTCATCGTATGGAGGTCAGGCCTCGCGCTGGGACTGCAGGGGGACGTGCCGAAAGCACGTCGTGATTGTACCTGCCCCCGGGGGCTTTTTCCACAGGCCTTGCGTCATTGGAAGTCCGCAAAGTGCAATCCTTTCGTCTTCACAGGGTTGCAGATGGCCCTCGGTTCTGAGGGCCATGGTGGGGAGGATGCAGGTAGAAGCGGTGGTTTATGCACAGAGTCGTCCACAGCTGTGGAAAACGTGTAGAACATGGGAAGCGGATGGTCGCATAGACCAGCTTTTCTGTTGAAAATGGGGAAAAGTGGTTTCGGAGGCGGCGCCGGAGGACGCCGCGGCGTCCCCCGGCGCATCCCCTGCGGGTTTCGAGATGCGACTCTTCATTCGCGGTGTGTATGTACGCCGGACCGGCTTAGCACTGGTTTCGAAATGAAGCCGCGGCCGCCGAGTGCGCGCCGGACCGCGCGATAGCGCGTCCTTGGTCGCGCCAATGGCGCCGCTGTTCACGCTCCCTGCGTCCTCTCGCTCCACCCAGCTCGTCCCTTGCGCCGACGGCGTGCGCTGACGGCGGTCGATCTGCGGCGCGGCTCCACAATGATGGGTATTGCTCGGGCTATCAGTTCAGGGATCGATGAGGATGTCCACAGTATCCACAGGCGCCTGTGTACGCCTGCAGCGGGAGCGGCGAAACGGTCGCTCCCGGAGAAGATCCGTGTCCCTTCAAATGGCCTGTCTCGCGTTCTAGAATCTGGTGTGAAAGCAGTCCCATCGGAGAGGACCGGAGGGAGGCTATCGTGTACAGGCTGACAGGCTGATAGTCTTACCGGCACTGCTCGTGGTCCTGCTGACGGCTCCGGTCGCGCATGGGCCGGATCCTGAGGATGTGTAAAGCGCACGGGACAACGCCGCGGCTTCGCTGCAGGAGCTGTGCGCCGAGGACTGCGCGGCGGTCCGAGAGCTGTGCTCTACCTACTGGGACGTCTGGAACGCATTTGATGTCGAGAAGGTGCTCTCGATGCTGGACGAGCCCTTTCTTACGCAGCAGGGGGAGCAGATATGCGGAAACCTGGAGAACCTCGACCGCTGGAACATGTCCATCAGGTGGTGCACGATGCCAAACCGGATGTAGGGCGATGGAGCCGGCGCTGAAAATCGGGCTAGTCGTGATCTACTCTGCGTTCTCCGTGATCAGGATCCAGCGTCAAACCCGAGCGAAGCGGGCCGGGTTCAAGACGGTCATCGAGGAGAGGAAGGTGTACTCGGTGCTGCTGAGCGCGCTTATCTGCTACGAGGTCCTTACCTTCTTCATGTACCTGTTTGCTCCCCAGCTGCTCGAGTGGGCCGCCGTGCCTCTCCACCCGATTCTCCGCTGGTTCGGGCTGGTGCTTCCCATCGCGGCGTTTTCCCTGTTTGTCTGGGTCCACCGTCACTTAGGGAGCAACTTCTCCACGAGACTACGTATCACCGACGGCCACACCATGACCGTGACCGGCCCTTACCGTTGGGTGAGACATCTATGTACTCCGCGTTCGCCGTGCTGCACGTCGGCGCTTTCCTCATGACGGCCAACTGGTTCATCGGGGCTACCTGGATGGCGGGGCCGGCGGTGGTGATCATGCTGCGTGTCCGGCGTGAGGAGGCCATGATGCTGGAGAGATTCGGCGACGAATACCGACATTACATGCGGGGCACAGGCCTGCTCACGCCCTCCCTGCGCGTCGCCTATCCAGGTACTCCACGAAGGTCAAATGACCCCGGCTGATCCAGACGAAAGGGCCGGACGGCGACTGCGAGGAGCGCGAGCATCCAGGCCCACACGATCCCTCTGTGCCCGAATCCCCCTGCGGATCATTTGTACAGGGCAAGATATCGGCGGCTGATGTGGAGTACCTGCTCAGCCGAGGGAACGCTTGAGGCAACGAATGGATTTCAAGCACCGTTCGCGTGAGGCAATTCGTGAGATTGACGGGCGCGGAGCGGACTTGTATACTTCCGCCCCCGCTGGGCACCCCGGGGTGCGGACGGCCGATACATCTGCGGGCGAGGTCCCGGTGGGGCTTGAGGCGGCTTTGGCGGGCGTGTTCCTTGACGGCGTGCCGCGGGACTCCGGGTATGGAATTCCCGCGCCGCCGGAGTGATGAGTGAGGGAATGTGAAGAGAACTTATCAACCAAACAAACGGAGACGCAAAAAGACTCACGGGTTCAGGGCTCGGATGAGCACTCGGGCTGGAAGGGCCGTCATCAAGCGCAGACGCGACAAGGGTCGCAAGCGTCTCACGGCCTAGACCAGGATGAGTCTGGGGTGAACCGGTCTAGTGGCCGGCTGTCGCGGTCTGAGGACTTCACCCGGGTCTACCGCACGGGACGGTCTGTTGCCAACCGGTACCTGGTCTTATACTATTTCGAGCGCCCGAGCTCCGGTCTGGGGACGCCGGACGGCGCGGCCGGGGTGCGGGTCGGCTTCTCCGTCTCAAAACGGCTCGGCAGCGCCGTCGACCGCAACCGTATCAAGCGCGTTCTGAGAGAGGCCTTCCAAGCGCACAGGCATTCTCTCGGGGGGGACATGGACCTCGTTCTGATCGCCCGCACGCCGATCATCGAGCTACTCGACGCCGGGGGATTCAAGGCAGTGGAGGATAAGATGGTCGAGGTGTTGCGCAAGGCCGCGCTGGTCTCTTCCAGGGAGGAGCGGCGGCCATCGTCGTGAAGAGGCTGGGGAATCTGCTCACAACGTTGCTCGTTTGGGTCATTCGCGCCTATCAGACGCTCGTCTCGCCTGCGCTTCGGCCCAGGTGTAAGTACTATCCCTCGTGTTCGCAGTACGCCGTCGATGCCCTGCGGGAATACGGGTTCATGCGCGGTGTCATACTGGCCGGGTGGCGGCTGCTGCGGTGCAACCCGCTGAGCCGCGGCGGCTACGACCCGGTCGAACGGCAGACCTTGTTCCGCACACGGCGTGGTGGAGACTCCGCAGGCGGGCGGCGCGGGGCGGTGAAGGGCTCCTCCAGAACGAGGACCACTCCGGCACTGATCATCGTCTTGCTCGCCGCGCTTCTGTTGCTGATGCCGCTGTCGGCCGTCTCCTGTTCGTTCTTCGGCACGACCACCAGTACGACGACTCCGGTCACCACCGGGGCGGCCGGTGTCACGACGACCGTCGGCAGCGCTGCGGGCGGGGAGACCGCGACGACCGCGGCCGCTCCAGAGGGGGAGCAGCCGGGCTCCTTCGACAGGATCTCAAAACCGCTGCAGGCGCTGTTCTTCTGGGTCTTGGAATTCCTCCACGAGCGCGTGCACGTCAGTTGGTCATGGGCGATCGTCCTGCTGACGGTGGTGGTGCGAATCATCCTCGTTCCTCTCACATGGCGTCAGATCAAGAGCATGCGGGCGATGCAGGCTCTTCAGCCGCAACTCAAGGCGCTGCAGGAAAAGTACAAGAACGACCGGCAGGTCCTCAATCAGAAGGTGATGGAGTTCTATCAGCAGAACAACGTAAGTCCCTTCGGTTCATGCCTGCCGCTGCTTCTTCAATTGCCTGTGTTCCTCGGGCTTTTCTACATGCTGCGTACGGCGGGACGGCCGGGTCTCGACCCCGGCGAATGGGGCCGGTGGGCGGGTGTCTTCGTCGAACCACAAGTGGGCTGGCTATGGATCGCCGACATAACCGCCTTCGATATCGGTCTCATGTTCCTTTACATCGCGAGCCAATTCTTCGCCTCGTGGCAAACGGCGAGGAAGACCGGCGGCCAGCAAAAGGTCATCGCCTATGTGATGCCGCTCGTGGTCGGGATATTCATGTACATCTACAAGTGGCCCGCGGGTCTGATGATCTACTGGTTCACTTCCAACCTCTGGACCATCGCTCAGCAGTTCGTGGCTGAGAAGCTCTTGCCGATCCACGTGCCGGTGGCGGCCACTCAAGAGAAGGCGAAAGCGGCGCCGGCACAGGCGACCGCCGCGACCCGGGCAAAGACCACCAAGAAAGCCCCGGTGCCCGCGGGGAAGACCCCGGCGAAGACTACTAAGAAGGGCCCCGCGCCCGCGGGGAAGACCCCGGCGAAGACCGGCGGTGCGACTCCGCCTGCGTCGGCCGGGAAGAGTGGAGGCGTGACCAGTGGCCAGAAAACGGGACAGAAGACGAAGACGACAGGTGGCAAGGGCCAGTGGCCGGACGGTAGAGCTGGCGGTTCAACGAGCTCTGGCGGAACTTGATTTTGCTCCGGGGGAGTTGACCGAGGAGCAGTACGAGGTCACAATCATCATCCCCCCTGAAGAGGGGTTTATGGGAGTGGACGCGGTGGACGCGGTGGTCGAGGTAGCACTCGTTGGTGATGAATTCGACTTCTATGGGCCCGAAGATGAGATGCAACCCGCGGCACTCCTGCGGGATGACCTCGACGACGAAGAGTACGCCGAGGACGATTTCGACGACGTCCCGGAATACGAGCCGGGCCGTCCGGCGTCCCACGCATACGACGACTACGACCGGCAGAACGAAGCGGACAGTCCTGAGGCGGGCCGTTTGCGCGGCTTCTTGGAGCACGTCCTGGACGAGATGGGACTCGCGGCGCAGGTGCGGGTGACAGACGGGCCTGATCAACTGCACGCGGAGATAACAGGCGACGACCTGGGCATCCTCATCGGTCGCAGGGGTCAGACGATCGACGCGGTGGAGTACCTTGCAGGTATTGCCGTCTTCCCTGGGCCGCATCCGCACAAGCACGTAGAACTGGATGCCGAGGGGTACAAAGAACGGCGGCGCCGGCAGATCGAACGGGTGGCCATGCGCAAGGCCGATGAAGCGGCCAGACGAGGCCGCCCCGTCCAGCTGAACCCGATGACCTCTGCCGAGCGGAAGATCGTGCACCTGAGCCTGAGGGGCCGCAAGGATGTCGTGACCGCCAGCCAAGGGCGAGAGCCGAACCGGTCGGTCGTCATCACGCCGGTGCGCTAGGGGCCGCTGAGGAACAACGCCGCCTTGGCTCCCGGAGCGGAGGAGCGGCCGGACGGGCGGCGGAGGGCTCCTCGGTGGGCCGGACGGAGCGACGGCATGCGCGAAGCGGAGGGATGTCGCGAACTGAAGGGATGGCGCGAAGTGCTACGATGGCGCGCTTTCTTGTGCGGAAGCGTGGTTGAAAGACGGTGTTTCTGCCATCATGATCGGCCCGGTCCACTGAGGCCGTAGCTCCGTGTCGGAGGCTCATGGCGAAGGCGCATGCGATGGAACAGCCGGAGGTCCGTACCGAGAGAGGCGAGGGCGCGGCCGCGCCCTCGCCGGTCGCACCGGTCGAGCACCCTGAGGCCGATCTGCGTCCCACACGCTGGGCCGAGGATACGATCGTGGCCATCTCCACAGCCATTGGTACCGGGGCTATCGGTATAGTGAGAATGAGTGGGCCGGACGCCATCGCTCTGGCCGGGCGCGTTTTCCTGCCGGGGCGAGGGACACCCATCCAGGCGGACGAGACCTACTCCCTTCTCTACGGGCACGTCGTCGACCCGGACAACGGCGACGTGGTGGACGAAGCACTGCTCGCCGTCATGAGGAAGCCGCGCTCGTATACCAGGGAGGACGTGGTCGAACTGCACTGTCACGGGGGAATCGCGGCTCAGCGGGCGGTCCTTAGACTTCTCACGCGGATGGGGGTACGGCTCGCTGAGCCGGGGGAATTCACCCGCCGTGCCTTCCTGAACGGACGTATCGACTTGGCTCAGGCCGAGAGCGTCGCCGCCATCGTCGCCGCGCGGAGCAGCGGGGCGTTACGGGCGTCGGTACGGCAACTGGACGGAGGTCTCTCGAAGGCGTTGAGGACAGCTAGGGAACAGCTGGTCGGCCTTCTTGCGCAGTTGGAGGCCACAGTCGACTTCTTCGACGAGGACGTGGACGAGGTCGACCGGATCTCGCTGGGTCAGAGCTTGGCATCGGTGCAGTCCGAGTTGCTGCGGCTTCTACGCACGGCCTTTCTTGGACGGGCGTTGGAGCAAGGTGTGAGTACGGCCATAGTCGGGAGGCCGAACGTAGGCAAGAGCTCGCTCCTGAATGCTCTTCTCATGAGAGAACGGGCCATCGTGTCGCACTTACCCGGTACCACGAGGGACACCGTCGAGGAGCTGATGGAGATCAGGGGCATCCCCGTCCACCTGGTAGACACAGCTGGGATTCGGAACGATGGCGGGTACGTGGAGCAGCTGGGAGTGGCACGGTCTGTCAAAGCCATGGAGCAGGCGGACCTGGTCTTAGCAGTGATCGATTTGTCGGCGGCGTGGGACGACGACGACCGGCGGCTGATCCTCGATCTCGACCCTGCGCGCTCGATAATCGTGGGAAACAAGGCTGATCTTGTGGAGGACGAGCAGGGCCGGGTGCAGGCCCTGCGCGACCACATCTTGGGAGGAGAGGTCGCAGGCAGGGGGCAGCGTGGGAATACCGTGCCCACAGGGGCTGCTCCGGCCACGCAGGACTTGGGGGCGCCACAGCGCAGGATATGCGTGGTCTCCGCGCTGACCGGCAGCGGTCTCGACGAACTCCGCTCTGCCATCCAGCAAGTCGTGACCGGCGGTGAGGAGTTCCACCTCGAAGAGCCGGTCTTGGCGAGCGAAAGGCAGCGTGTCCTGGTCGGGGAAGCGGCGGAGTGTACCGGGACGGCCCTGCAGGGGGTCGCCGACGGTGCCGGCGATGAACTCGTCTGCGAGGACATCCGGGGGGCGGTAGAGGCTTTGGGCCGCATCACGGGAGAGGATCTGACGGCCGACCTGTTGGATGAGATTTTCAGCAAATTCTGCTTGGGCAAGTGAGTCGAGGCAGTGGGCGGGCTCCGAGGAGAGAAGAGGCGGTCGATGGCGGCGGAGGGGCCGGGCTCGCGACCGCGCCCGGCGGTCATAATCATCGGCGCAGGCGTCTCGGGCTGTGCCTGTGCGGCGACCCTTTCCGCGAGTGGCATCCCTGTGGTCGTCTTGAACAGCGCTTTGGACGCGGTGGGACAGCCGGGATACGGCCCGGTGGTGGAAGGTGGGGTCGGGGGTTGGGACCGGATCATCGAGACGTTGGCCGTGCTGCCCCCAGCCCTGCGCTCGGTCTGGCTCGATGCCTCGGCCGCGCCGGACGTGGAGGCAGCTTTCTTCTTCGTCGACAGGAGAATGCTGAGCATTGAGAGTAAACGAGCGCTGGAAGGGATGCCGGGGCTCGAGTTTCGGCAGGGGCTGGTGATCGATCTGAAGGTCATGGCGGGAGAGCCCACCAGGAGAGGAACGGCGGGTGGTGGGGAGGGCGATCCGCGCCGGGTGACGGTGAGCACGGCCTTTGGAGAGACGCTCGAGGCGGAGGCCGTGGTTCTGGCGGTAGGGTTGGGCCTGGGGGGCGAAGTGCGGCTCGGCGACGGCGTCCTGCCGGGCGGAAGATACGGGGAGAGCTCTGCCGAGGGGCTGCAAGGCGCGCTCGAATCGCTGGGGGCCGTCTTCAGCCGGCGGTCGATCAAGCTCGGGTCGTGGTTCGCGACACACGGTGTCGACTGTGGTATCGGTCGGAGAGCCGGGAGGGGCGGCGTTTTTGGCGGCGTGGGCGGGGCAGACCGCTATCGCAGAGCGCGTCTCACGGCGAGCGGGCCCCTCAGAGAGAGGTTAGAGGGTGGGGGGCGGAGAGCGGGGGCGTCCGCCGGCCCGGTGACGACCTCGGTGACGATGTGGCCGGCTCACTACCCGCCCGCCGTTCATTGGTCTGAAGAGCTGCGAAGTACGGACGTCGTAGTTACTGTGGGGTTGGACGGGGCGGCGCGGCCGTGGCTGTCGCCCGATGGGGCAGCGTTGGGAGAGACATATCTCATGCCGGTATCGGTGGGGAGCGCCGGCGGAGAAGAGGACACGGCTTACGATGCAGACGAGGCTGGTTTGGAGGAGGAGCCGGTCGCAAGCCGTCTCGGTCATGAAGTGATCGGCCTCGTGGTCACCAACGTCGATAGGACGGGCCGGCTGACGGTCGCGGGGTGCCCGCCCCTGCCTGTCTGGATCGCGGGACGGGCGGGCGGAGCGGCCGACTATCTGGAGAGCCTTGCTTCGGGCGTGCGGGTGGCTCGGAGTGTGTCCGGTGCGCCGGCGGGATGCGACAAGGTCCTGCCGCCCTCGGCGGTGATAGCGTGAGTGAAAGGCGAGCCGTGGCGGAGAAGAGCCCCGTGTCGGGCTTGACGGGGCGGCGTGCGTGGACGTACGACGTGGTGGTCGTGGGCGGTGGGCACGCCGGATGCGAGGCCGCTCTGGCGGCCGCTCGCATGGGCTGCTGCACGGCCATAGTGACGCTCCATCTTGATAACATCGCCTTGATGCCCTGCAACCCGGCTGTGGGAGGAGTCGGCAAAGGTCAGCTGACGCGTGAGGTGGACGCGCTCGGGGGCGAGCAAGGCCGCAACGCAGACCGGGCCTTCATCCAGCTCAAGATGTTGAACACCTCGAAGGGCCCGGCGGTGCGGGCGCTGAGGGCGCAGGCGGACAAGAGGCTGTACGAGGATTGGATGAAGGTCGTACTCAGCCGGACGCCGAATCTCTCCCTGATCCAGGGTGAGGCGGTCTCTCTCGATGTTTCACGTGAAACAATCACGGGCCTCAGGTTGGCCGACGGCCGCAGACTGTACTGTCGCGCAGTCGTCCTGGCAACCGGGACCTTCCTGCGGGCCAAGGTCGTCGTCGGAGACCGCAGCTATCCCGCAGGCAGAGTGGGCGAGCTCCCCGCTCAGCATCTCTCGGGGAGCCTACGCGCTCTGGGGTTGGAGCTCGATCGCTTCCAATCGGCTACACCGCCCCGCATCGATGGGACCACGATCGACCCAGGTCGCATGGTGCTGCAGGAAGGCGATCCTCAGCCTCTGTCGTTCTCTCACTGGCAACTCCCCGCTCCGCGCAAGCAAGTGCCCTGCTATCTCACCCATACCACGCCGGCCACCCATGAGGTCGTATCCGCGCATCTCCACCTAAGCCCGCTCAGAAGTGGATCCGTCAGCGGCAAAGGTCCGCGCTATTGTCCCTCGATCGACCGGAAGCTCATCAATTTTCCCGATAGAGAACAGCATCCTGTGTTCGTGGAGCCGGAAGGCGTAAGTACGAGGGAGATGTACCTGCAGGGACTGACTACCAGTCTTCCTGTGTTCGTACAGGACATGATCATCCGCGCGACCCCAGGGCTGGAACGGGCGCGTCTCGTGCGGCCGGGCTACGCGGTCGAATACGACTACCTACCTCCCCAGCAACTGACGCTCGCGCTCCACTCCAAGACCGTGAGCGGCCTTTTCAGCGCAGGTCAGATCAACGGTACCTCCGGGTACGAGGAAGCCGCCGCCCAAGGATTGATGGCCGGCATCAACGCGGCGCTGTACGTGCGCGACCGACCGCCCTTTATCCTTTGCCGGGACCAGGCATACATCGGGGTACTTATCGACGATCTCGTGACCAAAGGGGTCGACGAACCGTATCGCATGTTCACCTCCCGGGCCGAGTATCGGCTCTTATTGCGGCACGACAATGCTGCCGACAGACTTTCGCACCTGGGGCACGGTCTGGGACTGATCAGCGATGAACAGATGGCCGTGGTCGAAAAGAAACAGCGGGCCCTGGCCGAATATGCGGAAATGCTGGACACGATCCAGGTCCACGCGGGTTCTGAGAGCGATCGACTGCTCGGATCCTTGGGAACGGCGCCTCTGGAGGAGTCGCAGAGTGCCGCAAAGGTGCTGCGCCGGCCGCAGGTGACCTATGCAGACCTTGTGGACCTTGTCTCGCCGGCAGACCGCCAGCGCCTTTCTTCGGCGCCCACGGAGGTGGTGGAGCAGTTGGAGATCCAGTCTCGGTACGAGGGCTACATCCGTAGACAGAGGGCGGAGATCAAGCGCCATACCGCTACCGAGACCCTGGCCATCCCGGGTGACTTCGAGTACCGCTCGCTCGAGGGTCTGACATACGAGGCCAAGGATAAATTGAGTAGAATCCGTCCCACCACGGTGGGGCAGGCCTCGCGCATCCCCGGGGTCTCTCCGGCCGATATCTCGGTCCTCCTCATCCATCTTCACCGCTTTCTTCACGCATCGGAAGCGCTTGAGACTGATGCCGCCGCGTGCTGATGTGTCGCCGAATGCGGACCTGCCGCCGGGGGCAGGTGCGCCCTTTGGCGGGGCGCCTGCCCCCCGGCGTGTTGCCCCCCGCCGGCGGAGGATGCCGAGGCTGAGGCTTTCGCCGTGAGACTCCTCTGCTTGGACCGGTATGCAGCCCACGATCGCGATGGAAAGGTAGCAGCGGGATTGAGCGTCCTCGGGGATCTCATCCTTGGGGCCGGGTTCAACGTGAGCGGGATCGACGATCCCGGGGAGGTGGAGCGCCGGCATTTCCTCGATTCACTCTCGTTGCTCGACCTCGAGCCGGTCTTGGCGGCGGGGAGTCTGGTCGATATCGGTTCCGGCGCGGGTCTTCCGGCCCTGGTCCTGGGGCTGGCCCTCCCCGAGATGCAGATATCGGCTCTGGAATCGCGGCACAAAAAATGTAGCTTCATCGAGACCGCAGCTCGGACCCTCGGACTCTCGAACGTCACAGTGTTGTGTGCCCGGGCGGAGGATCATGGTCAGGGGGCAGGGCGGGGGGCCTATGACGTTGCTGTCTCGAGAGCGCTTGCGTCACTTCCGGTGGTCGCGGAGTATTCGCTGCCTCTTCTTCGGCTTGGAGGGACGATGGTCGCGATGAAAGGCTCGGTCTCGGACCAAGAGTGTATTGAGGCCTCGAGGGCTGCCGGTATACTTGGGGCTGACGGACTGGACGAGATCCGGTTGCATCCCTTCGTCGGGGCGGAGAACCGATGGGCGTACGTGGCCGTGAAGACCCGGCCTACTCCCGCCGAGTATCCGCGCCGTCCGGGTGTCCCGTCTAAACGGCCTCTGGGGGGCGAAGCCGGGTCTGCGGACAGCAGCCCAGATGGTCGCTTATAGAGGAACCTGCTCGACCGGGAGTCCGGGGGTGGCTGTCGCAAAAGCGTTCACTGCGCGGGCGCGGCTTTGTTTTGGAACGAGTTGCAAGAGGGTACGGTTCTGATCTACGCCATAGCGAATCAAAAGGGGGGAGTGGGGAAGACCACGACCGCCATCAACCTGGCGGCCTGTCTAGCCCAGTCGGGCGAACGGGTCCTTCTGGTGGACATGGATTCCCAGGCGAACGCCTCGCATGGCCTGGGTGTGCGGGTCCCGAAAGGGCAGCCGGCCATACTCGACGTACTGCTGGGAGAATGCGGCATAGCCTCTATTGTCAGACCTTCCTCGGTGCCGGGGTTGGATCTCGTTCCCTCTAGTCCTGATGTAGCGGGCGCGAGTGTCCTGTTGCCCGCTTTGGAGCACCGCGAGTCTCGGCTTAGGAACGCCTTGGCCGAGCCGGGTTTTCCGAGGGCCGACTACTCATTCATCTTCATCGATTGCCCGCCCTCCCTGGGGCTCTTGACGGTCAACGCCCTCGTCGCGGCCGACCAGGTGATAATCCCCGTCCAGACCGAGTACTACGCTCTGGAGGGACTGGCCCAGCTGATGTCGACCATCGGGGCCGTGAGACTGCGGCTCAACCCCGCCCTGACGATCGCGGGTCTCGTGTTGACGATGGTCGACTTACGCACCACCTTGGCTCGGCAGGTCGAACAAGAGATCCGGACCCATTTCCCTGCCCTGAGTTTCAAGACCGTGGTGCCCCGCAACGTGCGTCTGGCCGAGGCGCCCAGCCACGGAGTGCCGGTATTCATGCTGGACCCGCATTGCCCTGGTTCGGATGCATATTTCGATCTCGCGTTGGAGGTTGTGGACCATGGTTAAGAAAACCGGGCTGGGTCGAGGACTGGCCGCGCTTCTCGGCGAAGATGCCGAGGGGTTGGCGCCGCTTACATCGATAGACGTAGCCGGTCACGCGCCGGGCACCATGGGCGGTGTCATCGAACTGCCGACCGGGGCCATTCGGAGAAACCCGCGACAGCCGCGCAGGGCGTTCGACTCGGCCGCCCTGGATGAGCTGGCCACTTCCATCGCTGCAGTGGGCGTCGTCCAGCCGGTCATCGTGAGGGAAGTGCAGGGAGGCTATGAGCTCATCGCGGGCGAACGCAGATGGCGGGCGGCGCAGAAGGCGGGGTTCACGATCATCCCTGCCATCGTGAGGATGGCGTCCGACACTGAGAGTCTCGAACTGGCGCTGGTGGAGAACGTGGTTCGTCAACAACTCAACCCGGTGGATGAAGCCTATGCCCTCAAGGTTCTGCTCGAGGATCTCGGCGTCACTCAGGAGAGCCTGGCCGCGCGTGTCGGCAAGAGCAGGTCGGCCATAGCCAACAAGATCCGGCTGCTCGACCTACCTGCCCCGGTGCAGGATTCACTCTCCAGCGGGGAGCTCTCCGAGGGGCACGCTCGGGCCTTGCTGGGACTGGCCGAGAGGGGCAAGCAGGTGCAATTGGCCCGCCGTGTGATCGAAAAAGGCCTCTCGGTGCGACAAGTAGAGGAGGAAGTGCGGCGCCTGTCCCGAGGGCAGGAGACGGCCGGGGAGCGCGGGCGTTCCCGTCTCGACCAGGTACTCGTTGACGACATCAAGGACTCTATCTATGGTCTGCTGGGGGTGACCCCGAGGGTGAAGTCGCGGGACGGCGGAGGGGTGGTGGAAGTCCCATTCAAAGATGAGCAAGAACTCCGGGAACTGGCGCGAAAGCTGCGTTCCTGATCCCGGGGTTGGGATCGGACGTAAGAAGGCGTTTCAAGGCGGGGTGCGAAGGCGTTTCAAGGCGGGGTCTCGGAGACAGGGAACGCGATCGGAAAGAGCGAGGCGGGGAGGCGTGGGTGTGGGAGCCTCACGAGCGCAACCGGGCATGATGCCTCGCCGCGTCCGGACCGAAGTGAGGTGGCCGATCCGTTCCGACAGGGACGTGAAGCGGTGCCTCTCCCAAAGGCGGGGTGCTATATGATGGCGTCATGGGTTACTCGGTGACAGTGAGGCGAGAGGCGGAGTCGGGGACCTGGGTCGTGGCGGTGAGGGCTCATCTGACCCGGGCAGAGACGAACGATCTGTTCCTTTCCGGCGACTCGATGGTGTCGTGGCCCGTCGACGGTCTCCAGTGGGATGAGGACCCCCGGCTTCAGCGCAGCGTCATGTTCGTCTCGGAGGTGGCGGCGCGTCCCCAAGGGCTGGAGCTTCGATACCGCGAAGAGGCTCACGCCGGGCGGGCAGCAGCCCTTCTGCGGACGCAACTCGGTCAGATCGGGATCCGAGAGGAGACGTGAATGGACGGCACGAAGGGCCCCAAGGAGGGCGACCCGCTCCGTGACGCGCTGGCCGAGTATATGACGATACCAGGCATGAGGGCTGCGCTGCTCGTCTCAGACCAAGGGCTGATCATCAACGGTCTGCAGAACACCGATGTCGACTCGGCGACCATTGCCGCACTCGCGATCGACAGCGTGGAGGCCGTTCAACGCTTCGGGCTGCAGGTGCAGGCCGGGTTCCTGAACGCCATGAGGATCGAATTTGACAAGCTTACGGTGGTGCTGGCTCCATTCGCTCCCGATGTGATGTTGGCCCTTGTCGCAAGCGCGGGATCCTTAGGTCCACTATCGCGCGATCTGACACCCACCCGTCAGAGAGACACACCCACCGCCGTACGATCACCCTTTCCGACCGGGACAGACTCCGCAGAAGCCGGTCCGACCTCGTAGCCCAAGCGGTCCTGGAGGACGCCCGTTCCTCGGCACCGGCTCTCTCGGGTCTTGTGCGGGGCTCGCCGGGTTCCTGGATGCCGGCAGTTGCTGGTCTGCCTCCGGTCGCGGGACGAGATCATGAGTTTTCGAGCGGTGACGAAGGGGCCGAACGACGTCGCGGACATGGTCGCGGAGACGGGCCCATGAAGCACGCCGTCACCGTGAGCACAGGCCACTGGGCGTCGGGTAGGTAGGACCATCTGACCATTAGCAGCATGCGTCGGACTGAGACGCCGCTCAAGCCGCGGCGGACGGGTG
>JAJFUK010000005.1 GCA_021372435.1 Actinomycetes bacterium | reverse complement strand
AGAAGGCCGGACTGCGGGACGGTCTTAAGGTGATCATCGGCGGCGGCCAGATGGACGACACCGTGCGCCGCTACACCGGAGCCGACGCCTACGGGGACGACGCCATGGCGGCGGTGGCCTTCGCTAAAGAAGCGGTGGGGGTGAACTAGAGATGACGGAGAAAGCTTGGAAGGACATGACTCCTGCGGAGAGACGGGCCGCCCGTATCGAGAAGTGGCGTGATCCTGGGATCGAGTTCGCTTCTCCCGAGGCCGAGGCGGACTACAAGGCCCGGGTGAACCGCCTCATCGCCGCCATCAACCTCGAGGAGCCGGATCGGGTGCCGGTAAGCTTGACCTCCGGCTTCTGGCCGGCCTTCTGGGCGGGAATGACCCCTTATGAGGCCATGAACGACGCCGCGAAGGCCGCGCAGGCCTGGGTCGATTTCAATCTCGAGTTTAAGCCCGATGTCATGGTCAGTCCGGTTCTCCAGACCACGCCGGGCGCGGTGTTCGAGACGCTTGACTATAGGCTCTACTCCTGGCCCGGCCATGGAGTGGCGAAAGAGGTGGGGTACCAGTACAACGAAAAGGAATGGATGCTTCCTGAGGAGTACGACCATCTCATCGCGGACCCGTCGGACTACATGCTTCGTGTTTACCTGCCCCGTACCGTAGGCGCCTTCGGGGGGTTCGCCAATCTGTCCTCGCTCTTCGACTTCATCGAGCTGCCTTTTGTCTCCGGGCACGTGGGCGCGTGGGGCTCAGCGGAGATGACGGAAGGTCTGGCGAGGCTCACCAAGGCTGCCGGTCTCGTCGGCGGGTGGGCCGAGGTGACCTTCGCAAAGATCGCCGAGCTCACCGCGCTGGGTTTTCCCTCGTACTGGGGAGGAGCTTCGAAGGCCCCCTTCGATATCCTGGGCGACACCTTGCGCGGCACCAGAGGCGTCATCATCGACATGTTCCGCCATCCCGAAAAGGTCCTTGCCGCCTGCGATCGCCTGACCCAGGTGGCGATCGACTTCGTCACGCGGCGTCCGGGCGGCGGGCCGGCGACCCCGGTCATCTTCATGCCGCTGCACAAGGGCGCCGACGGCTTCATGAGCGACGAGCAGTTCAGGACCTTCTATTGGCCGAGCCTGAGGGCGACGATCCTGGGTCTCATCGAGGAGGGCCTTATCCCGTTCCTGTTCGCCGAAGGGCGCTACGGGTCGCGTCTCGAGGCCATCATGGACCTGCCGAAGGCCTCGACGGTCTGGTTGTTCGATCAGACGGACATGGCCCGGGCCAAGGAGACCATCGGCACGGTGGCCTGCATCCAGGGGAACGTGCCGCTTTCATTGCTGTATGCCGGCACTCCCGAAGAGACGGCCGAATACTGCCGCCGGCTCATCGACACCGCGGGCAAGGGCGGCGGGTTCGTCCTTGATTGCGGCGCAGTGGCCGAGAACGGCAAAAGCGAGAATCTGCACGCCATGATCCACACGGCCTGGGAGTACGGACGGTATCGATAACGGCCTAGGTGTAACAGGCGTTGGGACGAAAGTCCGTAGGAGGTGATCGTTTGACGCTGATCGTTACTAGACAGGGAAACCCTCGACGTAACAGGGGACCTGTGACTGCCGTCACGGCTATGGAGCCGGGACGGCCGGGACAGGCTCGAGAGATCCGGCAGATGGAGGGAGGACTACATGATGCAAGATGAGCAAGATCCCAAGACGACCGAGGAGAGTTCGATCGCGAGTAGGCCGGTCAGCCGGCGCCAGTTCCTGAAATACGCCGGTCTTGCCGGGGCGGCCATCGGCGCCAGCGGCGCTCTGGGCGGCATCCTCTCCGCCTGCGGCGGAGAGGAGGAGACGACTACCACAGCCGCGCCCGGGACCACGGTGGCTGCAGGCCCGACGCCTCCGGCCCAGGACAAGTTCGTGATCGGCGGGGCACGCCCGATCTCCGGCATGTACGCGATGTTCGAGCAGGCGCATTTTGGTCCCGCCTATAAGATCTGGGTGGACGACATGAACGCGGCCGGCGGAATCAACATCGCCGGCAAGAAACTCCCCGTTGAGTTGAAGGTCTACGACGACCAGAGCGACCTCGACACCTGCATGCGTCTCATGACGAAGCTGATGGAGGAGGACAAGGTCGACTGGCTGCTCGGGCCGCAGAGCACTGCCTTCCTGTTCGCCGGGGCCGGCCTTGCCCAGTCGCGCGGGTACGTCCTGTGTAGCGCCGAGGGGGGCGCCACCACGCTCGAGGCCGAGATGGCCAAGGGCTCGCTGCCCCTCTTCTTCCAGTTCCTCAACTACTCCAACCACTACCAGCTCCCCGTCTTCGCGGAGATCATGCAGGAACTAGGAGCGAAGACGGTGTCTATCGTCTACCTCGAAGACCTGCACGGCATCGAGTACTCGAGCCAGGCTCAGCTGTTCTTCCCCAGCGCGGGCATCGAGATCTTGAGCAGCACTTCGATCCCATTCGGCATCAAGGACGTCTCGAGCATCGTTAAGAAGTGGCAGGGAGAGAACCCCGATGTAGTCTGTGGTTTCGTGTACCCGGAACAGTACATCCTGGTCCTCCAGACGATGATCCAGCTCGACTACAACCCCAAAGCCTACCTGGCCGGGCCGGGCGGCTCCACGGAAGTCGTCTACAACGTCTTCCAAGGCGCTGCCGACGGGATCATGTTCGAAGGCGCCTGGTCTCCGAAGCAGAGTCCGGCGGCGCAGGCGTACTACGAGAAGTTCATCGCCAAAGTGGGCGACAAGGCGAACGTGGACTTCTGGGGTCCGCTGATCTACGGAGCCGAGCTGGAGTTCATCCAGAAGTGCATCGAGAAGGCGGCGACCCTCGATCATCAGAAGATAGCCGAGGTGCTACGCACGGCGCACTTCCCGACCATCATGAGCGACGACATGTTCATGACCGCCCAGATCCTGGACCGCTCCTGCTACGCCGGCCAGATCGGTCAGTGGCAGAACGGCTACCCGCAGGTCATCGATCCGGGTGCGAAGCGCACGGCGGAGATCTGGTATCCGAAACCGACTTGGAAGGAAGCGGCCAAGTCGTCGACGAGCAGCACCACGTAGATCGCGGGTGCTTTAGAAGAGCTGAACAGCCCATCGGACGGGCGACCCTCCCGGGGCGCACCGAAGGTGCGCCCCGGGAGGGGCTCGGCTCAGGCTTGGTCACGGTGCAGTACTAAGAAGGATCCTGCATGGTAGTAATCAGGGACATCATCATCACCGGCCTGCTGCTCGGAGGCATCTTCGCTCTTGTCTCCGTGGGGTTGAGCCTGCAATACGGTGTCGGGCGGGTCATGAACGTCGCCCACGGCGAGTTCATCATGATCGGGTCGTTCGTCACGTTCTGGCTGTTCGGCAGTACTATCCACCTCGACCCGCTGGTGTCCATCTTGATCACGGCCCCCCTGACCTTTGTGATCGGTTGGATCCTCCACGCGACCCTGTTCCGTCGTCTCATGGATACATCGCCTACGTTGGACGTGTTCGAGGGCAAATCGATGTTGGCGTCTTTTGGCCTGCTGTATGTCGTCCAGAACATAGCCCGGATCATCTGGGGCTCGCAGAACTACCAGGTCATGTATTTGAACCGGACCGTCACCGGCGCGCAGATCCCCCTGAACCGGTTGGTAGCGCTGGGGGTCGTCATCGTCATAGGAGTAGTTTTCTATATCTTTCTGGCCCGTACCCGGATGGGCAAGGCCATCCGCGCTTCTTCGCAAGATCCGACCACGGCCGGACTCATGGGCGTCAATATCAACAGCGTTCTTGCCGTATGCTTCGGACTGGGCGTGGCGATGGCGGGCATCGCCGGCAGCCTGCTCAGTACGCTCTACGCCATCCAGACGAGCATGGGACTTCAGTACACGGTCATCGCGATGATCGTGGTCGTCCTGGGAGGCCTGGGCAGTGTCAGCGGGGCGATGATCGGCGGCGTCGTCTTGGGGATCGTGTCTCAGATCGTGACGTACTTCCAGCCGACCTGGACGTTGATCGCATACTACCTCGTCTTCATCCTGCTGCTCCTGGTCAGGCCTAAAGGGATCATGGGTAAATAGATGAACATCAAGCGACTTACACCTGCTCGTTGGGCCGCGTCGGGGCTGCTGCTCGTAGTGTTCATAGTGCTGTCGCTGCTGCCGACGCTGACCCAAGGGTACCTCGTCACGCTTCTTACCGACATCCTGCGCTACGTGGTTCTGACTGTGGGCTGGATGATCTTCTCCGGGCCTACCAACTACATGTCGCTGGCGACCGCCGCCTTCTACGGCGTCGGCTTCTACATAGCCGCCGTCTTCAATGGCCCTCTTCCCTTCGTGGCGGTGATCATCATCGCCGGGGCCGTGTCTTTCGTGATGGCTCTGGTGGTCGGCGCCCTGACGCTCCGGCTGCGAGGCGTGTACTTCGCCATCTTCACGTTCGCGCTTACGCTGATGGTCACCTCTGTGGTGCTGGAGGTCGAGCGCGTGGTGACCGGGACGCGCGGCCGGTTCGTAGTCACCGAGAGCACCCAGACCGCCTACTACGCCATGCTCATAGTCACGATAGTCACTCTGGTCATGGCCGTTCTTATCAGGCGGTCGCGCTACGGCCTTGCCCTGCAAAGCATCGGCCAATATGAGGAAGCCGCGGCCCACAGCGGCATCAACGTGGTACTGACGAAGGTCATGGTCTTCGCGGCGAGCGCCTTCGTCATGGGAATGGCGGGGGCGATCATCGCGACCCGGCGGACCTACATCGATCCCGGCATCGCCTTCAGCCTCAACACGTCTTTCTGGCCGGTGCTGATGGCGCTGTTCGGCGGTATGGGCAACCTTGTGGGCCCGGTGATCGGAGCGGCGGTCTTCACCTATCTCGGCGAACTGCTGCTCACCCGGTTCCCGGACCTGTACATGCTCATCTTCGGCGTCGTGCTCATCCTGGCAATCGCGTTCATGCCTCGGGGCATAGTGGGTTTGGCAGAACAGGTCTGGGGCAAGATCAGAGGGGGTCGAGGTGCACCTGCTTGAAGGTGAAGGAGTGACCCGGTATTTCGGCGGTCTGGCTGCGGTGTCCGACGTCGACTTCTACGTGGACCAGGGCGAGATACTCGGCCTAATAGGACCTAACGGAGCCGGCAAGACGACGCTCTTCAACCTCATCTCGGCTGCGCTCAAACCGAAGCCGGGAAGGATCATCTTCAAAGGACGGGATATCACGCCGCTACCGGCGTATAAGATCTGCCGGCTCGGCATCGCCCGAACGTTTCAGACGGTCAAGATCTTCGCCGATGTTCCAGTGATAAGGAACGTGATGGTGGGAGCGCTGTTCGGGACGGGCCATTATGTCAGCTCCGCGCAGGCAAGAAAGAAGGCCGAGGAAGCGCTCGAGTTCGTCGATCTGACTCCTCTCAAGGACATCCCTGCCGGGGATCTCACCCTTGCTCAGCAGAAACGCCTCGAGATGGCCCGTGCCATCGCCAGCGAGCCGGAGTTGCTCCTGCTGGACGAGTTGATGGCCGGACTGACCCCCACCGAGGTAACCGAAGCCATGAGTGACGTCGCGCAGCTCAGGTCCCGCGGCATCACCGTCATCATGATCGAGCACGTGATGCAGGCCATCATGAAGATCAGCGACCGCATCATCGTGTTGGACTACGGAAAGAAGATCGCCGAAGGCACCCCGGAAGAAGTGGCGGCCAACCCGCAGGTGATCGAAGTCTATCTTGGGGAAGAATGCGATGCTTGAGATCGAGGGCCTAAGCACGGGATACGGCCGGGTGCAGGTCCTCTGGGATCTGTGCCTCAAGGTGGAGGAAGGCGAGTTCGTGGCCCTGGTCGGGGCCAACGGAGCGGGCAAGACCACTCTGCTCAAGACCATCTCGGGCGTGATCAAGCCTTGGTCGGGCTCGATCACCTTCCTGGGCAAGCGGATCGACACTCTGCACGCCAACGACATCGTCGACCTGGGGCTGTCCCACATCCCCGAGGGCCGCAAGCTGTTCACCGACATGTCCATCAAGGAGAACCTGGAGATGGGGGCCTACCCCAAAAGGACCTGGAAGGAGCGTCGGGAGACCATGAAGTGGGTCTTCAGCCTCTTCCCCCGCCTCGAGGAGCGCGCCGGTCAACTGGCCCGTACCCTGAGCGGCGGCGAGCAGCAGATGCTGGCCATGGGCCGGGGTCTGATGTCCAAGCCCAGGTTGGTCATCATCGATGAGCCCTCCAACGGGCTGGCCCCCCGGGTGGTCTCCGAGGTCTTCGATATCCTGGGGTCGCTGCACAAGGAGGGCATCACCATCCTGCTCGTGGAGCAGAACGTGCGGCAGACCCTGGCCACTGCGGACCGGGCCTACGTGCTGGAGAACGGCCGCATCGCCCTACAGGGCTCCTGCACCTTCCTCCGGGAGAGCGACCACGTGCGCAAGGCCTACCTAGGGCTCTAGACGCAGTCTGGAGAGACGCCATGAGTCGCGCTCGTAGCGCCGCCGCTACGAGCGCTCCCACGTTGCTACCAAGCACTTATCCATAGCAGCCGGAGCGGCGTCGCTTGGCCGTCGCCGGCTCTTGATCGAATTCTGAGGCCGGACACACGCGGTGCCAGAAAGCGTAGGATGGGGCTTGAGCGTCCAGCGCGGAACAGAGCCGACGGGGGCGATGCCGATGGCACAAAAGGCGATCAGGGAATACGACGCGAAGAAGCTGCTGGAGAGACATCTGAGGCGATGCTCGGGCGGGCGGATAGGTTACGAGGGTAGGTCGGTGCTTGTGACCTCCGGGCTGGGGCTCGAAGAGTCGGCGGATGACAACTCTTGGCTGAAGACGTCCAGACTGGTCGTGAAGCCCGACCAACTGTTCGGTAAGAGAGGCAAGAACGGGCTGGTTTTTGCCGACGTGGGTTTCGAGGAGGCTGTGGCCTGGATCGACGGGCACCTGGGGAGAGAGGTCGCGATCCACCGGGAGTTCGATCCTCAGGGAAACCCGGCCGACGCTGGGGTTACCGGTACCCTCACCCACTTCATCGTGGAGCCGCTCGTGGCGCACGCACCCGATCAGGAGTACTACCTGGCCTTCACCGGCCATCGGCGGGGCGATATGGTGCTGTTCTCGAAGGCCGGCGGTGTGGAGGTCGAGTCGACGAAGAACGGCCTGACCTCGATCGACGTGCCCATCGGGGCCGACGCGGATACCCTTGACTTGAAGACACTCCTTTCCGGGCAGGTCGAGGGGGTCGCGCTGAAGGCTCTGGTCGAGCTGCTACGGGCCTGTTTCGCCTGTTACGTGGAGCTGCACTTCGGCTTTCTGGAATTCAATCCCTTGGTGGTCACCGATAGGGAGATCATCCCGGTCGACGTCAAGGCCCGCCTGGACGACAGCGCCGCCTTCCTGTGTGAAGAGCTGTGGGGCCCCCTTGACTTCCCGCCGCCCTTCGGCCGCGCTCGGACCAAAGAAGAAGCCTACATCGAGGCGCTCGATGAGAGGTCGGGCGCGTCGTTGAAGCTGACCATCCTCAATCCTCGGGGACGGGTCTGGACCATGGTGGCGGGCGGGGGAGCGAGTGTGATCTACGCCGATACGGTCGTCGACCTCGGCTATATGGACGAACTCGCCGACTACGGCGAGTATTCCGGCGATCCTTCCACGGCGGAGACCCGGGAATACGCGAGGACCATCCTCGACCTCATGACCCGCGAGAGGGTCGAGGGCGGAAAGGTCCTCATCATCGGGGGCGGCATCGCCAACTTCACCGATGTCGCCACGACCTTCGAGGGCATCATCGAGGCGCTGGAGGAGTACGCGGCAAGACTCAAGGAAAACAACATCCGGATCTACGTGCGCCGCGGCGGACCGAACTACGTCCAGGGCCTGGCGCGGATGAGGGAGGCCGCCGAGCGGCTCGGACTCGATATGCAGATCCACGGCCCCGAGATGCATATGACGGCGGTGGTCAAGGAAGCGCTGGATAGCCTGCCGAAGGAGGTGGACTGAAGATGGCCGCTCGGCCCGACTATACGCTCTTCGATCGCGATACCACCGCCATCATCTTCGGCAACCAGCAGCGGGCGGCCCAGAGGATGCTGGACTTCGACTATCTCTCTGGGAGGAAGATGCCGTCGGTCGCCTGCGTCGTCGACCCCTCTGGTCCTCGCAGGGGGAACATGCAGGTCTTCTTCGGAAGGAAGGAGATCCTCCTCCCTATGTGCAACAGTCTGGCTCAGGCCGCGAGGGATCACCCCGAATCCGACGTGGTGATCAACTTCGCCTCCTTCCGCTCCGCTCATGACGTGTCGGTGGAGGCTCTGCAGACACCCACGGTGCGGACTCTGGCGATCATCGCCGAGGGTGTCCCAGAAAGACAGACGCGGCAGCTCATCGCCCTCAAAGACGTGTTGGGGAAGTGGATCATCGGTCCGGCGACCGTGGGCGCGATCGCTGCAGGGGCCTTCAAGATCGGCAACGCGGGCGGCGCCATCTCTAACCTGCTCATGTCGAAGCTCTATCGGGCGGGGAGTGTAGGATGCGTCTCCAAATCGGGCGGCATGCTGAATGAGATGGCGCACATGATCTCGCTGAACTCTAATGGTCTTCTCGAGGGCGTAGCCACCGGCGGCGACACCTATCCCGGGTCGACGCTTCTGGAACACCTGCTGCGCTACGAGGCGAACCCCGAGATCAAGTTCATGGTGGTTCTCGGAGAGGTGGGCGGCAGCGAAGAGTACGCCATAGCCGATGCTCTGCGAAGGGGCACTTTGACCAAGCCGGTGGTGGCGTGGGTGACCGGTACCTGCCTGAAGGCGTTCCCGAGCGAGGTGCAGTTCGGCCATGCCGGCGCCATGGTGAAAGGCGCATCCGAGACTGCTGACGCCAAGAACACCGCCTTGCGGGAGGCGGGCGCGGTCGTCCCCGACTCGTACAACGACTTCGGCGAGAAGATCCGCGCGGTCTACGACGATCTCAAGAGGCGCGGCGATATCGTGGAAGGCCCGGAGCCTCCGGTACCTGTCATGCCGGCGGAGTACCTTCCCGGGACCATGCGCAAGCCCACCAACGTGACCTGCACCATCTCTGACGACTCTGGCGAGGAGCTCCTCTACGCCGGGGTGCCGATCAGCACCGTCATCAACGAAGGGTATACGCTGGGCGAGGTCATCTGTCTCCTCTGGTTCAAGAAGCGACTGCCCAGATACGCCGCCGACTTCCTCGACCTGGCGCTCAAGATCACGGCCGATCACGGCCCGTGTGTTTCGGCGGCCCACAACGCCATCGTGACCGCTCGGGCGGGCAAGGACCTGACGGCGGCCGTGGCCTCGGGCGTGCTGACCATCGGCCCCCGGTTCGGCGGCGCCTTGGACGGGGCGGCCCGCCGCTTCAAGGAAGCGCTGGATAGGGGCCTTAGCCCCCGGCAGTTTGTAGACGAGATGAAGGAGAAGGGAGAGAACATCCCAGGGATAGGGCACATGATCAAGAGCGTGCAGAACCCAGACATGCGGGTGACGCTGCTCAAAGAGTGGGCCGCGGCCAACCTGCCGAAGCACGACCTGCTGGACTTCGCGCTCGAGGTGGAGAAGCTGACCACGGCAAAGAAGAACACGCTGATACTGAACGTGGACGGCTGCCTGGGGGTGTTGTTCGTGGACATCCTGCTCTCCACCGGCGCGTACACAGTCGAGGAGTTCGATGAAGTCATCGACATCGGGACGCTCAACGGCATCTTCGTCCTGGGGCGGACCATCGGGATGATCGGCCACTTCCTTGACCAGAAACGATTGGGGACCGGACTCTACCGGCACCCGACGGCGGACGTGCTCTACATGTTGCCGCGCGACAGCCGGCCGGCGTAGCGGCGGGTCCTGCGGGCGTGCGCAGCGCGGCTTTACGGGCTCGGAGCCCGGCGGTACACTGGAGCGGAGGTGCGCCTGCATTGGCGGAAGGGGGAGCGTCGTCATGACCCGCCGTGTCGCCGCAGTCGCTGCGGCTACTATCTGTCTGCTTCTTGCCGTATGGGTTGGGCCGGGGACGGCCGGTGCCGCCGGTGGCGCTTCCTCGACGTCTGCCACCTGGGCCGTGGCGGCCGCCGGGCAGGCCGGCCAAGAAGAGATCGAGCGGCGCCTGGCGCTGCCGCCGTTCGCGTACGTGGCTGAGTCCGAGTATGACCTCGACGACATCCAGTCCGGGGTTATCGAATACCAGGGATTCGCGGCCTGCATCGACTCCGAGTCGGATGCGCTGGTTGCTCGGCCGGGCGCCGGGAGTGCGCTCCTGAGTGTGGCCGTGGCGCCGGACGGGCGCCGCTTCTTGATGACCGATATGTATGAGCCGGTGCTCCATGTCTTCGACGCCGAGTCCGGAGAGGAGGTCCTGGCGATCTCCCTGCCGGGGGTCGAGGGCCGCGACCCCTCCACGTGGGTGATGGATGCGTTAGAGGAAGGCGGCTTTCCCTATTCGGCCATGCGGGGGTGCTCTGAGGGAGTGGCCTGCACTCCCGATGGTTCCTTGATCCTGGTCACCTCGAACGCCGGGCTGCAGGTGATCGACGCCGAGACCGACAGGGTCGTGCGCACGATCCCCGAACTGCTCGGGGGACAGATCGCGGTGAGCTTCGATGGGGAGCGGGCCTATGTAGCCTGTGACGAGCTGGACAAGCTTCCTCCGCGTGACTTGGTCGGGTGGCTGGAAGTCATGGCGAAGACTGAGGACTGCCGTCTGGTGTCTGTCGATCTGACCACGTGGGAGGTCGTGAAGGAGGTTCCCACGGCCTTGGTCAGCGGTATCGCGGTCAAGCCGGACGATTCAGAAGTGTTTTTCAGCGAGACGTACAAGAAGCGGGTGCGGGTCGTCGACTCTCTCACCCTCGAAGATCGTTGGGATGTGAGTACCGGGCCTTCTTTCTCGATCGGGCTCGGGTTCGTCCCCAGTGGCGCGAAGGCCTACGCGGTCTGCAGCGCCGACACCGGGTACATGGAGATCCTAGGCGGCCAGACGGTCCCCTCGATACCTGCGGCTGAGGACTTCTTCTGTGCCGTCATCGACACGGCAGGCAAAGAGATCACCAAGCGGATACCGCTTGACGCGTACTGACCGCGCGAGATCGCCGTCCGGTCGGACGGCACGAAGGCCTATCTCACCGGGGGCGCCATCCGGCATGCCGTAGTGATCGACACCATCAACGATGTGGTCATCGGCGATATAGGAGATGAGATCGTCGACACGTCCGGGGTGGCCGTGCGGCCGTTCTGGTGGTCGACCGAATGTGTACAGGCTCTCGGCTTCGTCTCGGGGGAGGCAGCGGGAGAGGCGGGCAGCGACAGCACCGCCGGCGGGCAGACGTCCGAAGGGACGTCGGTCACGAACGGCACCGGATCGGAGACGACCGTTGATACCGGTGGCCAGACCGTCACGACGGGTGCAGGAACCGCGCCCACCGGCGCCG
>JAJFUK010000001.1 GCA_021372435.1 Actinomycetes bacterium | reverse complement strand
CAGATGTCGGGCAGACACCCGCGCACTGCGACGACCGGCGTCTCGACCAGGTGACCCGCGCATTGTGTGGGTGCTGGGTGATGCGCCTCCCCGAAAGCCACGTCATTGGTTTGACGTGCGCCATCATGGCCGGGGACGAGGCGTGTGCCGAGCACGAGGCGCCCTTCTCCACCGAGGGCCGCTGACCTAGCGGCCGGACTGCCGGCACCCCGGCCGCGACCGTCGTTCAACGGCTCCGGCCCAAGCTCTCCCAGGGCCGGGTGTTGGCGACGTCGTCGCTACGCAGCCACCCTCGCCGCGCTTCGCCGATGCCGAACCGTAGGTTCTCGAAGTCACTTGGACTGTGCGCGTCGCTACAAACGACCAGGGCGGCTCCCAGAGCCGCGGCCCGGCGGGCGGCCGGCGCGGTGAGGTCGAGCCGGTCGGGCGAACCGTTGATCTCCAGGTAGGTGCCGGTCTCGACCGCGAGGCGCGCGAGCGTCTCGACGTCCACCTCGTAGGGTTCACGGCGTCCGAGCAGACGGCCGGTCGGATGACCGATGGAGCGCACGTACGGGTTGCGCACCGCGTTCGCCAATCGCTCCATTATTCTGGCCTGAGGTTGGCCAAACCCGGAATGGATGCTCGCGGTCACGAAATCGAGCCGGGCCAAGACGTCGTCGGGCAGGTCAAGTCGGCCATCGGCGAGGATGTCCACCTCGATGCCGGCCAAGACGCGTATTCCCTCCAGACGGGCGTCGAGCGCCCTGATCGCCTCGATCTGAGCCAGCAGACGCTCGGGATTGAGTCCCCCGGTCATGGCCAGTGATTGCGAGTGGTCGCAGAAGCACAGGTAGGTCAGGCCCCTGTCGCGTGCGGCTACCGCCATCGTCTCCAGGCTCGCGCGTCCGTCGGTCCAGTCGGAGTGCACATGCAGGTCGCCGCGCAGGTCGGGCAGATCGACCAGGTCGGGGAGCCTGCCTGCCTCGGCCGCCTCGATCTCCCCCTGGTTCTCCCGCAACTCGGGCGGGATGTAGGCCAGCCCCACCGACCCGTAGACCTCGGCCTCTGTCGCGCAGGTGATGAGGCGTCCGGACTCGAGGTGCTCCACGTGGTACTCGCTGATCTTGTAGCCCCGACGCTGGGCGTACCCGCGCAAAGCGACGTTGTGGTCGGCGCTACCGGTGGAATGTTGGAGCAGGTTGCCGTATGACTGGGGCCCGACGATGCGCAGGTCGACCCCCAGGCCGGTATGTGTGGTGGCGACCAGCTTCGTCTCGCCTCTCTCCTCGATCCGGGCCAGTTCGGGCAAAGTGGAGAACGCGTCCATGACCAGGCCCGGATCGAACGACGCGACCACCAGATCGATGTCACGCACGGTCGGCCGTAGACGGCGCAGACTGCCGGCATGGTCGGCCGCGACCACCGCCGGCAGCGCGCGCAGCGCCGCCACCATGTGCGCAGCCTGGGGCTCGACCAAGGAGCGCAGGCGGCGCAGCCCTTCTTCTCCCGCCGTCTTGGCCGCCCAGGCCTCGATAGCCCTGAGCAGCTTAGCCTCGGTCCTTTCGCCCATACCGGGGATCTCTCGGATGCGCCCCTCGCGGCACGCCCGCTCGAGGTCCCTGATGTCCGCCACCCCCGCCGCCTCCCAAACCAGGCGGGTCTTCTTGGGCCCCATCCCGGGCAGGTGCATGACCGTCAGGAGGCCTTCCGGGTAGCGCTCGCGGAGCTTTTCCAGGAACGCCACCCGTCCGGTCGCCATGTACTCCAGCACCTTGGCCTCGAGGGCCGCCCCGATCCCCGGCAACTCGCGCAGTGCGCCGTGGGAAGCCATCTCGGCTATCGAAACCGGGTGGCCGCTGAAGAGGGCCGCGGCTCTCTCATAGGCCAGGATGCGGTATTGCGACTCCCCGTCGAGCGATAGGTAGTCGGCGATCGTCTGGAGGAGCCCGGCCAGTTCGCCGTTCGAAGGCAGGTCAGCGCGATCGATCGCCATCAGGACTCACCTGGGAGAGGGAACGGGGCGTTTCGGCCTGTCTCGCGCCGGCGGCCGCCGCTCCCTCGGGAGGCGCAGCGGTCACTCGAAAGCAGGCATGTATGCGGGGATTGCGGGCGAAATCGGGCGGGATTGTCTGTCTGGTGATGTCGGCGACCCTGAGCTGCGTGGCCAGTGCCGGGTCGAGCCGGAAATGGCGGAAGTTGGTGGAGAAGAGCAGGATCCCGTGGGGGGAGAGCAGTCTGACGGCCATGCGGATCAACCAAGCGTGGTCTCGTTGGATGTCCAAGGTGCCACGCATGCTCTTCGAGTTGGAGAACGTGGGGGCGTCGAGGAAGATGAGGTCGTACGTGGGAGCCTGCTCAAGGGCGGCGGCTCTTTGGGAGAGCCACTCCAGGCAGTCGGCGCGGACAAAGCCGTGCTCCGGACCGTAGAACCCGTTCAGTTCGAGATTGCGCCGGGCCCAATCAAGGTAGACGGCCGAAAGGTCTACAGTGGTCGTGGAAACGGCGCCTCCCGCCGCTGCATAGACCGTGGCCGAGCCGGTGTACCCGAAGAGATTGAGAAAGCGCCTACCGGGGGCCAGCTCTCGGATGAGTGCCCGGGTCGGACGGTGGTCGAGAAAGAGCCCCGTGTCGAGATAGTCGGTGAGATTGACCAGGAACCGCAGACCGGCCTCGTGCACCTCGAGGTATGTGCCTGCATCGCGCAGCTTCTGATACTGATCGGCGCCACGCTGGGCACGGCGTACCTTGAGCACCGCGTGTTCCGGCGGGATCTCGAGGATCTCGGGGACTACGGCCATGACCTCTCTCAGCCGGCGCCGCGCGCGCACGGGATCGACCGTGCCCGGTGGCGCGTATTCCTGTACATGAGCCCAATCCTCGTAAAGGTCGATCGCCACCGCGTATTCGGGCAGGTCGGCGTCGTAGAGACGGTAGCAGTGAATGCCGCTACGCGCGGCCCAACGGCGTAGGTGTCTCAGATTCTTGCGGAGCCGGTTGCCGAACATGGCCGCCCCGCTGCCGGCCGACGCGGCGCCCCCCACCCTGCCGCCTGTGGCGTCGCGGCCCGTTCCGGCGACCCCTGTGCCGGCCGCCGTGCCGGCCCCTGCGCCGGCCGCCGTGCCGACCCCTGCGCCGACCGTCTTCGGGGGCGTGACTTCCTCGGAGGTGGCCCCGCGGGCAGCGGTCCTGGCGCCGCCGGCCTCGCCGATATGGAAGAGCAGTAGTTTGCACTGGAGAGGCCCGTTGTAAAGCACGTTCACCCGGTGGGCGCGCAGACCCAGGTGGGCCGTCAGTTCCGGGTTACCGGTGAAGACGGCCGCTTCCCAGCCTGAGAAGGATCCCTTGAGCCTTGCGCCCAAGGTCTCATACAGGTCGACGAGTTCCTCCGTCTCGCCGAGACGTCTGCCGTAGGGCGGGTTGGTGATTACCAGGCCGCGGCGGGGCGCCGGCTCAGGCGCCTCGAGCGCAGCGAGGGCCCGGATGTCGAGGACTACGCGGCCTGCCAACCCGGCCCGGCGCGCATTGCCACGGGCGGCTTCGAGGGTCCGCCTGTCCAGGTCGAAACCGAAAAGCGCCGGTAGCAGTTTCAAGCCCGCCCGGCGGCGTTCACGCGCCTCGTCGAGCAGCTGGTCCCACACGGTAGGCTCGAAGCCCTTCCACCCCAGAAAGCCGTAGTAATCCCGGAGCATCCCCGGAGCTATGTCGGCGGCCATCCACGCTCCCTCGATGAGAAGGGTCCCCGACCCGCACATCGGGTCGACGAGCACTCCCCCGGTCGCCGCGACGCGGGGCCATCCTGCCCTTATGAGGATGGCCGCGGCTAGATTCTCCTTCAAGGGAGCTTCGCCGCCATCCGGACGATACCCGCGCCGGTGCAACCCCTCTCCAGAGAGGTCGAGGCCGACGATGGCTTCCGCGGGCCCCAGGTGTAGGCTGATACGCACGTCGGGCCGGCGCAGCTCTACC
The DNA here is from genome assembly GCA_021372435.1 of Actinomycetes bacterium. Taxonomy (GTDB): domain Bacteria; phylum Actinomycetota; class Thermoleophilia; order RBG-16-64-13; family RBG-16-64-13; genus RBG-16-64-13. Next base: position 5,372 of record JAJFUK010000001.1, on the reverse strand, counting down.
CCGGGCCGCTTTCCGGTCTTCGCGCGGAAGCGATCGACGATCGCGTCTTTGACACGCTGCTCCGCGAAGTGGGTGTTGAGCCGGGCGAGCGGTCCCTGCCTGACGGTCGAGGTGGCCTCGACCGCCAGGGTCCCAGAGACATCGAGGTGGTCTTCCCAGGGCAGACCGTGAACGGCCTCGTAAAGGTCATCCGGCCCGGTGATCGCGAAAGACGACAGCTTCAGGATGATCCTGCTTGCCACGCGAGACCAGAGGCAGGCCCGGAAGGCGAGCGCCAGCTCCCCGCTGAAGGCTACGCCGGCCCGGGTCTCGGCGGCGTCGGCCGCGCCCAGGGAGCGGAGCTCCTCCAGCAGCAGCCCCTCGGTGTTTCGCGGACAGGTCGCGAAGAACTGGTGGCGTTGGGTCGGTGCGGGTCCCGGCATGGTGGAGCACAGTATACGGGCAGAGACGCGGCGGGGCGGGGCGCTGCGCGCCCCGCCCCGCGGGCGGTCGTCGTTTTATGTCCAGACCGGAAGTGGTCAGGTTTTGGCTTCTCCGGTGAGGTCCGAGGTGCACTGCGGGCAGCGGACGGCTGCAAGGGGCACGGTCGATTTGCAGTATGGGCACTCCTTGGTGGTCACCTCGGCCGGCTTCTGTGTCTTCATGTAGGCCCTGGTGATGAAGAACAGCACCAGCGCTACGATGATGAACACGATGACGGTGTTGATGAAGATGCCGTAGTTGATGGTGACCGCCCCGGCTTCCTTGGCGAGCTCGACCGTGTTGTAAGGCCCGGCCGGGTCGCCGTCCTTGATCACGGCGAAGAGGCTGGTGAAGTCAACTCCTCCGAGAGCGAGCCCTACCGCCGGCATGATGATGTCGTTGACCAGCGAGGTGACGACTGCCGCGAACGTGACGCCCATAATGAAGGCCACGGCCAACTGGAGCAGATTCCCTCGGTCGATGAACGCCTTGAATTCTTTCCACATCCCGTGCCTCTCCTCTCCTCGGTGTTTGCGTCGTCCGGCAGCGATGCTACTCACTCGAGTGCATCCCTCGCCTTCATCCCCAGGCACCCAGCAACGAGCCGCTCTCATCCTGCCAATAGGGCATCCAGACCAGGCCCAGTGAGTCCACGGTGATGTCACTCTTGCGTGGTCGCATGAGCACCCTCTCAAGCGACTCGCCCGTCGCGTCGAACTTCGATTCGAGCGCGTCGATCGCCTCCTGCTCCTCGGCCTCGAGGTCGGCCAGCTTCTGCTGCAGGACCGTGAGTGACTCCTCGGCCCGTTTGACGTCGCCGCTCTGGTCGATGCTGCGGCCCACGTCCCGCATCGCGGTGGTCGCCTTTCCCAGGGTGCCACTGCTGAGCTTCTTCCTACCTGTGAACATGCTCAGGATCGTGGCTCCGAACGAGATCGCCGTTTGCATCTTGCGGCCTTTGGCCTGCTCAGCCTCCCGCTCCTTGGCCTGTTGTGCTCTCAGTACTCTCTGTTCGAGCGTCGACTTCTTGGCGGCGAACTGCTTGCGGATCTTCTCGGTTTCTTCGGCCTTCTCGGTCGCGGCGGCCTTGCCGAGCCGGTCCCGGAACTCTTCTTCCGTCTCCCCCGGGTCGGAGGTCAGTTTGAAAGCGGCACTCTTGAGTATCTCCGCGGTCTGGGTGCGGAACGCCCAGTCGGAGAAATCCGCTCCCCACGAGCGGTACGAGGTGACCTTCGTCATGGCCTCCGGCAAAGGAGCGAACCGCGCGCCTGGGTAGGATTGCCGGTCGAGGTCCTCTAAGGTGGTCTCCAGGGCGATGGCCTTCTCCCAATCGAGCGCGAGAGCGCTCTCGGGTGCTTCTGCGATGCGGCGGATCCGGACCGAGGTGGCTGCTCCGGTCTCCGGGGCCACGAATCCGACCGTGGCGGCCGCCAGTACTCCGGCCCGGTAGACCAGGTTGGGGCTCGGTGGAGTGGCACCGCGCAGCGGAAGGTAGAACTGCGGGATCTCCGCCGGTAGGGCGGGCGGCCTGTCGGAGGCGTCGGGTCTTTCGCTCGCCGTTCCCGTGGCCCCCGGCACGGCTGCGTCCGAAACCGTCCCGGCAGTCGCAGCGGTCACGGCCGTTGCGGTTGCGACCGCGCTCGGGCTCGGGCCCGGCCCCGTGAGGACGGGCCGGCGCGGGTCCATGAGGGTCTTGATCTGGGCTCGAGTCAACGGCCCGGCCAGGTATGACATGGTCCAGCGTGTCTGGAACGTCACGGGTGCATCCTCGTGCACGTTGTAGAGTAGGAACACCCGCTTTCCCAGTCCGGCGAGCGTCTCCTCCATCCGTTGGCGGTCGAACCTGGCCTCGGTGCCGGCGGCCACTCCCTCGAGCCCTTCGAGCAGACGGGCCTTGTCGCGCTCGGTCTGGAGACGCCCGATGAACCAGGTACCGGCGTTGGCCAGGCCCTTGTAGTCGAGGTCGACCGGGTTCTGCGTGGCCAAGAGGATCCCCACCCCGAAGGCCCGGGCCTGTTTCAGCAGGGTGAGTAACGGCCGCTTCGACGGCGGTTCGGCCACGGGAGGGAAGAAGCCGAAGATCTCATCCATGTAGATGATGGCTCTGAGGCTCCCCGTGCCGGGTTGCGCCCTGACCCATCCCAGGACCTCGTTCAGAAGGAGCGAGACGAAGAACATGCGTTCGTTGTCGGACAGGTGGGCGATCGAAAAGATCGTCACCCGGGGCCGGCCGTCCCGGGTGAAGAGCATCTCGCCGATGTCGAGGGCATCCCCCTGAAGCCAGGACTGGAACGTAGGCGCCGCCAACAGATTGTTGAGGAGCATCGCCAGGGAGGCGCGGTCGCGGGCCGGGTAGAACGACTCCAGGCTGAGTACCCCGACCTGTTGGAACGGCGGCTCTTGTATCTGTTTGATGAGCCCGGCAAGGTCGAGGTCCCGCCCGGCGGACCAAGCCGAATCAAACAGGCTCGAGAGCAAGATATGCTCGCGGCTCTGGATGGGGTCGGCCGTGACTCCGACGAGGCCGAGGATGCCGGTCACGGTAGTGTTGATGCGGTCGCGGAGCGCCTCGTCGTCGGCGCGCACGGCTGCCGGAGGGGCTGAGAACGACTTGAGGATGCTCACAGGCAGGCCGGCATTGGAACCGGGGGTATAGATCGTGAACTCCGCGGCGTCCTTGAGGCGCTGTATGCGTGAGGGCTCCTGCCCCCAATCGGCCAGGCCGTTTCTCCACGTCTCCGCCTCCCGCTTCGCGAAGTCGTCCGGCGAAAGGCCCTTCTTGGCGGCCTCTCCCTGGTTGATCCAGGGGCGAAAGTCCTCGGCGCGAAGCTCAGGGAACGTCAGCAGCAGGTCGACGAGGCCGCCTTTGGGGTCGATGACGATGGAGGGGACACCGTCCAGGGCGGCCTCTTCGAGCAGCCCCACGCAGAGCCCGGTCTTGCCGCTCCCGGTCATGCCCACGCAGACTCCATGGGTGACGAGGTCTTTGGAATCGTAGAGGAGGGGACCGCCGGTCTTTTTCGTGGTCAGATCGTATTCGCGGCCTAAATAGAAGGCACCCGGCTTGTCGAAGTCGTCCATGGATGAAACTCCTCTGAGAAGCGAGGTGATCAGCACCTTTCAGAATAGTCCTAAGCGCGGCAAGAACGCAAACGGGACGGCCCGGCCCGCGAGTGTTAGGTCTGCTTGTGCGGTGGGTAGTAATGAAAGTACGCTCGGCGGCCACGGGCCGTACCTCCTAGTAACCGAAAGGGGAAGACATGGCCGACAAGAAGGTCCAACGCTCCTTCAGGGAGCGCCCCCTCACTCCCAAGCAGAAGATGAAGGGTTCGCTGTCCGACCAAGGCACCGTGAGCATGGCGGAGCCGACACACGACAAGGGCAGATCTGCTCTTCTAGACCGGTTCCGTGAGAGAGAAGACCGGTTCCGTAGGGAGCAGGCCCTTCGCGCTAGGGAGACCACCGGCGAACCTCAGGAAGAGCAGGAGACGGCGACGGAGGGTGATTCCGCGGGGCCCGTGGAGCCCGAGGACCGGACGGAGGGTGGCGACTCATGAGCGACGGCGCTGCTGCGATCAGGGAGAAGCTGAAGGAGTTGGCCGGGGCTCATGCCGCAGGGAAGGCTTTCCTTAGTGTCACCCTCTCTACCAGCCGCCTGGATGACTGGCGTTTGTTCGCCCCCGCCTTCTTGAACAGCGAATTCAACCGGGTCACCAAGGAGCTTGGGATATCCAAGGAAGATAAGCGCCTCTTGCAGGCCGACCTGGCCCATGTCCTGGACGTGATCAAGTACGATGTCGACCCGAGGACCCAAGGACTGGCCGTGTTCGTGGACGGAACGGCCGGGTACGAGGAGCGGATCGAGCTGCCGTTCCGGCTGATGAACCGCGTGGTGATCGAGCCGTCTCCGCACGTGCGTCCGTTGGCTCACGCCCTTTCACTGCTCGAGCCGTTCGTGGTGGCCCGCGTGAGCCGGGATGAATCGAGTCTGTTCCTGGTGGACGAATGGGGAGTGGCCAAAGAGGACGATCTCACCGGGCCTTGGCTGCGAAGCAGCGATCGCGAGACCGGCGAGTTGTCCATAAAGGAGTACTACGCGGCCGCCAGGCAGGACACGCTGGTCGACCTGCATTTCAAGGAAGTGGGCACGGCTCTGGCAAAGCTGCTGGAGGAGTCCGGCGCCGGACGGGTGGTACTTTGCGCGCAGCATGACATCGCGAGCGCTTTCCGGCGTACGATCCCCGCGGCTGTGGCGGGCCGGATCGTGGCCGAGATACCCTTCGACGCGGCGGCCACCCCGGGCCAGATGGTGGCGAGCGCACGCCAGGCCGTACAGGAAGCCAGACACGAAGAGATGACGGCTCTGGCCACCCGCATCAAGGAGGGATTGGGCCGGGGAGGTCGCGGGGTCTCCGGCTTCGATGATGTGCTTGGGGCGTTGGGACGGCACCAGGTCCAGACCCTCCTGGTCGACCGTAACTACCGCGTTCCCGGGTGGCGCTGCCTGGAGTGCAGCTGGGTGGGTCTGAGCGCGGCCGAGCGATGCCCGGCCTGCGGAGGCGCGACCACGCCGGTCTCGGATGCGGTGGGCGAGCTCGTCCGGCTGGCCATTGTGCAGAACGGCCGGGTCGAGGTGGGAGAGGACATACCCGTGCTGGACGAGCTCGGGGGAGTGGCCGGAGTGCTGCGTTACTCTTAGAACTCGTTTCAAGATGAAGCTCCGGCGCAAGGGACGAGCCGGGCGGATCTGCAGGGATGTGAGCGTGGCAGCCCTGCCGCGTGCGTTCGGACCGGCAGCCGGTGACCGGGCTCAAGGTCGGCCGTCCTCGCGGCGATAGAGTAACGGGATGACCGGCATGACGGTGAACAACACGATCGAGACCCCGTGCCCACAGTGCGGGGCTCCGGTC
>JAJFUK010000183.1 GCA_021372435.1 Actinomycetes bacterium | reverse complement strand
TCTTGGTTCTCCATCCTCACCCGTCAGCACCTGAGGCGCGGGGTCTACCACTCCGTCTCCGAGCTCACCCAGGCCATCCAGACCTACATCGACGTCTACAACCATCGCGCCCGTCCGTTCGTGTGGACCAAGCCTGCGGATGAGGTGCTGACCAAGGCCAGGAAACCACAAGGTATTTTCGGAACGGAGCACTAGTAAGTCCCGTCCCCTCTCTGAGCGCGCTCTTGCCGATCAAGAGCTGGAGAAGGAGATCAGGCGCATCTACGACGCCAACTACCAGGTCTACGGCGCGCGCCAGGTGTGGAAGCAGCTGAAGCGGGAAGGCATCACTGTCGCGAGATGCACGGTGGCGCGTCTCATGCGCAAACTGGGCCTCCAAGGCGCCGTCCGGGGCAAGACCTGGAAGACCACCAAGCCCGACACCTCCTCTCCCCGTCCGGCCGATCTGGTCGACCGCCAGTTTGCGGTCACCGCTCCCAACCGCTTGTGGGTGGCCGATCTTACCTACGTCCGCACCTGGGCCGGTATGACCTACGCCGCCTTTGTCATGGATGCGTATTCCCGCCGCATCCTCGGCTGGCAGACCTCCACGACGCTTCGCACCGACCTGGCCCTAGATGCACTGGAGATGGCCCTGTGGACCCGCCGCACAGAGGACGTGACCAGCGTGATCCACCATTCCGACAGGGGTGTCCAATATCTCAGCATCCGCTACACCGAGCGCCTGAGCGAAGCTGGCTGCGTCACCTCGGTCGGGTCGCGTGGGGATTCGTACGACAACGCCCTGGCCGAGTCCATCATCGGCCTCTACAAGACCGAACTCATCAGAAAGCGAGGCCCTTGGAGGAACCTCGACGATGTGGAATTCGCCACCTTGGAGTGGGTCGACTGGTTCAATCACCGCCGGCTCTTCGGACCCATCGGCCACATTCCCCCGGCGGAACTGGAGGACATGTACTATCGTGGGGAAGTCTCGGCTGAAGAGGCCGGACTCAAGCAACCGAGTCTCCACTGAACCCGGGGCGGTTCACCCAGGGTTGGGTTGGCGCTGGGCCTCGCCGGGCTCCGCGCCCCGGCTCGCGCTGAAGCGACCCGCAGGGGGATAGTGCCCTCGAAAGCGGCTGAACCGTGCGCAGCCCGGCCGAGATCGCGGACGGACAGGGCGAGATCTATCCGGCCGACTCTCTACGCGACGGGCCTGGAGCTTGACGCGTCGCCTCTTAGGAAGGAGGTGAGGGTCTCGTTGAGCCGGGCGAATATCTGCGCGTCGTCTATTCCAAAATGGAGGACGCTCGTCGGACTGAACGGCACCAGCCGGCCGCCGAGGACGGCTGAGAACATCGCATAGGCATCGCTGATGGCAGTATCCGGATCTGGGTGCCCGATCTCGTCCCTATGGGCAGCGAGTACCGCGGCCAGAGCGTGCCTGCGGGCTTCGTTCAGGCGTTCGCCCTTCTCGCGCATCACGGGGTCGAATGCCGACAGCATCATGAAGGCCCGCGAGAGCGCTCGCTCGCGCAGCACGTTCCCGGCGATGATGCCGAACCCGTGGTGGACCGCCTCTTCTAGGGACTCCGCGGTCTGCTCCTCGATTTCCAATGCCGACAGGATGGCGGGCTCGACCCGGGCATGCAGACGTTCCTGAAGCGTGCGAAGAAGGGCGGTCTTGCTGGGAAAGCGCGTATAGAAAGCTCCGACCGAAAGGCCGGCGCGTTGCAGGACCGCCTCGATCGTGAAGAGATCGAGCTCCTCCTGCCGGAGTTGTTCCTCGGCCGCCGCCAGAATCTTTTCCAGAGAGGCACGCCCGGGCCTGCGGCGGGGGGGATGATACGTGCCTTGTTCGCTGTCCATGGCGGGATTATAGACCGTGCTCCTTCTTAGCAGAATCTCGGTTCTGAGACCGTTGCATTCTGATAACAGAAGTATTATTCTGTTATCGAACCGGGCTAAGGGTCTAGGGAACGGGATACCGCTGGGAAAATGCTCAGTTCTTTACGGGGTCTGGAGGAGGATGGGATGAAGCGGATCGTGATATCGATGGCGATTCTTGTGACTCTATGCGCACTCCTGCTCGCGGCGTGTGGCGAACAGGCAGCTACAACCACTCAGCCGCCCGGCGGGGAAGTAACCGCGACTGAGGCCGCCGCAAGCGGGTCTGCTGGGACGGCTGCACCGACCACGGGCATACCAGCTACCGAGGCCACCGCGGAGGAGAAGCCGCTCATCGGAGTATGCCTGCCCTCACTGGACAACCCCCTGATGCTGGAACTTGAACAGACCATGAGGTCGTTCAGCGACCGTTTCCGGGTGGAGGTCTCGAGCGCCGATGGAAATCCCAACACGCAGGCGAGCCAGATCGAGAACTACACGGCCATGAAGGCCAAGATGCTCTTTGTCATGGCGGTTGAGGCTACCAGCCTCTTGCCGAAGCTGGAAGCCGCTCGGAACGCAGGCGTCTTCGTGATGGTGGTAGGCGGAGAGCCGGGCGAATCGGGACGCGACGTGGTCATGAAGATGGACCAGTTCCTGGCCGGAGAATACTGCGCCCTCATGGCGAAGGAGTGGGTCGATAAGACGTATCCGGCGGCGCCTGAAAGATCCCTGGAGACGGCAGTGTTCATTTCGTCGCTCACTACTGAGGCGGTGCAGCGAAGCAACGGACTGCTGATGATCAGCGAGCCCTATCTGAAGGACTGGCAGGGCGCATACATCGATGCGACGGGTGCTCCCCTCTCGGACAAAGAAGGCAAGTACGTCGCCGGCAAAGGGGAAGCCGATCGTGTGCCTAACCCGTGCTATTGTCCAGCCGTGACGATCGTGGAGACACCGACGGCGGAGATGTTCCAGGCCGGCCAGACGGCCATGCAGAACGTGCTGACCACCCAGCCGGGGGTCAAACTTGTGCTCGCCTACGCTTCCGACGGGGGCTGTGGGGCTTCGCAGGCTATCATGGACGAATACGCCAAAGGGTCCAACAGCGCGATCAAGGACTTGAGTAAGGTGGCCGTCTTTGGGGTGGGAATGATCGGGCCCGAAGCCGATGCCATTAAGGCCTCTGCCCAGGGCAAGGGCGTCTTCAGGGGTGCCATCGCCTTTGGTGGGGGTGACCTGCCTGGCAAGACCAAGGAGATCGTCTCAAAGATACTGAACGGCGAGGACTACCCCACAGTGATCTGGGACGAATTGGCCATCGTCACGCCGGGCGCGGACGGCGAGTTGCAGTACAGGCCGATGCCGAACCAGGGTGTGCTTACCGTCGGCCCATGACGGCGGGACTAGCTCCAAGCGGAGTATGCAGGCAGAGAACGCACAACCGATGACGACCACGACGGTCGCCGCGGCCACCGAGTATGTCGTCCAGCTAAGACGCATCAGCAAGCGCTTCGGCGGGGTCCACGCCCTCAGAGAGGTCGATCTGGAACTCAGGCGGGGCGAGATCATGGGCATCGTCGGCGACAATGGGGCGGGCAAGTCCACCCTTATGAAGATCCTCTCAGGGGCTTACGTGGCCGATGAGGGCGAGATTTGGGTCAACGGCAGGAAAGTCCGCATTCGCAACCCCCAGGATTCAGCGAGGCTGGGCATTGCCATGATCTACCAGGATCTAGCCCTCTTCAACAACTTCGATGTGACCAAGAACATATTCATCGGCCGTGAGCTTACCCGCGGTCCGATGGGGCTGGTCTTGGACAAGAAGCGCATGTACAGGGAGACGCAGGAGCTAATTCGAGAGCTGAAGGTAGACATCAAGTCGCCCCGCCAGAACGTGGCCTCCATGTCCGGCGGGCAGCGGCAGATGGTCGCGTGCGCCCGAGCCATCGCGTTCAAGTCTACCATCCTTATCATGGACGAACCGACTGCTGCCTTGGGGGTGACCGAAGCCAACAAGCTCCTGGGGCTAATCAGGAACCTTGCCGACAAGGGCATCTCGATCCTCCTGATCACTCAGCGTATCCCCGATGTGCTGGCGATTGCAGACCGGGTGTTCGTACTCAAGGGTGGCGAACGGCAAGGGGTACTCGACGTAGGCAAGGTGACCCTGGACGATGTGGTGACCCTCATCGTTCGCGGCAAGGACCGGGCTGGAGAAGCGCCTGGTGATGTCATGTACAAGTCTTTCGGGTAGAGGGGGGTGAGGGATGGGTATGGACGAGCAGGCGCAGGTCAGCCGGTCCTCTATGGGTCGGTCCTCGGCAGACGGGTTGCAACGGCATGTGCATCTCGGCTTCCTGCGCAAGTACGCGGTGGTCTTCGTGCTTCTTGCCCTCATCCTGGTCTTCTCACTTGTGAGCGACAGCTTCTTCACGGTGCGCAACCTCACCAATATCGTCACCCAGAACACCTACTTCATCATTGTTGCCGTCGGGCTTTCGTTTGTACTCATCGCCGGAGGCATCGACCTGTCGGTTGGCTACCAGATGTCACTGGTCGGCGTGGTCACCGCGATGATGATGGTGTTGTGGAGTTTCCCGGTGTGGGCCGCCGTTGTGCTGGGGCTGGCGCTGGGAACCGTCCTGGGTCTGGTGAACGGGCTGATCGTCGCGCGCATAAAGACCTTCCCGCTCATCGTGACGTTGGCCACTTCGGTGATCTTCCAGGGAATCTCCTACATAGTGTCGCAGGCCCGGACGTTCAGGGACTTTCCGTCGGCGTTTCAGTTCATCGCCAAAGGGCGCCTGGGGGGCGTCCCGCTGGATGTGTGGCTGACCCTCCTGATTGTCGTGGTGGTCGCCCTTATCTACTATCAGACTAAGTGGGGAATGAGGGTGGTCGCACTCGGTGGCAATGAGGAAGCTCTGCGCTTGGCGGGAGTCAGCACCCGGCGCACCAAGACGTGGGTGTACATGGCGTGTGGCTTTCTCACCGCTGTCGCCACCATGGTGATGGTCTCAAAGGCCAACTCCGTCCAATCGTCTTTCGGACCGGGAACCGAGTTCACCGCGCTCACGGCCGCAATCGTGGGAGGCGTCAGCTTCCTCGGGGGCGAAGGTAACATCCCGGCGCTTGTGGCCGGCGTGTTCGTGTTGGCAGTTCTCGGAAACGGCATGCAGCTGGCTGGATGGGGAGTGTATGCCCAGTTCATCGTGCGGGGTGCGATTTTGCTCGCCGCCGTGGCCTTCGACGAGTACCAGAAGAGTCTGAAACTCAGAGTGAAGGCGTAGGGAGCTCTAGGGGCCCGGTGTCTTGACAAGAACACGTCGACAAGGAAGAGCCAATGAACGCAATCGCAAGACCTATGAAACCGTTTGAGAGGCCGGACGGGGCCGGAGCGCCGCCGTTCCCGTTCCAGCCGGAAAAGGCGGACGTCTCACATATCCGCCGTAAGTGGCTCGATATTCCCTACGCTTCCGTGTCTGCAGCCCAGCAGCTCGACCTGTATCTGCCGGACGCCGGCGAGGGCCCATTCCCGGTTGTGGTCGACATCCACGGCGGGGGTTTCGAGCTAGGCGATAAGAGAGACCCGCATATACTTGCCTTCCTGCGCGGGCTTGAGCGCGGCTATGCGGTGGCGAGTCTGAACTACCGCCTGAGCGGTGAGGCGACCTTCCCTGCGGGGCTTCAGGATGTCAAGGCCGCCATCAGATGGCTACGGGCCCATGCCGCCGAGTATCACCTCGAGCCAAGTCGCATCGCCGCGTGCGGCGCTTCGGCGGGCGGAAATTACGCGGCCATGGTGTGTGTGACCGGCGGGGTGCCCGTGTTTGATGATCCCAGCCTAGGAAACATCGGCTACCCGTGTGACGTTCAAGCCGCGATCGACTGGTTCGGCCCTATTGATTTTCTCACGATGGACGAGCAGCTTGCCGCCAGCGGGCTGGAGCCGTGCGATCACAGCCGGCCGGAGTCTCCTGAATCAAGGTACCTTGGTGCACCGGTCATGGAGGTGCCCGAAAGGGCCCGTCTGGCCAGTCCGATGACGTATGTTGGGAACGACATGCCGCCGATCCTGATCCAGCATGGGACTGCGGACAACCTGGTGCCCTTCCAGCAGTCTGTTGAGTTTGCCCGGGCCATCGAAGAGCGGGCCGGGCGCGATAAGTGCGAGCTGGATTTATTCGAAGGGTGGGGGCACGACGACCCGAGGTTCTCGAGCGACGAGAACCTCGCCAGAGTCTTTGACTTCATCGGCCGGCACCTGAAGTGATGCGGCTTTGGAGCCGCGGCATGAGACAACGACATGAGGCCACGACCAGCTGCCTCCATATGTCAATGGGCGCTGCGACGCCTGAGGCGCGGCCGGACACGCGACGGCGCCCCGTGCGCTCTATATTCTGTTTCCCCGGATCTCTGGGACGCTGTGACCGAGTCGTTACTCACTTGTCACGTCGGTGTGATGCTCACGCCGGACTAGGAGCGACACGAGGCCCGCAACAATCCCGCGGCGGAACGCAAACGCGAAGGGGAAATGAAGCAGCGATGAGCCGTCCTATGTTCGTCGGGATAGCTGCCGGTATGACACCGATGTTCTCGACGCTTTGCCTTCTGGGTGCCGCTGGGTGCGGCACGGCAAGACAGCTCACCTCTTCTATGACTGAGGGGCAGGTGATCTCCACGACCATCTGGCCCGTCACGTTGGCGGTGGCGGTCCGGACTTCCACCAGCACGGCGGCCGGACCTATGTCGGCGCCGAGGGTCTCGTTGATCGCTCCGGGCGGCACCGGCGAGGGTCAGGTCTGCTACGTCGAGGACTAGGAGGGTATGTGGGGCCGGACGGGTTTCTGCGTACTACCTACCCCACAAGTCCGTGTCCATTCTGGGCTGCGGCGACGAGAGTATCCGCGTTTCGGCCCTTCCGGGGAGCCGCCGTACTCGATCGATCTTGCCGGGATCACGATCACTCCGACGGTCATCCGGTGGTGGAACGACACTTTCGCCATTCTGGAACTGAACGCGCAGCCTAAGCCGGTTGTTCTGATCGACGTCGACGGGCAGGTCAAGAAGACCATCGAGCTGCGGCCCGACATAGACGAGACATCGGCGGGGAGGCTGCGGATCGGCAAGGCCGGTCAGCTCGAACTCATGAAACCATGCGCTCCTCCCCACGTGGCCACGGATTCGCAGGGGAACAGGCTACCCACCGCCCAGATGCAGCAGACCCGGACTACATACGCCTTCCAGGGCGGACCGCAGTTGGAAGTCGCGCCGCAGCAAGGTGACGGGCCCGCAGTAGGCTTCAAGTTCGTGCTAGTCTTTGGCTTGCGGGTGGTTGGTTTGCCTTCCTTGTGCTTCCTACGTGCTTCCTGCACCTCGAGAAGTCATAATGTGCAGGGGGAAAGCGTTCACTCTTAATGAGCAGGTCCACGGTTCGATTCCCTGCGTCGGCTTTTTTTCTGCTTTGTCAAGTCCTGCTGATTACCAGTTGGGCTCTGCGAAGCACGCCACGAGCTTTCTCTTGCTATCAACATCCAGCAGTCAGGGCATCTGATTCAGACAACGCTAGTCGAACACTATGACGTTCTTCAGTGCGCCAGCGTGCAGAGCGCTGTCAATGGCCTCGTTTATCCGCTCGAGGGGATACCGCCCATCGATCATTTCTTCGACCTTAAGGAGGCCGGCTCTGTACAAGGCCATCAACCGGGGGATATCGAGCCTGGTGTTGGTCGCGCCCATGCCGCTGCCGGTCAGCGTTCTACCACCAAAGAAGTCCATGGCGCTGAAATCGTGCAGCATCTCCGACTCATAAGTGCCGTGGCCGATGCAGGTGAGACGGCCCGTGGGGTGCAGCATGTCGAGCGCCTGGCGTTTGATGCCCGGACCGGCCACGCACACGACAGCATGGTCGACCCCGCCGGGGCATATCCGCTTGACCGCGGCTACCACGTCGCCGCTCTTGGCATTGACCGTCTGGTCAGCGCCGAATCCCTTAGCCCGCTGCAGCTTGCTGTCGTCGACATCAACGGCGATTATCGGGAAGGCCCCCATGAATCTGCCCCCTTGGATCGCACTCATCCCGACGCCGCCGCATCCTATGACGGCAAGACTCTCAAAGGGCTGCAAGCGTGCCCTGTGGAGCAGCCCCATGAAGCCGGAGATCACTGCGCAGCCGATGATCGAACCCACCTCATAGGGCACACCCTCATCCAACTTGACCAGGTTGTTCTCGGAGACGTTGGCATACTCGGCAAAGCCGGTGAAGGCCCCGGGAAGCTGTGTGGGGACGTCTCCGCCGGAGCGCCTATACGGACTAGGCAGCTTGAACTGCATGGGCCCGTTCGTCAGGCACATGTACGGCCTGCCCATCAAACACTCATAACATTTGCCGCAACCGGCCTTGACCAGACAGCAGATAACTCTGTCACCGGGTTGCACATAGGTGACCTCGCTCCCGATCTCGGTCACCACCCCCGCGGCCTCGTGGCCCCCCGTCGCGGAACCCTCAAAATGGCCATGCTCTCCCATTTGCGAGTGTATGTCGCTGTGGCATATAGAGCACGTCTTGATCTTGACACGCGCTTCGTCAGGCCTTAGATCAGCCAGCTCCACTTCCTCGATCACGTACTGCTCGCCTTCGGCGGGCACAACGGCTAGCTTGCATCTCATGACTTGGACTCCTCTTCTGGCTTGACGAACTCGACAAAGCCGCCCGGCAAAACGCGCACCCTGCCGCCCTCTTTGAAGGTCTGTTTGATCTTGTTCCGGACGTCGGCCCAGTAACCGTCCGGCATCTTGTTGAGCTCGACGCCCTGTCGGATCATGGCCTCTCTAACGAGTTTGCCGTCCAGCTCCCGAGGGGTCACGCCGTTCTGCAGGCAGAGAGCCGCGGCCCCCCCCCGCGGCCTGTCCACTCGTCATACATACCGAGATGATGCGCACGGCTGCCGCGCGTGGAACTCGGCCGAGAGGCACCGCCCGGCTAGAAGCATGTTGTCGATACCCAGCGGTACCAAGCACCGATACGGGATCTCGCAGTAGTCCGAGGTATCGACGCGGAGCTCGTACCCTCCCTGATTCACAAACGGATGCATCAGCTCTTCACGGCCAGGCGCCGGCCGGCAGAAGGGAGAATCCACGGGCTCGGCAACGTGGATGTGCCGCATGAACCCATGTTCGCGGCTGGTGGGATGATGGGTGTCGAAGAATTCCGGGAATCGGGCGATGCCGTCGGGGAATTTCACCCCCGTGGCAACGTCCGTGTCCTTCAGGACGTATTGCCCCATGGCCCGGCGAGAATCGCGTATGCCGTGCATGTTCGCAATACCGGTCACCCGGCTTCGCTCGAAACCGGGCACACACTTGCGGAGGAAGCTCTCTACCCAAACGATCTGTTGATGCTGCTCCAAGATCTGGCGGGTGACATCCTCCGCGTCTGTATTGTGACAGTACATGCTGTGAGTGGTCATCACACAGATGTCCGCATCATCTTCCTGAGTGCCAGACACCTGGTAGATCAGAGCCGCGGGAAAGATGAACAGAGGCAGATCTCCCTTGGCCACCGCCTGCTTTTCCAGATAGGCGTAGAACTGGGAGAAGGGGAGCCTATCCGGGTTTCGTTCCGGGTCAGCCGCCCAAGCGTTAGCGGCTTCTCGGTACTTAGCCAGGTTGGCGTTAGCCATCCTGAAGGCCAGCGTGGACGACATATTGAGCCCCCCGAATTCGGGGCTCCCTACCTCGCAGGGAACGCCCGCGCCCGAGGCCAACACCGCATCCCCGGTCGCGTCGGTGAAGTATCTGCCCTTGAACTCCATCCGGCCGCTTCTCGAGTAGCCGATGACATGGCGGATGAGGTCGTTGTCGACAGCGCAGTCGGCTACGGTCACGCCGTAGATTATCCTTGCCCCGGCCTGCAGAGCCATCTGCTCCAGCATCAGCTTGCCGTTCTCAGGGTCGACAGCAGGCGTGTGGGGAGTATCGATCAGATTGCCGTCGGCCTTCATCTTGTGGAGCCACTCTTTGCAGATGCCCTCGATCATGCCCGCCACGCCGGTCGCATAGCCGTTGGTGGCGAGGCCTCCAAGGAACTCCCTACTTTCCAGCAGCAGCACCCGAAGACCGTTCCGTGCCGCCGAGATGGCCGGCGATGCTCCGGCGACGCCAGCACCGGCTATGACGACATCGGCGCAGTATTAGTGCGGGTTTTGCATCGTACATACCTCCGTTTGTCTTGCTGGGTCCCCGGGAGTCCACCTGGCGAAGCACCACCGGACAGGCGGTCCTAGACCGGGCGGCCACTCCCTGAGGTCGCCTGCGGAGAGCCGGCTCCTCCGCCTCCTTCTGGTGCTTGCGGGCGAAGGTGGCGACAAGCACGTTCCGGCAGAAGATGCTCACCAAGCCGTCGGGGCCGAACTCCGCTTCCACCCTCTCCCCGCCCAGGAAGCGGCCCACCGTGTAGTCGGCTCCCGCCAGACGCAACCGCCCGTTGGCACTCACCTTGCGCACGGCTCGGCGAGCCGGGGGCCGAGGAAGGACAGGAAGCTCCTCGTCTTCGCGGGGAAGAAGGGGCTCGAGATGCTTGCTGGGTCCTCCGGCCAACCTCTTGGCCGGTGAGACCATGCCGATGCCTTGGTGCGGTCTCTCGGTGTTGTAGAAGCGTTCCACCTTGCCGGTGGTGGTGGGCGAACTGGGCGCCGTCAGGAGATGCCGGATGCCGTTCTCCCTGAGGATGCGATCGAAGAGCACTTCTCCGGGTTGAGGACCGAAACGACTGGAGAACACCTTGCCGTTGTCGGTGAGGATCTGATCGGGGACGCCGTAGCGGCGGAGAGCCAGAGCCAGAGCCTCGCAGACCGGGCGAGCGGTGGCCCGCAAGACAAGGAGAGCCGAGACGCAGAAACGGGAGTGGTCGTCGAGACCGCTCACCAGCTTGAGCTCGCTTCCATCTTCCAGTTTCACCCCGCCCATGATGTCCATCTGCCAGAGCTCCATGGAGCGGCCTCTTTCCCAGCGCTTGTAGTCCTCCCGACGCCGGCGTCGCTTCTGGGGATCGATGAGGCCGTAGCGGACCAGCGTTCGATAGAGGGAGGAGCGGCCCGGTAGAGGTTCCACTCCTTGCCGGGCCAGCTGGTGACGGATGGTGCGCGGGCCCCAGGTAGGGTGGGCCCGGCGCAGTTCAAGGACCGCCGCTACGACCTCGGGTGGCATCTGATGAGGGCAGGACGTCGGGCGGCAGGAATGGTCGAGGAGTCCGGCCATGCCCTGCTCGGCGTAGCGCCTCATCCAGGTGTGCACGGTCTGGCGGGTCACCCCGTAGCGGCGGGCCACATCTGTGATGGCGGCTCCGCCCAAGACCTCGAGGACCGCTTTGTGTCGTTGTTCCACCAGTCCCAGCCGGACAAGCACGGTGACGACCTCCCCCGATAGCAGCCATTTCTGGCCGTATCGGAAGACTGGGACCGGAGGCACAGGCGGGTTGAGGTGTAAAGCAGGTACCGGAGCCAGTGTCGCCCAGGTACCGGAGCCGCGTCCCGAGACTGTAAAGCACCTACCGGAGCCAATGTGTCAAGTATGTGCCGGGACTACACAACGATCAGGGACAGGATTGGGCGAAATTTTTGTGGGCAAGGCGTGGGCAAGACGTGGGCAAGAGGGTCTTCGGCGCTTGCTTCCCAAAAGTAAAGCCCCGCTTTCCACGGGGCTTTGTGATGGTAGCGGGGGCAGGATTTGAACCTGCGACCTTCGGGTTATGAGCCCGACGAGCTACCGGACTGCTCCACCCCGCGCCGCTTGGACGAGGCAGTATAGCACAGCTGGGAATAACGGTTCCGGCCTTTGTAGAGCCAAATCCTCAGTCCGTAGAGGACTTCCCTCAGCGACCCTTACGAGAAGTCCCTTTCATGAAAACGGCCGATTCATTGGTACCGATGGCTGCAAAATGGCTGCAGTGAGAAACGCCCAGATTCGGCGTAGATAAAGGGCGTACCGCCTCCGGCAGCCCGCCGGGTCATGACCCGAAGGTCGCAATACAGAGATGCATGTTCTTGTGCATGAGCACTAGGCTGAATCCAATTCTGCAGGTGCCAGTGCGTCTAAACCCATTCTTTCTTGCCGCTCATCTTGTTAGAGGTGAACCATGAGCATCCTCGGCTACGTGGCCGTCACCGTCGCCATGATATCGGTCCTCGCCGCGGGCATACGAACCAGGAGCGCACTATTGATAGTTCTGGGAGCAGTAGCTCTGGGGGTGATGCTCTTGCCCCTTTTGTTCGTTGGATGTTTGGTTATCGCCCCAAGTTTGATTCCTTGATTGTTAAGAGCTCATGACAAGAAAAGGCGTCAATTGCTTTGCCAAATATCTGCCGGTAAGTTGGTTGAAAACTTTCACGTCAAATAATACTTTACTCTACACAAACACTACTCTCTATGTTAATATAAGGGATAGGTGCGATGCCGCATCTTTTAGGAAGCCATTGAGCTTCTGGTAGGCAGTGCTATTCGAAAAGCGGGGTTTCGCAATGTAGTAAAACTAGTTCTATCTTCCGAACGCGATGTTATCGCGACCTTTCTGAAGAGGCCGATGAGCTTCTACACAATAAGCACTCCACCACAGGAGGTATCTACGATGTTGCTTACAGACGTACGTAAGGGACTCGGATGGTCGCAGGCCAAGCTGGCCCGTACGGCAGAACTGTGCCAGGCGACCGTCTCCCAAATCGAGTCGGGGCGTCTGAAGCCCTACCCCAACCAGCTCCAGAAGCTGGCCAATGCCCTGCAATGGACAGGGAATCCTGAAGAGCTTCTACAAAACCATCTAAAGGAGAAGTAAGAATGATTAACGGTAGCTACCACAAATCCGCGGTCGGGCAAATCCTGGCCGACCAAGCAGAGGCCCTACGGGCAGTCCGCAGCGTGGACGAACTAACCTGCTATCCGGGCGAGAATGGTCCGCGGGTAGCCGAGTTCCCGCGTAGCGACACGGAGAAGATGCGTCTGAACCTATCGAGCTATGAGGGACACTACTTCCTCCAGTACGCCACCCTGCGCAAAAGGGACGACGGCAAATGGCACGTCGAGAAGACGCAGTCCATCCGCCTGATAGAGCTTGACCTTCTTGAGGTCGTCATTCAGAAGGTCAGAGACTTGACCCGTCGCGAAGAAGAGTCTCGGCACGAGGACGAGTAGCAAGAACCAGCACGCCCGCCTCTAGAGCGGGTCCACCCACCGTATTCGGGACGGGTAAATGCCGACGCGCATCCGCCCGTCCCGGACGGTGGGCAAAGACATTGAAGACACTTATATGTGATTGGAGACAAAAAATGGATAAGGATATGAAGACCGTGGTCAGGAGCGTAAGAATGAACGACGACACCGTCGAGAGGGTCTCGGAGAAGCTACGGTCCGACGATAACCTGTTCGTGGACCGCAACGAAGGCAAGTACGTACATCCCGAGGTCCACTGGTCATACACATTCGACGGGATGGGAAGGGTCACTTTCGTCGGCGAGGTCAGTTCTGGGAAATTCGAAGATGGCTGGGACATGCTCTACATCTTCCCGCTGACCGAGTTCGACCTGGAGGGTTTCAAGGAATGCGTCGATGAGGCCGTGCTCGACAAGTTCGGCCCTTGCGAGTAGATTCTCAACAGTCCGACCAAATCGGGAAGGCCCCGGCGAGAGTCGGGGCCTTTTCTTATCTCTCTTATCTCTAGGACGCATTGACCCATGACCGGAACCTGAGGCCATCCCCCGGCGGTGAAGGTTCCGCCTCCGGGGGGCGGGCTTTCCGCGGCAGCCATGAGAACGGCCCTTAAGAACAAGGAGATTCTTAACCAGCACCGGTCCCCGGTATCGAAGCTGGAGCAGAAGCGCTCACAGATACGGCTTCGGGTAGGAACTGCCCAATCAGGGCCATGACGTTCGGCCACATGCAGTGAGTACAGCCGCCACTAACCACCTGTCGGTGCGCCCTTTCGTTGCTACAGCGAATGGTGGCACACGTGGGCCCCTGGGTTTCAGGCGTCCCGTTCTCAGTATATGATGATGGGCATCGGAGCGGACCCCTTTGGCGACAAGAGGCAGTCGTGGAAAAGAACCTTCTCTACTACGGCGACAACCTGGATGTTCTGAGAAGGCACATCAAGGACGAGAGCATCGACCTGGTCTACCTTGACCCACCGTTTAACTCCAACGCCACCTACAACGTACTCTTCGCCGAACAGAACGGCACTCGTGCCGCTGCTCAAATCAAGGCGTTTGAGGATACCTGGCGCTGGGACCAGCAGGCGGCCCGTGAGTATGAGGAGACGGTAGAGCATGGAGGCCAGGTAGCCAAGGCGCTTATCGCTTTTCGCACGCTCCTAGGTGAGAGCAACATGATGGCCTACCTCGCCATGATGGCGCCACGCTTAGTGGAGCTGCGACGGGTGCTTAGGCCGACAGGGAGCATCTATCTACATTGCGACCCCACCGCTAGCCATTACCTGAAGGTCCTCATGGATGCGGTGTTTGGGCCCGACAATTTTGGGAGCGAAATAATCTGGAAGCGGCAGTCGGCTCATTCAGATGCACGCTACCAGTTCCCAGACGTATCGGACTCCATCCTGTTCTTCGCTCGCTCACGGAGAAGAAGTTTCAGGCCTCAGTTCACCAGACACGACCCTGACTACGTGGCCAAGTTCTATCGTTTTGATGACAATGATGGCCGCGGTCCATACCGACTGGGCGACATAGCGAGCCCGAACCCCCGGCCGCTTATGATGTACGACTGGCTAGGATTCCCCTGCCCTGCGAAAGGCTGGAGATATCAAAAGGAGACGATGCAACGCCTCCATGATGAAGGACGCATATACTACCCACGGCGACCGGATGGCAGTCTGGACACATCAAGACGTCCCGCCCTAAAACGCTACCTGACTGAGCAAAGAGGGTCTATCGTCACGAATATATGGACCGACATCCCGCCGCTCCATAGCGCCGCAGCAGAGCGCCTGGGCTATCCCACCCAGAAGCCCGTCGCACTCTTGGAACGGATTATCCAAGCCAGCAGCAACCCCGGTGATACCGTGTTGGACCCCTTCTGTGGCTGTGGCACTACCATCATCGCCGCCGAGAAGCTCAAGCGTAGCTGGATCGGCATTGATATAACGCACTTGGCCATCACGCTCATCAAGAACCGCATTTATGACAGCTTCGGCGAAGAGGCTATGCCACGGGTGATTGGTGAGCCTGTGTCCGTACCCGATGCTCAGGAACTGGCGGCCTCCGACCCCTACCAGTTCCAATGGTGGGCTCTGGGGCTTGTTGGGGCTCGTCCTGTCGAACAGAAGAAGGGCGCCGACCAGGGCATCGACGGCAGGCTCTACTTCCATGATGAGGCCAAGGGCAAGACCAAGCAGGTGATCCTGTCGGTGAAGGCGGGCCACACCAGCGTGGCGCATGTCCGGGATCTTCGGGGCGTTCTTGAAAGAGAGCAGGCCGAGATTGGGGTGCTCATCTGCATGGAGGAACCGACCGGTCCTATGAAGAAAGAGACGGCATCGGCGGGCTTCTATCATTCTCCGGGGTGGAACACGTCTCACCCCAGAATACAAATCATCACCGTCGCTGAACTTCTGGACGGCACGGGCATTGACTACCCCTCGCGCTTTGGAAATGTGACCTTCAAGAAAGCGCCCAGGGCAGGAACAGGCAAAGAGGCATGGCTGTCCTTCGAGGACAATCCGGAATCTCAGTAGGCCAGACCGTCCATGGCCCGACCCGCTCGATGAGATGGGAGCAGGCAATGAGGGTTCCGCAGGTCTATGTGTTGGATTTGGACATGAGAGAGACTCTGGAAGGGCTGCCTATCGGGGAGGAGGGCCTAAATGGCGGATGACCTGGGTTCAATCGTTCCGGTGAACGTACGTCGGGTTTGGGAGAACGAGCAATATCATTTCACCCCATGGCTGGCTCGTGCCGAGAACATGGCTCTTCTTTCGGGGGCAGTTGGTCTCGAACTGGAGGTCCAGAACATCGAAGTGGCGATTGGCCCCTATTCGGCCGACATTCTGGCGAAGGACGTGGGAACCGGCCGCTACGTGGTGATAGAGAACCAGTTCGGCAAGACCAATCATGACCACTTGGGCAAGCTGCTCACCTACGCCTCGGTCCTGGATGCACGGGCGGTCATCTGGATTAGCGAGAAGTTCACCGATGAGCATCAGAAGACTCTGGATTGGCTCAACGACCATACGACTGAGCAACTGGAGTTCTACGGGGTCACTCTGGAACTCTGGCAGATTGATGAATCTCGTCCGGCGGTAAGGTTCAATGTGGTGTCACGTCCGAGCCAGATGGCTAGGCAGGCGGCAGCGGCCGGAACGAACGAAGAACTGAGCGAAACGCGCCAGATTCAGCTGGAGTTCTGGACGCAGGTGAGCGAGAAGCTCAAATCGAGCAAGACGCTGTCCTCCACCCAGACTCCACGCCCGCAGTACTGGTTCGACGTACCGCTCGGAAGGGCGAACATAGTGCTGTCCTGCGCCTGCAACGTCGACGAGGGCAAGTTAGGGGTTAGGGTCTACATCGGTAACAAGGTAGCGGACCTCGCCTTGCCACAGCTGGAGATGGACAAAGCGGCCATCGAGCAGGAGATTGGCCAGCAGCTGCTCTGGAATCCGAATGCCGACAGCATGGACAAAATCATCGCACTCTACCGAGAGGCTGACCTTCATGACCGCGCAGCCTGGGCCGAGTACGTCGAGTGGATGGTGCACACGGTTTCGTTGTTTCGCAAGACCTTTGCCCCCCGGGTGAAGAGGTTGCAGCTTGCCGTTACTCCTGAGACCCCGCCTGATTCGTCTAGCGCAGAACCCACTGTGGCTCCAGAAATCAGCCCATTCTAGGGCCAAGACACCCGTGATTCACAGCCAACGGGCAACGAAAAGACTGCTACCACCAGGGTTCCTGGTGTCTGCGACCGAAGAGCGGTGGGCTTGCCAAAACCTTCCACGGCGAGGAGCTTGCCAGCCGTGTATGCAAGATGGCTATTCCCAGTTCGCCGTGTCGAGAAGGTGGTTGAACTCGGCCAGAAGGCTTTCAGCCTCTTCCGTGAATTGGCACGCGGTCCGGAGGTCAGCGTAGCTGCCGTGCGCCAAGGCCTGGTAATAATAGTGAGCAGCTGTAGTCATGGCCGCATGGTGCTGATACAAGAGTGGCGGTGGGTTTATCGCCTCCAACTGCTTCCATAGGTCGCGCTGGTTAACGACGAGCTTTATAACAGCCCACTTGAATGGGTCGCTTCCCCAAAGGCCTGAACTTGCCCACGGCCAAGCCTCGTCGTAAATCCTTGCTTGCTCCTCTACAAGTGGATTCATGGCGTCAAAGTAAGTGACTATCTGCTGCCACTGTTCAGAGCTGAGCCTTCGACCATCGCCCAGAGCCAGAACGGCTTCGTGCGCCGTGGTGGGTGGTGCCGTGGTGGGTGGTGCCGTAGTGGGTGGTGCCGTCACAACTGTCGTTGTCGATGTGGCCATATCTGCGGCGACCTGTTCTTCCCGCGCCGCCTCCTCCTGTTGAATCTTCTCGTGCATGGAAAGAACGCTGGTAGTGACTCCGGCTGCAGCGGTTGTTGTTGGCGCAAGAGAGGTCGCCGTCGCTGCTACACTCTGAACCGCTGTGGTGTTCGTAATCGCGGATGCAGCTTCACCACATCCCCCGGAGAATACCGCGACTAGCACAATCGCAACAAGCGCGGCAACAGCGGACACCGCCGCGCTGATTCCCCTTTCTCCCCGGACAATTAGTCCACGACGGTACCTCATCGTCGCTCTCCTTGAAACAGCTCTGCAGAACAACCGACTTCGTCAGCACGCCGGTCCTGCTATCGCTATCGGCAGAGGGACGAAGTGCCTTTATTCGCGCGCCGCATCGGGAACCGTCTACTTCGGTGACTCGCCCATCAGAGAACCCCCCCAGCGGCAAGAGCTCGGCAGCCAGTTACGGAATGGTTCTCGTCGGCGGCCATTCACTGTCGAGCAGACGCGGTCGCTCATGGTCTGACGCAAAGAGTGCACGTCACGGACAGGTTTTTCGGGTTGACGGCATCACCCGCTGAGAACTCTGCCTAAGGAAACTGCCTATTTCAGCACGCTATACTGTCAAAAGTATCAAGCATAGCTAGTGGGAGGCCACCTGTTTCTGGAACGATATGAGGGGGTTATTGCTGTAGAACGACCATCAGAGTGGTGCTTACCAGATGATGATGGTCTCTTCGGGTGCCCAAAAAGTGAGGGCATCTCTGGGGAAAAAGTGCTGGTGTGAGAACTCTGCAGGGGTTGAGGGTGGAGTAACCTTCTTTTGTGGCGCAAAATCTCATCGTAGGTGCCCTAAAGCACACCATAGGTTTGAAAGCGCCCGATGATGTGTAAAACAAAACGACGTGATAAATCTCTTCGGGGCGGAAATTTGTCAATCTGATGTTCGAGACATAGCTGTCATGACCGGCATTCCCAGGTAAAGATGGCTATCGACTTTGCGGCTTTCTTGGTATCAAGGAGTTCACAATCAATGATGGGGAGAATCTGCAGCAAAGTCAGATGCCAAGAACAAGGGGGCCAAAAACTCTCTCAGAGGCCTAATTCTACTTTGCGACACCAGGTACCTAAAAAGATTGCGTAGCGTTCTAGGGGTACTACAGCGCGAATTTGAGGCATTCTAGTATTTGGCTAAATCTCATTCTGACATGAGGAAGCTAATGAGAAATCTGAGAGGTGAAAATGGACACCAAACGGAGGGCGGCTTCTTCTATTGGCGGCCAGCCAAAAAAGGGACGCTACAGAGAATTCCCTTGAAGAGATATCCTATTTGAGAGGGGCACATATAGATATCCATTCATGATGGGAGTCCTCAAGAGATAGGAGCATCAGAGGAGTGCTATCCACAGTAGAGAGATTTGACCAGAGGAAGACATACTACTCTTACCTTGCAGAGTTCTGTAGATAACCCCCCTCCTAACTAACCTACCAGCAGAAATAGAGTCTTAACAGAGTTAGGACTCATTTCTTGCCCTACCCCCCTATAGTCCCCCTTCCCCCTCCTCCCTTCCTAAGGTTCCCCCAGAGCGGTGACAGCATCTGATTGGGGACCTTCACGGTCGATACCGTCGTTTCCCATGCGTTCCTCGGGGCCAGGTAGGAAGTGCTGAACCATATGGGGGATTGGAAAGTTGAAGAGTTCTGAGGAGGAATTGTTGGCCCGGGCAATAGTCCGAGGGCCGCTCGGGCAGCAAAGCGGCTATGAGAACGGCAGCCTGGCCTGCGAGGCTGGCGGCCTGTAGTCGCGGGAATCCACGCAAGAGTTGTATTCCGTCTGACTAATACGAAGCCAGTCCGTCTTGTTGATGCCCCTGCGCGGCGGATTTCCATCGCAACAGAAGGCCGACGCAATCTTAATCCATCGATTCTGTTCTTTCCCCAGTGCCCGAATTTCGTCAGCGACCTCAGAGAAGTCCTGGTCCCGGCTAACGATAATCGCGACATCGTATGCGTTCTGTCGAGCTAGTCGAATGACATCGAGCGCGATACGAACGTCGACCCCCTTCTCCTGTCCAACCTCAACGACCTGCGTTGTTCCATTCGCGAGCTGCGTCGTAGATGTCACGTAGTGGAGTTGACGAGTGAAGCAGACGACTCCTGACCTCGTCATCTGTGCGGTCTTTCTACTCCAGAACCCATGCCAGAAAGGGTCGCGGCCAGCCTCGGGAACACCTGTGTAGAACCGAGTCTGTGTAAGTTGCCACCCCTCGCGTGTACATAAGAGTTGAGCGAGCGCAGCAACGTCGTAGTTGGGATACGGAATCTGGAAAATCTCCTTCCCCGTATGAAACAGGTTTTGGCCGTCGAAAAAGACGATGGTTCGCTTGACTACAGGCTCCTCAGGCAAGGCTCAGCCTCCCAAAAGAATAACCCCGTTCGAGGCTAGTCGCGTCGAACGGGGAGCAAGTGATACCAGTATAGCGCAACAAGCGAGCTTTTCAAGCATTCGCGTCACAATCAGATTCGGCACTGCCCACGCTCTCCATTAGTTGATTTAAGCAGACGGCAGGCAGCCAATCCAGAGCGGCTCCAGTCTTCTGGCCGCACGCGCTCTGTAGGGGGCCTCTTATGCACTCGCCTACGTCGCCTCTCGCGGATAGCACACTGGATGCGCAACGACGTTGGAACGCGTGTTCGACCCCAGCCCCCCGGTGCTCGAAGACCCAAAGACTCCTGATGGGGATTATTGGTTGCGGCGATTGGATGGAAGCCCGTGAACGATGCCGACCCTTACTACCGCTGGAGCAGGTTATAGAGAAGAACGCACACCTCGCCCCGTGTAGCCGATTTCCAGAAGATGTAGGTGGGTCCCATGCCCTGTAGACCGTCAAGCAGCCCTGCGTAGGCGGCTTTTCGTGCCCAGGGATAGTGGTCGTGAGAGAAGTTCCCGAACACAGGAGCATAACCGGCAGGTGGTTCTGGTAGATTCGCCGCCCGGGCCACCATGGTGATGAGCTGTGCTCTCGTCATGTTGTCGTAGGGAGCGAACGTGGTGGGGGTTTTGCCTGTCGTGATGCCGTAGGCAACGCAGACTGCCACGTACTTGTGGGGGTCGCCGTTCTTATCCGGCGTGCCAAGGTCGGTGAAGGGGGTCTGCGTGGAGGTGCCGGGCGGGATGCCGAGCGTCCGCACCACCATCTTGGCGAACTGCCGTCTGGTCACCGGGTTGTCGGGGCCGAACCTGCCGTCTCCGTAGCCGCCAATGATGCCCAGAGAGGCCAAAGTGTTGATTGGTACGTAGTACGGATGGCTGGGGGCAACATCACTGAATGCTGGGGGGGCAGGTGCAGCCGTGGGGGTCGACACCACCTCGATGGTTGTGGGGAAGCCCATTACTTCAAGTTCAAACGTGCTGTACTGATACCAGTTGCCTACGTTGTCGTCCACCCTGACCGTAACTTGCCATTCTCCCCCGGGCGCATACTGGGGAAACGTGGCGATACTGCTGGTCGCCGGTGGACGGATGTCACGGGTCGAGACGCCACCCGACGAGCCGGGGGGATCGAAGTGCACTCGGATGAATCTGACGCCTGACAGGTCATCGGTGGCCGTGGCCGTCACTGCAAGCGTGGCATCGGAGGCACGGACGTCAAGCGGAGCGCTGGAGAAGCTGAGAGACGTGAGAACGGGCGGGGTGGTGTCTCCATCCGCCAAGGCAGGGGCCACGGGGAATACCAGAGGCAGGGCGAAGAGCAGTGCTACCGCTGAGAAACGCACTCTATCCACGGGTCTCCCTTCTGACGGACTGTGCTGAAAGCCAGCCTATCACGGAACGCGCCGCGAACGATAGAGACGCTCATGGGAGTTCGGCTCCGGGATGTATAGGAAACACCGACCACAGGCGTGATGGACCCCTGATGGGGAGCTGAGGAGTTGAAGAATTCTGAGGGGCAACTGTTGGTTCCGAACCGTTTCGTGCGGCCCCAAACAATGCCGACCCCTGTAGATTGGACACCCCACAGTGTCTAGCTCCGTTCGAGTTGGACACTGTGGGGCACTAAGGGGTCACAGCTCTCGGAGGGGGTGGGCCAATGACGTGTGACTCCGTGGACGCATGTTTGCATTGGCGACCTGAAACGGTCCTGAACTCTTTATGGGCCTGAAAAGTTGAAAAATTCTGAGGGGTAATTATTGATTCCGGCAATTTGGTCAAAGCCGCGAACGATGCCGACCCTTCGCCGCAGAAAGGAGGTGATGAACATGAACAACAGGATGTTCGACCCTGGGCCGAGAAGATATCAACACCTCATCGACCGACTGGACCGGCAGATTGGTCTCAAGTATCGAGATCACACCACCGCGCTGGACTTCACTCTGAAGGCCGCACCACCCCAATCTGAAGGGAATGAGCAAGAGGTCCTTTTCCGGGCCGAGACTGTGATTGAAGCCCCCCAAAAGGAAGTCCTCTTCCCGCCCGATCCCTTGGCCTAGGCCAAGCCCCTGTCCGTACCGCCGCTGAAGTAAGGCACCCCGTTCTGCCTCTCGCGGCCGAGCTATGCCCAAAACCAGCCAAGGAGATATGCCATGCACGTCTGGACCGACATCGAGGCCGAAGAACTGTTACGGGCTGCTGTGTTCGACGAAGACTGCTGGGGTTATTGCCGACTCTGCGGGACGGAGATTTCTCCGGTCGAACCTGATGCTGATGAGTCCTGGTGTGAGAACTGCCAGAAGGTAGTGCCCATCGAGAGTCTTCGCAGCCTAGGTTTGACCTAGGCTGCCTGATGATGAAGAAAACGGGCCACCCCGGAGGATGGCCCCTACTCTGGTACCCAGCCTGCAGAGGTCTAGTGCACCTGGATGTTACCGCCGACTATCTCCCACGTCGGGTAGTACAGTGGAGGGGTCGCCGTGTACCAAGGAAGCCACCACGAGGAAGGGTCTGCCGGTACAGCCGCCACCGCGGCGGTATCTGCAGGGGCGTTCTTCCCTTCGCCGTTGTCAGTCACCTTTAAGTAGAAGTAGGCCCAGTAGGACGGGTTGGCATCCGCAACCGTGCCGACCATCACGACGGTACTGTCGTACTTCGCCGCGTAGACCACAGGTCCCACATGGTAGGCACCATCATCGCGCATCATGCTGACGCTGCCCTTGACGATTCCATCGGCCGTCACCCTGACATTGAAGGTGACATCGTGGTACTGGCCGTACTGAAGACCGACATAGTGGCCAGAGGCCCGGAACCCAGCATCACCGGCTGGTTTGGCGAGTGCCGCCGTCGACATCCCCATTATCAGCAGCGCCGCCAGTACTACCACCAACAGATACCGCTTCATAGCTGACCTCCTCACTCTTAAGCCTCTCTTGACCCGCCACCGGTTCGTGCTCGTTAGGCTTTGAGCAGAACAAAGGGCGACAGAGTACCCTCCCCCGGCAACCCAGCCGCCCGTGCCAATCCTTGGGCCGATGGCTTTGCGTCCCCGCCTTACGACGGGTTTGCCTCTATCGGGTACTCACACCCCGCGTTGCTCTTTGCCGACCCACTACCTACACCTTTTCACGGTGTTCACTGATTCTACTATGCGTAGAGGACATGTCAACTAGATCTGCCGTCCTGGTTTCAACCTGTCCGTCACGGAGTCTCTCCTGACCTTGAAGTGAAGTAGGGGCTGGCTCTTCTTCCTCGGGCCGTTTCTGAGACCCCATTCCCGTTTTCTCAAGCGCACACCTACGCCTGGGAGTAGTGCGCCCATTCCCCCACCGCACAGGAGGTGATGCCCATCCCACATCGCTGCCACTACCCCAACGACACCCATGAAAGGAGGTGAACCATGAAACGCCCCATCACCCTGGAAGATTACGACCTGCTGGAAGAGGCCTATGCCGACATGATGCACCTGGCCGGGACCATCACCGACGTTCTGAACCACATGAGCAACGATTCGGAGAAGGGACATCTGGCCTTCTGCGTGGCCATGGAGAGGGAGCATCGGACTCTGCAGCAGGCCTTCACCAGACTCTGCGCCGCTTGGCTTCTCTACGCCGCCGAACCGGACTATCGCAATGACCTGCGCAACCAGGGCACCCACCAACTGGCTCTCAAGCTGAAGCCCCTCATCGAGGACGCCCCTCTGCCCTTCATTTAGCCGCTCTTCCTGAAGCGCGGCTCAGCCCTTCACCCCCACACCAAGGAGAACCCATGAAAGCCTGGGAGGTCATCGGCTACGCCGCCGATGCCGACATCTGGTGTCCGGCCTGCGCCCGAGAGGCGTACGGCCCCCTCACCGACCAGAGCGAAGACCACGAGGGGAATCTCATCCATCCCATCTTCGCCTGTGACGAGTGGGACTACCCGCTCGTCTGCCACTGCTGCCACGAAGCCCTCACCGAGTGAAAGGAGGCCTCTTCCCATCCCGTCCCTATCGACCTGGAGGTGACCATGTACTTCGACCGCATCGACATCTGTGAGGCCTACTACCTGTTCCTGTCGCTCTGGCACGAGGGCCAGTCCTCGCTGAAGTACCAGAGGCTGTGCCGCCTTGTCGCCTACTTCCATCCCCGGCCCTCGCTGCGGCTGGCCACCCTTACCCCCAACGGCAAGGCCCTCTACTCCGCCCTGGTGAGGAAGGAGCGCCAGCGCACCAGGGCTACGAAGAACCGCTAAGAAGGAGGAGACCCATCATGAACAGCGTGTTCCTAAGGGGGCGTGTGGCCACCGACCCCGAGTTGGAAGAAGTCTATGGCGGCTCCCGGGTCGCCATCTTCCTCCTTGCGGTGGAGTGGAGCCCCGAGGAGAGCGACCTCTTCCGCATCCGCTTCTGCGACCGGCTGGCCCCGGACAACCTGGAGGGCCTGGCCAAGGGGCGGGAGGTGATGGTGGAGGGCATGCTCCGCCAGGACACCTATTACCCGGACGGCCACCGGCATCAGGGGGTGAGCATCGTCGCCCGCCGGATCGAGTACGTCTAGAACCTGAACAACCTGCATCTCCAGCCCAGAGAGGGGTCTCCGCCTGAGGCCCCTCTGGGCGTCTTTAGGAAAGGAAAGCACATGAGTACCGAGCCGACTCGGGCCGAGGCCCGCGTCCTAGATTACGTGGCCCGGGGCAAATCCAACAAGGAGATTGCCCGGGCGCTTGTCATCGAGGTGGGCACCGTCAAGCGGCATCTCTTCAACGTGTACCCCAAGCTGGGAGCCCGGAACCGTACTCAGGCCGCCCTCATCTGGCGGCGGCGCTCGGAGTTGAGGGAGGTGGCGTGATGGCCACCGTGACCACGCAGACGTCCACCACCCGCGACCAGACCAAAGAGCGGCTCATGCGAGCCGTCGCCGCTCTTTCGAGCGACGAGGGATTCAGGAGGTGGTTAAGACTCAGGACCACCACCGGCATCGGCAGGTACAGCCTCTACAACCAGCTCCTCATCGCCTATCAGAAGGAGGACGCCACCCAGGTGGCGGGGTACCGAGCCTGGCAGCGGGAAGGTCGTCAGGTGAAAAAGGGCTCCAAAGCCATCTGGGTGTTCGCCCCCATCAAGAAGTCCTGGAACGAGATTGACGAAGAGGGCAATCTGAGGACACATCTGCAGGTGAATGGCTTCTGTTGCGTGCCGGTTTTCGATATCAGCCAGACCACCGGTCCGAAGCTTCCCACCTATCAAATCAGCCCCAAGGGCAACACCATGGGTAGCTGGCTCACCCGTCTGCAAGGCTATGCCGCCACCCAGGGCATCATGGTGGAGGTCAAGGACACCGGCTCCGCCGAGGGGTTCTACTCTCCCGCCGATAATCTCATCTGTCTGAGCGAGCGGCTGGACACCGACGGGATGGCGCACTGCCTGGTGCATGAGCTTATTCACGCGACGGGGATTGGCTATAAGGACTTCACGAGAGAAGCGGCCGAAATCATCACCGAGACCGCCGCCACCATCATCTGTGCTGAGCTGGGGCTCTCCACCATTGAGGAGAGCACCTTCTACGTCATGGCCTGGGCGGAGGGGGATATCGACAAGGTTCTCGAACACATGCGGGCTGCCGACGAGATTGCCCGTCGGGTGGAAGCGGGTCTCGGTCTCAACGGTGCCAGGACCTCAACTCCACGCCCGCTTGCCTGAGTGCAAGCAGTTGACCCTTGGGTCTGCCCCCCTCCCCTGATCTAGCCTCTGTCATCATCGGCCAGATAAGCTAGAAAGGGACGCAGCGCGGTGTTTGGGATATCTGTGCCAATGAACTAGGGGAAGCGCCCTTCGGGCGGGCGGGCATTTGCCCGCCGGAGAGCATGGCGAAGCGCACGAACGTTTATCTGTGCTGAGCTGGGGCTCTGTACGGTGGAACAGTCTAGCTTCTATCTGCTGAGTTGGGCGCAAGGGGACGTGGATGAAGTGCTCCAACATCTGAAAGCGGCTGACCAGATAGCCCGCCAACTGGAGATAGGGCTGGGTCTGCTACATGACCAAAAA
Source organism: Actinomycetes bacterium (assembly GCA_021372435.1). Classification (GTDB taxonomy): domain Bacteria; phylum Actinomycetota; class Thermoleophilia; order RBG-16-64-13; family RBG-16-64-13; genus RBG-16-64-13. The sequence goes on along the minus strand of JAJFUK010000183.1, from coordinate 11,478 downwards.
AGGGCGATAAACGGCTGAATATGGCTGAAAATCTCACTTTCTTGCTAAATCCTGGGGTCGGTAACTATGGTGCATTCAAGGGTACAGCAGGATTGACATGTTTAGGACCTAGGTGTATAGTGACATAATAAGAAGGACGACCCAGCTATGGTACCGGTCAGCCGGGTGAGTATAACCGGCCCCACTAAAGTACCGGTATATGAATGGACGGTGACCTAAAAAAGAAAGAAGAGCCCAGGAATCCCGACGGCAAAGAGCGGCTGAGCCCTACCGAGGCAGCAAGGTACTTGGGGGTATCGCGAAACACCCTGTATGAGGCCATAAAACGGCACGAAGTACCGGGCGTCTGGCGCATGGGCAGGTGCATCCTCATCTACAAGCAGGCTCTCATAGACGCCGCGACCGGTAGCCGCTGTGGGGAGACGCACGATGCCTGAGCCGGGCTACCAGAACGCCTTCATAGACTGCATCAGGGTCGTAGTCCGCTGCCCACACGACACGCCCATCGGCGGATACATCAACATCGGGGTCAAGAACAACGGCGACGGAGAAATCTTCAGAGAGAGCGCAAGTTATGCAGACGTACTCGGACCCCATGGGCATGCACTGGTCAGAACCTATGACCTCACCGGCCGTCAGTCCCTCGATATCAAGTTCTGTCCGGGCAAGTACTTCCAAGGTCACAACGCCTTTGCATCCGGCAATCTGGTGGGTCTGGTGGTCGCCGGGGTCCGGGATGTCGTCGAGCGTCTAGGGCTCACCCTACCCGAGGAGGAGATGGCCAGACTCCTGGCCGGGGATGTCGACCTACACGAGGTCCACTGCACGGCCATGATAGACCTGGGCAGCGAATCTGCGGTTGAGAACGCCCTCTATTACATCTATCGAGGCCGTCATCAACGACTACGCGGACCGGGCAAACATGAGGGCACCCCCACCTTCGGCACGGGCGGTTCCCATCAGCTGAAGTTCTACAACAAGCATCGGGAGATGAGTACAGGAGACCGGTGGGGGGAGAACTATGCAGACGGATTACGGGACGGCGTCTTCGACTGGACTTTGGGAAAGCTCCGAGTCGAGGTCTGTCTCAAACGTAGGAAGCTGAGGAAACTGGGTCTGCAGAAGGCTTCTTCGTGGTCGGAGGAGACTCCGGGCCGGATAGTGCGAGAGCAGCTGGAGCTCATGCGGGTGAACGAGACCGCTGGGCTATCGCCCGAGGCGGAAAATAGACTCACCTCGGCGGAGTACCGAGTCTACCAGGCCTGGAAGAGTGGGGCGGACTGGAAACGCATGTTCAAATCGTCTACTTCGCGCAAAAACTATCGCAGACGCCTTCTCAAGCTGGGGATAGATATCTCGGTTCCATACCAGAATGGTGTTTCCAGCAATAAAGGCCAGCAAGACGTAGTCCCATTCGTAGAAATCATAGAGAGAGACTTCTCACCTGTACCAGGATTTGCACTTGGAAAAGAAGTATACGTAGAACCAGAAGATGATGCTAAAGAATAGATTACCCAACATGAGTAAGTGCTGAAGGACTCACATTACTGAGAGTGCAAAAAATGCCCCTCGTACACATGTTCTAAGGGACGATACTAGCAAAGGAGGTAGAGCGGTTCAAATAACAGGAGCATCTAAGCCGTGACGTAGTCCACCAATCCAAGCGTTGAGAGAGGCCCCTCGGGGCCTTTTTCTTTGTCCTCTTTCACTTGTCCCAAGCCGCAAAGGAGGCATCGTGTCCAGAGGAACCGTCTTCAATCGAGGAACTAAGGACAGACCCAACTACACCGTCATAATCGAGCGAGGCAGAGACCCCGTGACCGGGCAGCGTCGTCGAGAATGGTACCCGGGCTTCAAATCGAAGAAGGAAGCTGAGCAGGCGCGTACCAGACTGCTCAACGACCTGGATAACGGCCGCTACGTGGAGCCGACCAAGCTCACGCTAAAGGAACTCCTCGATGAATGGCTGGAGGTGACAAGCACCGCGGTCAGAGCCTCGACCCATCAATCCTACGAAGCCAACGTTCGGCTACACATCGTCCCCGCCATCGGAGGGATGCGGGTACAGGACCTAACCCCCACGCATCTGAACTCCCTTTACAAACGTCTGCTGGTTCACGGCCGGGCCGACGGAAAAGGCGGTCTGCGGCCTAAGACAGTCCGCAACATCCACATCTGTCTCCATCGCGCCTTGACATACGCAGTCAGGACCAATCTGGTTGTGAGAAACGTCGCGTCCAATGCCAGCCCCCCCAGGCAACCAGGATTCACGGGTAAGGAGATGCGTACCTGGTCGGCGGAACAGCTTCGGGAGTTCTTGATGTCCGTGTCCCAACACAGATACTTTGCGGCCTATCTACTCGCCGCCACCACAGGCATGCGAAGAGGGGAGGTGCTCGGTCTCACCTGGGATGATGTCGACCTGGACGCGCGAACCGTATCGGTCCGACAAACCCTACTCAGTATCAACTACAAGGTCCAGTTGTCCGAACCCAAAACACAACGCAGCAAGAGGTGCATCGCCCTCGATGCCTACACCGTCGCCGTCCTCAAAGAGCATAGGGCTCGCCAGGAGAAGGAGCACTCCCCAGGTGCAGGGCAGCATCAGGGCAACGGCTTCGTCTTTACCACTGAAGAAGGTCTACCCGTCCAACCAGACAACTTCAGCAAACTGTTTGATACCGCGGTGAAGAAATCAGGTCTTCCCAGAATACGATTCCACGACTTGAGACACACTGCAGCTACTCTTGCCCTCAGAGAAGGTATACACCCCAAAGTGGTATCTGAGAGACTGGGTCACTCAACAGTATCCCTGACCCTAGACCTCTACTCCCATGCCATCCCTGCGCTTCAACAAGAGGCCGCAGACCGGCTCGCCGCCTTGGTCTTCAGCGACGGGTGGCTGCAAAATGGCTGCAACGACAGCCCAGAAGGCTCCTCAGAACCATCATAACAAACAAAAAAGCCCCGCAAAAAAGGACTTTCCTCTTCTCAGATTCTCTTCCACTGGGTGGGTTATGAGCCCGACGAGCTACCGGACTGCTCCACCCCGCGCCGCTTGGAGAACGCAGTATAGCACAGCGTCATCACCAGGCGCAGCGTCACCAGCCGCAGCGTCACCAGACGCAGCGTCACGAACCGCGGCATCACCAGGCTTGGCGCCGACAAGGCCCGAGACCCCCGCGGCCCCGGGGTGAGCCTGCTGCCGTCGGGGCCGATGGGGCTTGGAGCGAGACGCCTCGGACACCGCTCGGCTCAGCCGGGCAAGACCTGGCGCGCGGCGCCCGGGGTGGGCAGGGCGCCCAACGGCCAAGGTGGCCAGGGCGCCCAGCGCCCGGCCCCCGGCCAAGCTGCGCCCTTGGTCGTATCGCACGCGTACGGCGCCGCGATAGAATCATCCCCGGACTGACGACGCTTCCGTGCGCAGAGCCGCATAGGCGGTAGGCTTCGTGACCTTGGCGGCGAATCTGTCCAAGAAGGCGAAATGCGCAAGCACTCGCCCTTCGCTGCCGATAACTTGAGCAATGTATCAACCAAAGGTCTGCACGTGCACTGATGCTTGGTAGCCGGGTCCGAACCAGACGCCTGCCTTTCGCCGTCTCCGCCGGCGCGGATCGGTCTGCCGGCGGCCACGCTTTGGATCCGCCGGGTTCCGGGCGCGGCCGTCCCGGGCACGGCCGGGGCCCGTCACTCGCCGTCTTCGCGGCCGCCCTTACCGGTCTAACCGTCGTGTGCGGAGCGATCTTTTTCATCGCCGGCCCCGCTCCTGCAGGGGCCGCCATTCCCTCCGACCTTCAGGAGGTCCGTCTTTTCGGCGAGGTCAAGACCCAGGTCGATGACCTCGAAGTCCAAGCAGGGTCCGTGCAGGCGCAGATCGATGCGCTCGACCTGGAGTTGGAGAAGGCCTCCGAGGAGTACAACCGCCTGCAGGTGCGCCTGGATGAACTCAACGTACAGATGGCCGGCCTCCGTCGCGACCTCGACGAGGCCCGATCCGACCATGCCTATAGGATCAAGAAGCTCGAAGACCGCATCTGCACGCTGTACAAAGCCGGAGGCCGGGGCGACGAGCTGCTCGAGCTCCTTGTGTCGGCCGACACCATCGAGGACCTCATCAACCGCATCCGCTTGGCTTCCTCCCTGGCCGACCAAGACCGGCGCATCGTCGAGAACCTGGTCGACAGCACCGGCAGACTGGACTCCGTTCTCGCCGAGATCGACAAGGCCAAGCGCGATCAGCTCTCCCTGCGCCGGCAGGCCGATGACCAACGCGAACAGATACGGGCCGCCCTCGCCGGGCGGGAGAGCACCCTGGAGACTATCGACGCCGAGATCCGGGCGGTGATCGAGGCTGAGGCCGCCCGGCAGGAAGAGGAGCAGGCCCGGCTTCAGCGGGCGCTGACGGCGCTGCTGAACGGTGGTCAGATTTACGAGGGACCGCTGCCTGAGACCGACAGCGAGATCCTCAACCAGTTCCTGGAGACCGCCGCCTACTACATCGGCATCCCCTACGTCTGGGCGGGTGACCGGCCGTCGACCGGCTTCGACTGCTCCGGATTCACCCAGTACGTCTACGCGCAACACGGCGTGGATCTGCCGCACTTCTCGGGATTTCAGGCGGAGATGGGGATCCCGGTGGCTCTTGAAGAGATCAAGCCGGGTGATCTGGTGGCCTTCGGCTACCCGGTGCACCACGTCGGGGTCTATATCGGCGACGGCATGTTCATCCATGCGCCCCGCACGGGCGACGTCATCAAGATCTCGTGCCTCAGCGAGAGGAACAACCTATCCGCCATCCGTCGTTTCGAGCTGCAACCGAGGAACGGAGCGCCCGCGGTCTGGTAGAGTGGGGCCATGACGGTCGCCACGATCATCATGATCGTCCTCATCTGCTTGGGCTGCGCCCTGGCCATCGCCGGCCTGGCCGTGGCCGGCCACTATGGGTACCGCACGTACAAGGCCGGCCGTGCCCTGCGCATCGCCTCCCGGAACGCCCGCGATGAGATCACGAGCCTCATGCGCGGAGTGGAGGATCAGATGAGGGAACTTGAGACCAAGCAAGAGATCGTGGCCGAAAGGCTGCAGAGCCTTTCGGCCACGATCGATAAGCTCCGCTACCTGAGGGACGAGATCGACCGGTCGACCGGCTATCTGTCGAAGCTCAAGTCGTAGCTCGTCCCAGCGGCGAAGCTTCGTCTTGAAACGAGGTCTTCGGCCTTAGACCGCCTGCACCTCGACGATCTCGGGGACCTGCTCCTTCAGCACCCGTTCGACACCCATCCGCAGGGTGAGTTGTGACATCGGGCAACTACCGCAGGCGCCCACCAGCTTGAGCTTCACGATGCCGGCGGCTTCATCGACGTCGACCAGTTCGACATTGCCCCCGTCGTTCTCCAGCGCCGGCCGGATGAGGTCCAGTGCCTTTTCAACCCGGTCTCTCACATCCTTCTCCTGTCTTCCCGCTTGACTTCAGATCTTGACGATGGTCGCGACGCCCTGGCCGCCACCGATACACATCGTGGCCAGCCCGTACGTGCCGCCCTCCTGCTTGAGGGCATAGATAAGGGTGGTCAGGATGCGGGCGCCCGATGCCCCGATGGGATGGCCCAGAGCGATCGCGCCGCCGTATAGGTTGACCTTGCTCATATCGAGACCCAGCTCCTGCGCCACTGCGCCCGCCTGGGCCGCGAAGGCCTCGTTGGCCTCGATGACGTCCATCTGCTCGAGCGTCATGCCCGTCTTGGCCAAGACCTTCTTCGTGGCGTGATAGGGGCCCATGCCCATGTAGGCCGGATCGAGAGCGGCGGTCGCGTAGCCCATGATCGTAGCAAGCGGCGTGATGCCTCTCTTGTCCGCCCACTCCCTGGAGGTCACCACCATCGCGCCGGCGGCATCGTTGATACCCGACGCGTTGCCGGCGGTCACGGTACCGTCTTTCTTGAAGGCGGGAGGGAGCTTGGCGAGGCCCTCGAGCGTAGTGTCGGCCCGGACGTGTTCGTCGGTGTCGAAGATCTTGGGCTCGCCCTTCTTCTGTGGGATGACGACCGGAACGATCTCGGCCTTGAACTTGCCGTTGGCGATGGCCGCAGCCGCTTTGCGCTGGCTGTCGTAGCTGAGCTGGTCCTGCATCTCCCGGGTGATGCCGTACTTCTCGGCCACATTCTCGGCCGTGAGACCCATATGGCACTGGCCGATGGCGCACTTGAGACCGTCTTCGATCATCTCGTCGACGAGCACCCCGTCACCCATCCGATAGCCCTGGCGGGCTTTCGGGACCAGATACGGGGCGATGCTCATGTTCTCCATGCCGCCGGCTACGACGACCTCGGCATCTCCGGTCTTGATGAGGTTCGCCGCCTCATGCACGGTGCGCATGCCCGAGCCGCACACGATATTGAGCGTCCAGGCCGGCACCTCCTGGGGAACACCGGCGGCCAGCGCTGCCTGTCGGGCGGGGTTCTGACCCTGACCGGCCGTCAGAACGTTCCCCATGATGACTTCGTCGACGTCGGTGACCTCGACCCCGGCCCTTTTGACGGCCTCAGCGATAACGATGGACCCCAGCTTCCACGCCGGGATGTCGGCCAGACTGCCGAGATAGCGGCCCACGGGCGTACGAGCGGCACTGAGGATCACGATTTCCTGGGACAAAGGGGATCTCCTTTCCTGCTTATTATGCCAATAGGGGCCGCTGAGACGGTCCCCCCGGTGTCAGAGCGATCCGCATGGCCCCTGCACGTAGAATTATACCGGCACAAGATACCATCATGGACGTCATTTGACCGCCGCGGCCATCTCCGGCGGAATGCGCGTGGCCCACCGGACGCTATAGTTCCTCTGGATGCGGTCCCGCCCATGAGCGGGGACCCGCCAGGGCTTTTGATATCTGGATGCCTTGGTCGTTCAGCAGGCGGACGATCTCGGCCGTCATCGGCCAGTACTCCTGCTCCCGCTCGCTTCCCACCGCGCCCTCTCGGGAAACATAGTGCACGGTCAGCCGCAACTCCCCGTCGATATCGTCGGCAAGGATCTGATAGCCATGGGCCAACCAGGTGTTGAGTTTGGTCTCATATTCGCGGAGGATGACCGGGTCCATGGAGCCCCCTTTCGCGGCCTGCCGTCCTCCGGCGGGGCCCGCTTCACTGCTGCCGGGTTCGTCACCCTTTACAGGTGCCTTGTAACCGTTTTCGTGCGGCGGCAAACCCGTACCGCCGGCTCCAGGCGCCGCCGGACCTTCCCCACCGCTCAGCCGGCCCTCGTCTCAGGCCTCCACGGTCTGCCGCGGTCGCCAGCCGGCGCTGAACAAGAAGAAAAGCGCCGAGGTCCTGCCCAGATGGGTGAACGTCTGGGCAAGCTCTTCCGCCGCCGCGTCGAGATCCTCGTCCGCACCAAGACCGGCCAGGTAGGCATGGAACGACGAATGGCCGTCGATCCGCTCCAAGAACCTGCCGGCGTTCTCTATCACCGCCTCGATCTTGCGCCGGTTGCGGATGACCGCGGGATCGCTCAGAAGCCGGGCCACCTCGGCCTCGCCCATCTTCTCGACCTCCTTAGGGTCGAAGCCGTGGAACGCCGTCTCCATCTCCTTCCACCGCGATTCGACCACCTTGGGCCCCAGCCCGGCGGAGAACACGGCCCGCGCGAGCAGCCCGAAGTACTCCTGATCGGACCGCGGGTACTCGCCCGCCCGCTGCATCCACGGCTGCTTCTCGAACATGACTCCTCCTTATCCCTCGTCTTCCTGGTTCGAGTGGCGTGCCCGTCACGCGCTGAACCCGCCGTGCGCCGCCCGCCGGGGAGGATAGTACGAAGGGGAGGACCGCCGGTCTCTACAACAGAGGTTGAATCTTGGCGGGGGCCGGGAGGCCGTCGGGAAAGAGCGCGTGGCCTCCGTGCGCCTCCCAGCGATCGGCGCCTCGCCATGGCAAGGCCGCAACAGCTTGTCGCCGGCCTATGCAGAACTGCTTTTCCCGACCCCAGTTCCGCCTACCAACGGCCTGCCAGATCCCCGAGTGTGCGCCGCATCCACTCCCGGGCGACGGCCGCCCGGTCGCCCAGGTCCACTTCGCGAAGCCCGTGGTCGGGGGTAAGCTCCACGATCCTGTCGGCAAAACGGAGGGCCTCCGTCAGCTCATGGGTGACGTACACCACCGTGGGCTCCCGTTCCCTGATGATGCTCTCCAGGATGTCCATGAGCGCCCCCTTGAGCGTCACGTCGACGTTGCTGAAAGGCTCATCCATGAGCAGGATGCGCGGCTCGACCGCGAAGGCCCGGGCGATCGACACCCGCTGAGCCATCCCGCCGCTCAGCTCCGCCGGGTGGTAACCCTCGAAGCCGTCCAACTCGACCCTTTCCAGCCAGCGGCCCGCCGTCTCCCGGGCCTCGGAGGTCGTCCTCCCCTGGGCCCGGAGAGGCGCCGCCACGTTGTCGAGCGCGGTGCGCCAGGGGAGCAGACGGGGTTCCTGGAAGACGTACCCGAGCGTGCCGGGGGCGACCGTCACCGTCCCCGCGTCGGGAACCAGTATGCGGGTGATCAGCTTGAGGATGGTGGTCTTCCCCGACCCTGAAGGCCCCACGATCCCCACGATCTCGCCCGTAGCTATGTGGAACGAGAGATCGGACAAGACTTCGAGCGAATCGAAAGCCTTGCTCACATGTTCGAAGGTGATCACTGGGCTTCCTTCCGCCAGCGCATGACCCGCTTCTTGAGCGGCTGCAGCACGCCGAACTCGATGACGGCCATCAGGGCCAGAAGCACCACGATCCAGGCGAACAACTCCGGGGTCTCGAGATAGGCCATGGCCCGGGAAAAAGCATGTCCGATCCCGGTCATGGCTCCGAGGACCTCGGCAAGTACCACCGCCCGCACGGCGACGCCCGTGGCCAGTGTCAGCCCGGCCATGACCGGAGAGGCGATCCCCGGCAGATAGATCTCGGTGAGAAGCAGCCGCCGGGTGAACCGGTAGACCCGGCCCATCTCCGTCAGCCGGGAGTCGATGGTCGACACTCCGGACATAGTGTTCACGTACATGGTCGGAAAGACGATCACCGCCACCGTGAACATGACCGCCGGATCGCCGAGGCCGAACCACAGCATGGCCAGCACGGCGATGATGACCGCCGGGATGGTCATCGTCACCCAACGGAGAGGCTCGAAGAAGGCCCGGATCCGCGGTTGGACTCCGGCCACGATCCCCAACACCCACCCGGCCGCGGCCCCCACGGCCAGACCGACGACCATGCGCCGCAGGGTGATGAGCAGCTCGATCCACAGCTTGCTCCCCCAGGCCAGCCCGGCCAGGGCTACGGCGGTATCCGCCGGTGAAGCCATAATCGCCGGGCTCACGGTCAAAGAGAGCAGTTGCCATACCACCAGGAGGGCAGCCACCCCCGCTCCCACGTACAGAAACCGCCTCCGCCGGCCGGCGAGGCCCCGGGGCGCCGGTCCGCCGGGCGGACCGGCGCCGCCTTGCCGCTCGGTGCCGCCTTGCCCGCGGGAGCCGCCGGGCGGACCGGCGGGCCCCAGCCGCCCGCCGGTCCGTCCGGCCCCGCTATGGGGTGTAATAGAAACCATCGTCGGGCAGCCTGCCGCCGATGACTTCAGGTGACAACTCCGACAGCGCGGTATAGAAGGCCTCCAGGCTCGCGCGCGCCTCCGCGGCCGGCGTGTACTTCCAAGTGATGCTCTTGAGCGAGGCGGTCATGACCGCGGCCTTCAGGCCCAACTGGGGGAGCTCGGTCTCGACCAGTTGCCCGGCCTCGGTGGGATTAGCCAGCATCCAGTCCACCGCGGCCTGGTACTCGCGCTCGAACGCCGCGATGACCCAGGGCTTGTCCATCACGCCCGCGGTGGCGACCGTGCCGGCTATGGTGGTCGGGGCGGAACCACCAGTCGCTTTCGCCCAGGCCGCGTCGAAGGCGAAGGCCTTCTGGAGGGGCTTCTCCGTGGACTTGCTCTGCAGGACGGCGGCAGTAGCCAGCGCTTCGCTCAGCACTGCGTTCTCCACCTTGCCTGCAAGCAGGAGCTGGGCGGCCTGGGTCGGCTCGGAGACATATTGCAGTTTGAAGTCCTTCTGCGGATCGAGCCCTTCTTTCATGGCCATGTACTGGAACATCACGTCGGGGACGCTGCCCTGCAGAGAGACCACCAGCGACCGGCCCTTGATGTCGGAGAAGCTGTCCACACCGGACCGGCCGGTCACCAGATAGGTGATGTTCCACACCGAGATGTTGAGCAGCCGGAGCTCAAGCCCTTTGTTGTAGAAGATGGCCGCGTTGTTGGAGGGCATCGTCACGAGGTCGCCCTGCCCGCCGGCCACCATGGCTTTGAGTTGATCGGCGTTCTCCCAGATCATCAGTTCGGTGTCCTCGGCGACACCGGCCAACTTGTCGTTGATGGCGATATAGGCCAAGGGGATGGCCATAGGCCCGGGCGGCGCCACCAGGGTGAGCTTCTCCAACTTGGGAGACCCGGTAGTGGTGGTCTCGACCGTGGGCGCCGTCGTCACGGGCGCCGCGCTCGTGGTCGTGGTCTCCTGGGCGGCGGTGGTCTCGACGTCGGTCTCAGAGGGTCCGCAGCCCGTCACCCACATCAGTCCGGCGACGAGTATGAGGCCCAGCGCGACCGACGCAGCCGCGGCAAAGCCACCGCGGCCCTGCCTCGTGGGTCTGTCCATGCGCGATGGCATCGGTCCTCATGTTCCTTTCTATCAGTCTGCGAAATCCATCCGCTGCACATCCACGCCCCGCAGCGCGCTCAGCTCCTTGTACAGCTCCTCCGTCTCGGGGCCAAAGACGTCCAAGAGCAAGAGGCCGCTCGGCGAGCAACTGGTGCTGTCGGCGTCATGGATACCCAGACGCGTGCGGATGTTGCAGCCGTACTTGCTGAGTACGGCCTGGACCGCGGGCACGTTCTCCACCCGCTGCGAGATGTGCACGCCAAAGATCGTGTGCTTCATGACTGCTCCTCTCTTTGTCGGGCTGGCGGCCGAGGTGGTGCTGCCCACCCCACAGTGCCGCAAAACACTTACATTGTACATTGACGTTTGTTACCCCTCGTAGTAAATTGTGAAACGCGTAACGGTGTTATCTCCGTAACAGTGGGCACTGGTCGAGGGACGGGTCGATAGGATATGGCCCAAACTGGCAAACCGATCGTATCCCGCAAGACGGTGGGACGGCTCAGTCTCTACCGCCGGCTCCTCGACAACCTCAGGGCCTCCGGGACCACCAACATCTATTCCCATCAGCTGGCCCACCTCGCCGGGGTCAGCGCGACCCAGGTCCGCAGGGACTTCATGGTCATCGGCTACTCCGGGAGTCCCAACCGTGGCTATCAGGTGGACACCTGTTTGGCCAGCATCGAGAGTCTGCTCGACGGCCCCAATCGCCAGGACGTCGCTCTCGTCGGCCTGGGCCGGCTGGGCCGGTCGTTGCTGGCCCATTTCGCCGGCAAGCGGCCCCTGCTCCGCATCACC
>JAJFUK010000115.1 GCA_021372435.1 Actinomycetes bacterium | reverse complement strand
CACTGCCCGGGAGGACCTGGCTTGACGTGCAATCGTCCTCTACCTGCCAGCAATGCCCGCGAGCAGAAAGTGACTGCGATCCTTGGCATAGATGCCGCCTGGACCGATCGCCAGCCGAGTGGCGTCGCGCTGGTGCAGGAGGTTGACGGCCGCTGGCAGTGCGTTGCCGTGGCGCCGAGCTACGCGTCATTCATGACTATCGAACCCGGCGGAGTTGCCGACTGGAAGCAAGAGCCTTTCCCCGGATCTCCGCCTGACCCCGGGGAGCTTCTTCGGCAAGTGCCGCGACTCCTCGGCGGGGGAGAGGTGACCGTTGTCGCGATGGACCTTCCCCTTGCCTATACGGCGATCACGGGTCGGCGGGAGGCCGACAACGTCGTCTCACGCGAGTTCGGTATGGCGTGGTGCGGTACGCATAGCCCCAGTCGAGCCCGCCCGGGACAACTGAGCGACACGCTCCGAGGGGGGTTTGCGGCCGAGGGCTACGCTCTGGCGACGAAGGGCTTCGTGCGCGAGACGCCCGGGCGCCTCATCGAAGTGTATCCGCATGCGGCCCTGCTCGGACTGCTCGGCTTCAGCAGTCGGGTCATGTACAAGGTCGGGAAGACTCGGACCTACTGGCCCGAGGAGCCATCAATTGCCAGACGCCGGCATCTGCTCCTCACGGTGCATCGAATGATCCTGTCGTTTCTACAGAATGAGATCGACAACATCGATCTGCCGGTTCCCCACCCGGACTCGCCGGGCAGCCTGGCATCGCTCAAGCGCTTCGAGGACGCGCTCGATGCTCTGGTCTGCTGCTGGGTGGGGATTCGGTACCTGGAGGGAGAGGCGGTTGCCTGCGGCGACCAAGACGCGGCGATCTGGGTGCCAAAGCAGAGCTTCGCTGTCGTCAACTCGGCCTCGGCGAACCGGGTGTCTCCGCCTAGGCTCGCCGGTCGCAGAGCGGACTGAAGCCGCGAGGACGGCAGGTTTCTCACTCTCGCGCTGGAGAGGCCGGTGATGGTCTCCGCGATCGACGATCACTTGGGTTCGCCGCGTCGTGGCACTCGACGCGCCGGTGGTGCCACGCGGGTATCTCCCGTAGGGCTAGCCAGCTGCCGCTCTAGGTCTGTGAACGCGCGGATGAGCTGCAGGGCCTCGAAGGCTCTGTTTCGCTTGCCGATCGTTACTTGACGAAGTACACCGCTTTCTTTCAGCCGAGCGACGGCCTCATTGGCGGCCTGCACGCTCCGGCCGATGAGTGACGCTGCCCCCTGAACGGTTAGCACTGGAGTAGCAGGGAGGGCAGCGAGCAAAAGGTCTGTGGCCGAGTTCTTCCGTACCCGGCCAAGCTTGGTGCGCCAAGCGGCCTCCAGGTCTGTTATCCGTTCCTCGAATGCCGTCGCATCGGCTACCGCTCGCTTGGTGGCCGCTGCAAAGAGACCGACCCAGCGATTAAGGCCCTCGTGCGCCGCCAGAGAGGTGGGGGAGCCCAGGTATCGCGTAGCTGTGAGCGCGGCGATGTAGTCGGTAGCCCAGGTGGCCAGTATCAAGGAGACAGGCGGTAGCACCCTGGGGGCCAGACCTCGCCGCCTGAGCACCATGTGAATGAGCGCCCGTCCTGTCCTGCCGTTGCCATCGATGAAGGGGTGGATGGTTTCGAACTGCGCATGAGCTATGGCCGCGTGAGCCACTGCCGGCAGGGAGTCGGTGTTGCAGAACTCGCAGAGGTCGACGAGATACTCTTGGACCATCTCGGGGGGTGGCGGCACGAAGACCGCGCTGCAGGGGTTGAAACTCGATCCCCCGATCCAGTTCTGCCTATCCCGGAGGTGTCCGCCGTGCTCTTCCAGGCGCGAACCGGCAAGAAGACGGCGATGCGTTTCCAGCAAAAGGTCGAGCGTTATCGGATCGCCTTCTGTCACGCTGGAGATCGCATAGGCCATCGCGTCAATGTTGCCCAGGACTTCAGAGGCCGTGACGTCGCCGGCTGCCTCGCCCAGATCTCGCGCCGCTTCGGCTCGAAGCAAACGCCTGGCTCCAACCTCCAGGCCCTCGATCTTGGAGGAAGCCACCGACTCGCTGCGTAAGAGAAGACGTGCTAAGGCTTCGCTGTTGGAGAGAGCCCGAGCCTGCAGGTTGAGCCGCGTGATCGCCGTCTCGGCCTCAGTGACGTCCGCGGCCACGGGGCCGTCGAGCGCGAAGGTACGCTCACCCAGCGCATCTGGAATGTAGACTTCGTACTCGCACGACTGGCGATGACGCCGAGGGAGTCCACTCTCGTGTTCGCCCACCCAGCGCCGCTTGATAACCTTGGCCATGGCCCCTCCTTGTTCAAGGTTATTCTACAACCTTGAACAAGATCCTCCCATAGTCAAGGTTGTGGCAACGACTCGGGGGTCGCCTGGCGCCACTGGATCGCATGGGAGGAGCGGGAAGGGCGTCCAGGTGCATTGATACCGTTCTTGCCTGATTTCTCCCGCCCAAGCCCAAGTCTATGCTCATCGATACCGAGAATCTCCATTTTTGAACCGCCTCGGCTTTGCTGGAGACTCACTTGCTTGAGTCCGGCTTCTTCAGCCGAGACTTCTCCACGAACGTACATGTCCTCCAGTTCTGCCGGGGGAATGTGGCCGATGGTTTCCAAGAGCTGGCGGTGGTTGAACCAGTCGACCCATTCCAGGGTGGCGAACTCCACGTCGTCTAGGTTCTTCCAGGGGCCTCGCTTTCTGATCAGTTCCATCTTGTAGAGGCCGATGATGGTCTCGGCCAGAGCGTTGTCATACGAATCCCCACGGGAGCCGACAGAGGTGATGGCGCCGGCTTCAGCCAAGCGTTCGGTGTAGCGGATGGAGAGCTATTGGGTGGAATCAAGCGGTCGTCGCAACACCGTGGACAAGACGGTATCAATGCACACCTGGCAGCTGCCGTCGGGTGCCGGGCTGATCTCCTAACCACCGTAGGGCCGCACCCGCGCAGAGTCGAGTCCCGGCTCCGGCATCTGCGGGACCTCGAGGCAAGACCTGCTCTGAAGCCCGGTGTCGCCGAGGCCGCCTCACACCGCCTCAGAAGGCTCCTTGGGGGCCACCGTTGAGCCTCCCCAGTCGCAGAGGGATGATGCCTCGGCCTGCAGTGTCACTCGGGGAAAGTGCGGCGCGGCACTCTCCCTGAGGGCGGTGTAGTGCGGATGTCTCCTGCCGGGCCGGCAGGCTGTCGTTCTAGGCCACACGGCGCGGGTAAAGCCACGTGACAACACATCATATGCGCAATGGGCGTAACACGCCAGTGCTTTACACAGACGCCACATCCGTGTATGCTCTTGTGACCTTGCGGAAAGAAGAACGCAGAATGGGGGAAGCGACGAGTCGAGGAGGAGTGCCGATGACTGCACGTGCCGAAACGACGCGGCCCTTCAACGTGAGGCTCCCAGTGTGGGCCGGCGATTTCGTCGATCGGCGGTCCAACGAGACGGGAGCGACCAAGACCCAGGTTATAGTCGAGGCCATCTCGTGCCTGCGCGCCCAAGAGGTGCAGGCCCTCATGCGCGAGGGATACGAGGAGATGCGCAGAGTCGACCGCAGGATGGCTGAGGAAGACATGGCCGCCGGCAACGAGTCGCTGCCGGAATGGTAGAGCTGCCGAGAGTACGCCGCGGTTGCATCTACTGGGTCGATTTCGACCCGGTCAGGGGGTCGGAAGAGGGCAAGAGGCGCCCAGCTCTTGTTATTCAGAACAACCTCGGCAATCTGAGCTCCGCTGTCACGACCGTGATCGCCATCACCTCGCAGGTCCCCTCAAGACGCTACCCGATGCACGTTCATCTGACTCTTTTGGGCCGGCCGGCCGTCATCCTCTGCGAGCAGATCAGGACGGTAAGCCTTGAGCGGGTCGACCCAGAGGTTATCGCAGAGCTTTCGCCGGAGCTCTTGGCTCAGGTGGAGCAGGCGCTCCGTCACCAGTTGGGCCTCTCGGAGGAAACCGCCGGCCTGTAGGTGGCCGCCGGCCTGTAGGTCGCCGCCGGCCTGGGCGGCCGGCGAGTCTGGCACCTGCGCCGGTGGGTCGGAGGTCCCTGGGGGCATCAGGGTGGCGTTCCGCGCCTGAGTCTGCTCCTAGGGGCACAAAAGCGCTAACTGTTCAGTCCGTGTGGGAGATCGTCGACGTCTGTCGATCACCTGCGTGGGCAGTTGGGCGGCTACTGATCGGCTGCTGATCGATCGTTTGTCAGAGGGAACAGACGCTCGGACCTCGGCTCCCCGCACCTCACGCATTTGGCGTCATACCAACTCAAAGGCACGCCGCATTGGGAACAGCGCCAGCGCTCTTCTTCGTACTTGACCCATTCCTCGACGCCCATCTGACGCATCTTCTCAAGGTTCGGCAGGTATTCAGCACGGTGCAGCAGCCCGGTGTCGACCATGTCCGTAATACGATGGCAGGGTAACTCGTCACAGTCCGAACAACGACTCACGTTCTCCTTGTTTTCCGCACATGTCCTCATGGAGCAGTTTTAGCAATGCTCAGGGATCTCACCGCCGCTGAGACAGCCGTCGCACAGAAGCCCATCCATCCAACCCGGGCCCGGGATCGGCTTCAGTTCCTCTGGCGGTACGGGTGAAGAGGTCTGTCGCAGTGCTCTGCTGTTATCCTTTGCGCGGTGACGGTTCCGTAGCGAGTCCCGCGGGTGGCGGGCTCGGCGGGGCCCGCAGTCGGCCGCCGTGACGAGGTGATCCGTTGCTCGACGCAAAGGTCATCATCAAGTACACACTCCTTCACGTGGCCGAGCTCGTCGCGCTGGCGGCGGCTCTTGTCCTGGCCGGGCACTACTTCGCGCTGCCCACTTGGCTCACGATCACCATCCTGGTCTTGTGGATAGTCAAGGACATCGTTCTCTTCCCCAAGGTGCGGAGGGCTTATCTCGTCGACGACAACCGTCCCGTGAAGCAGCTCATGGGCTTGGAAGCGACCGTGACGGTCGGCCTCGACCCGGTCGGATATGTGAGAGTGAGAGGCGAGCTGTGGAGGGCCGAGATCAGTGACCCGCGGTTTCCCGCAAAAAAAGGCGAGAAGACCAAGGTGGTCGACGTCAAGGGCACGACCCTCGTAGTCGAGAAGAGCGTTGTTCGAGGAGGAGCGTGACTGAGCTCATCGGTACGCCCAACAGGGGACCGGTGCCGGCCTGGAGTCGCTACGCGGTACCCGTAGGCTGCGACCGAAGGCTCCCAGGCCTGCACTCTAGGGCAGCAGCCGGTCGACCGTGCCCGCGGTCAGAAGCCCGTCGATCGCCGCGAGGTGCGCGTCTCGGGTAAGGAGCGTCAGTCCGTGCTCCAGAGCGCTCGCGGCCACCCACATGTTGTTCGTCGGGATCGGTGTGCCCTTACGGCGCAGTTGGGAGAAGACTCCCGCGTAGTGTTCGGCGGTATCCGGTCCGAGGGGGAGCAGGCCGACTCTGGGACCGGCAAGGAACCGTGCCGGTAGTCGCCTCTTCTCACCTGTGCGGGTGCCCATGGCGAATCCGCTGAGCAGCTCGCCGAGGATGACTGTGTTGATGGCCAGGGAGCTGACCCGCTGGAAGGCCTCGACCGTCTCAGGATCACCCGCGAAGAAACCAGCCAGGACGTTGGTGTCGATCAGAACGTGTCTCACGGGGCGTCCGGGTCGGGTGCCCAGAGAGACTCGTCGATCTTTTCGAAGTGCCGGACGGCCTCAGCGAACTCCTCTGCCTGCTCTCGGGACCACACACCCGCGAGTGAGTCAAGGTCGTGGTGAAGACCGGCAGGCTTCGTCAATCCAAGTGAGTCGCGGAGCAACCGCAGCACAAGGGCATTGAGGCTCAGACCGAGCCGGGCTGCCTCGGTCTCCAGGGCGGAGCGCAACTCGGGGTCGATGCCCCTTAGAACTCGTTTCACAATGAAGCCGCGGCCGCCCAGTGCGCGCCGGACGGCGCGATAGCGCGTCCTCGGTCGCGCCAATAGCCCCGCTATTCACGCTCCCTGCGTCCTTCTCTCGCATCCGCCCGGCTCGTCCCTTGCGGCGGAGCTTCATTTTGAAACGAGTTGTTAGAGCCAGCGAGCCGGAGAACTTGGCTCCTGTGGTGATATCAGATAATGACTGCTCATGCATGCGCTAAATGCCGGCAAATCAAGCCGGACGAGACAACCCACTGCGTCGGGCGACCGTCCCGGGTCGCCACGAATCCCGCCGAAGGCTGGGCGGCGGAGCCCCCGGCTCCGAAGGCCGCGCGCCCCGAGCGTCGCCCGGCTCCGAAGGCTGAGTGGCGCGGGCGTCGAACACGTCATCGGTTCTACTATCATGTGATCGGTTCCGGTGGATCACTTGCGCCGGGGACGTAACCGCCGCTGGGATCGCGGGGACAGATCACGGAGTTCGTTCGTAGCAGCGCTGCGTGCTCGGCCGAGAAACTCGTCCGAGGCGAAGCTTCGCCGCCCGGGGCCCACTAGGCGGCTGCGGCTTCATTCTGAAACGGCTTGTAAGGAGCAGTATCGGCCTTGGAAGCAGCCGACCCGAAACGGTGGCGGATACTGGCGGCGGTGTTGCTGGCCGGGCTCATGGCACCCCTAGACGCCAGCATCATCAACGTGAACCTGCCTACCATCGCCGGCTTTTTCGACGCGCCCATGACCCTGGCGGGGTGGGTGCCCATGGCCTACCTATTGGTACTCAGCAGCCTGCTCTTGGGCTACGGGCGCTTGGGAGATATGTGGGGCTACCGGAGGCTGTTCTTGAGCGGGATCGTCCTCTTTGTGATCGCATCGGCGCTGTGCGGGCTGTCGCCTTCGATGTGGTTTCTCATTGGGGCCCGGGCCGTGCAGGCCGTCGGCGCCAGCATGTTCATGGCCGTCGTCCCGGCCATCATCACCACCACTTTCCCGGCCGACGAGCGAGGCAGGGCTTTGGGGCTCAACGGGATGGCCGTGGCCTTCGGCTTGGCTCTCGGGCCCTCTCTGGGCGGGGCAATCACCGGGTGGTGGGGGTGGCGATGGGTCTTCTACATCAACGTCCCCATCGGCGTAGCCGGCGTGCTGTGGTGCCACCGTCTTCTCCCCCCGGACCCGCCGCGGTCGCGAGAGCATTTCGACGGACTCGGGGCGGTGTTGGCCTTCGGCGCCCTGTTCGGTTTTCTCTTCTGGGTCAACCGGCTTCCCACATGGGGTTTGACCTCAGGGACGGCCATGGCAGTAGGGCTTTCGACCTTGGTCCTGGCGATTCTGTTCATCTTCCAGGAACGGCGCGTTCCCCAGCCCATGCTGCAACTGGATCTCTTCAAGAATCGGCTGTTCACCTTGGCCAATTTGGCCGCGCTCCTCAATTTCATGAGCCAGTACACCTTGGTATTCCTGACGCCGTTCTACCTGCGCGACTACCTGGCCCTGGAACCGGGGCAGGTCGGCCTGGTCATGACCGCCTTTCCGGCGGCGGTGCTGTTCACTGCTCCTTGGGCGGGAGCTCTGTCCGACCGCATCGGCACTCGGGGTCTTTCCGCTCTGGGGGCCGGCCTGTGCGCGGTGGCCATGGGATGGTTGGCCCTGCGTACAGGGAGTGGCGGGCTGGAAGCCGGCGTGTCTGCGTCGGCCTCGGGGTCCACGTCTGCCTTGGGGCCTGGGGCCACGGCCCAGACGACGGCGGCCCTCGCCGGTTCAAGCGCGGAGGCGCTGTGGCCCATAGCCGTCGGACTGGCCGTGTTCGGGCTGGGCACCGGTATCTTCCAATCTCCGAACAGCAGCGCCGTCATGGGGACCGCTCCCCGTGAGCGGGCCGGGATCGCTTCCGGCGTGCTCACGGTCATCCGGAACGTCGGCATGGTCCTGGGGGTGGCGGTCGCCGGGGCCATATTCGCCTCCCGCCAGGCGCATCATGGGGCTTTCGTCCCGGCTCTTCGTGACGCGTATCTGGCGGGCGCCGCCTTCACAGCCCTGGGTGCTCTGCTCTCGATTCCCGGGGCCCGGCTGCCCCGGCCGGCCGGCCGCCCCTCTGCTCCGCCATCATAGGAGCATCATAGAAGTCAGCGGACAAGGGAGCGGGCGGACGATGATCATCAGCGCCAGCCGGAGGACCGATATCCCTGCCTTCTACTCGGAATGGTTCCTGAACCGGGTCCGGGCCGGGCGCGTCGCGGTCCCGAACCCCAGGAACCTCAAGCAGGTCGACTGGGTGTCACTCCGGCCCGCCGATGTCGACGCCCTCGTCCTGTGGACCCGCAACGCCGGTCCGCTACTGCGGGCGTTCGATGAGTTGGATGCCCGCGGCCTCAGGTACTACATCCAGTACACGCTGACCGGCTACCCGCGCCGGCTGGAGCCGGGCCTTCCGCCTCTTGCTGAGGCCATCCGCATTTTCCAACAGACCGGGGAGCGACTGGGCCGCGAGCGGGTGATCTGGAGGTACGACCCCATCATGTTCTTGTCCGGGATCGACGAACGCTACCACTGGGACAAGTTCGCAGACCTCTGTCGCGCGCTCGCTCCCTACACCGAGCAGTGTGTGATCAGCTTCCTGGATGTGTACCGCAAGACGGTCGGGAATCTCGCAAAGGCGCTCGGCGGGCGCGGGGAGGAGCCGTCGCCCTGGCCCCTGAACATGCCGGTGGAGGATTTCGCTGCGGAGCTTGGCGCGATCGCGCGGGCCCAGGGGCTGCGCGTGACGACGTGCGCGGAGCAGCTCGACCTGGGGGCTTTCGGCATCCATCCCGGCAGATGCATCGACCCGGGGCTCATCGGGCGCGTTCTCGGGGTGCAGGTGGCGGCCGTCAAGGACCCGAACCAGCGCGAGGCCTGCGGCTGCGTGGTCAGCAAGGACATCGGCATGTACGACTCCTGCCCGCACGGCTGCGCCTACTGCTACGCCAACGCGTCTCTGCAGAAGGCGGTGGATAATTACCGGCTTCGTCATGATCCCAGGTCGGCGGCGCTGCTGGGCTGGGTGGGTGACGAGGGTGACTAGAGCGACATTCGGCCGGGGGCGAGCGCGAGGCAGGAACTCCCGGGAGCACCTGCAGCGGCCTTGGGCACGTCACAGTCCTCTCTGCTGCGCCGGGGCTCGGCGCCCCTCGGTCCGCACCCTGCTCGTGTGGGCACCGGGGACTCTGAGGATAGGCGGACTCCTTTCTTGCCGTCCGGGGAGAGGCTGTGCTAGAGTGCCTCGAAGTGGTAAGAGGGGTTGGGCCTTCGTCATGCTCCCACGTGAGCCCTTGCGGCTGCGCAATCGAGGCGGAGTCCGGCTAGAAGCGACGAAGGCGACACCACTGGACGACAGGCGAGCGGGCACCGGGCGGCCGGTTTGTCTCACGGCCGGCGATTCTAGAATCCTGTGCGCGGGGTTCCGCGGGTAGAACCAGCTGTGACCGGTGTAGCTCGATGCTTTTTTGTACTGGGGGCATCCGGCACGTAGGAGGCACATGGATGGGAGCCGTCAAGCGGATCGTCGCACGGTGTAACTACGTCTTGGCCGCCGTCGCCGCGGTGATCCTGTTTGCGCTGTTGGTGGCCGTGTTCGGTGCCACCCTGTCTAGGTACCTGCTTCACGAGCCTTTGGCGTTCCTCATAGATTTAAGTGGATACGGCCTCATCTTCGTGGCCTTCCTCGCGGCCCCCTGGCTCATGAGCATAGGTGGACATGTAGAGGTGGATTTTCTTGTCAGCAGGGTCTCGCCGAGGGCCGAGCGATACTGGAGGGCCGTTATCGACTTCGTCACCGCCGTTGTCGCGTTGGCCATCATGTATCCCAGCGCGCAGCTCACGACGGATTTTTTCATCAAGGGCAGGGTGATGCAGGATTCCATCAAGACACCGCAGTGGATCCTGATCCTTCCCATCGCCGTGGGTTGTCTTTTCGTTGCGATCCAGGCGGTCCTTAACGGTATCGACCGTATCCGGGCCCCGGAGTCTTCGCCGACAGGCGCGGCAAGTGCCGACCCGGCCGCCGAACGCAAGGCAGGCTCCTGATGACCTGGTACGTCATACTCGCCATCATGCTGGCCGGCCTCCTGGCGGTCATGTTCGCCGGTGTTCCGGTGGCCTTCAGCTTCTTCTTGGTAGCGGGTCTCGCCATGTTCTTCGGCGACGCACTGGGCATGACGGCCACGGGACTCCCGGCCC
>JAJFUK010000074.1 GCA_021372435.1 Actinomycetes bacterium | reverse complement strand
GCGGCACGTCGTTCACGTAGTAGATGGGTGTGGTGATGTAGAACCGGCCCATGGCCGGGCTATTCTAACAGACGACCGGTAGGCGGCCGCCGGGAGGCCGGACGGCCCCGGTCGTTCGGGCTGGTCGTGCTAGCGGGCCCGTCGCGTGCCGCGGCGCCGGCCGGCGTCACCGGGGCGCGAAGCACGACGAGGCCGCGCCGCCACCGCCGGGGCGAAGCGCTCGACATCCAAGTGTTGTCACGGAGGCCGCGAGGCTCTAGTCTGTCTCGCGACGCACATCCCGCGAGACGAACGGCAGCACGAACGGCAAGACAAACGGCGAGACGAACGGTGGTCGAACGACGGTGATCGGATATGTGGACACCAGGGCGGCCCTCCCAAAGCCCGTGCCCTTCTCCGAGGCGATCCTCAAGGGGATCGCGCCGGGCGGCGGCCTCTTCGTACCCGAAAGGGTCCCGCGCTTGACCCTCTCTGAGATCGAGGCCCTGGGCCGCCTTCCCTACCGGGAGCGGGCGGCCGAGGTGTTCCGCCGGTTCGAATTGGATCTGTCCGACGATCAGATCTCTGCCATCACCCGCCGGGCCTACGGCGCCAACTTCGCGCATCCCGACATCGCACCGGTGCGGGCCCTCGGGCGCAAACGCTTCTCGCTCGAACTGTGGCACGGCCCCACCCTGGCCTTCAAGGACATGGCCCTCCAGTGCATGCCCCTGTTCTTTTCCGAGGCGCTGGAGAAGGCCCGCGGGCAAGGACGCCCCGGCGGCGACTTCCTGGTGCTGGTGGCCACGTCGGGCGACACGGGGGTGGCCGCGCTGAACGGCTTCGCCGACCGGCCGCATACAAAGATCGCCGTGTGCTACCCGAGTGGTGGGGTCTCGGTCATCCAGCAGCGGCAGATGATCACCCAGCCGGGCGACAATCTCACGGTCTTTGCCGTCGAGGGCGACTTCGACGCCTGTCAGTCCGCCGTCAAGGCCGTGTTCGGCGACGAGGAGTTCGCTCAGGAGCTGCTCGTCCGCCACGGGCTCGAACTGTCCTCCGCCAACTCCATCAACTGGGGCCGCCTCATACCCCAGATCGTCTACTACGTCAGCGCCTACGCGGACCTGGTGGTCCAGGGCCACTGCCCTCTCGGAGACCCCATCGACGTGTGCGTGCCTACCGGCAACTTCGGAAACATCCTCGCCGCGTACTACGCCAAGCGCATGGGTACTCCCATCGCCCGCCTACTCTGCGCGGCCAACGCGAACAATGTGCTGGCCGATTTCCTTGCCGGCGGAGTCTACGACATCGCCGACCGGCGTCTGGTGAAGACTGCCTCGCCGTCGATGGACATCCTCATCTCGTCCAATCTCGAGCGTCTGCTCTACGAGGCAAGCGAGGACGGCCGGCTCGTCCGCCGGTGGATGGACGACCTCAAGAACACAGGACGGTTTGAGCTCGATACCACGGTCTTCTCGCGCCTACGGCAGGACCTCCTGGGCGACTGGGTGGACAACGAGACCTGCCTAGAGACGATCGGCAGGGTATACCGGGAGCTGCGCTACCTCATCGACCCCCATACGGCGGTCGCTTGGGAAGTGGCCGACAGGCACGCCCGTGACCTGCCGATGTTGGTGGTGTCTCCTGCCCACTGGGCGAAGTTCCCGGCCGACGTGATGCGGGGTCTGAGCGGGCTCCCCCCGGGGCATCCCCTGCCGGCGGATGAGTTCGAACTGCTCGGTGAGGTGCAGCGCCTGGCTCCGGACAATCCGGCTCCTCCGGCCGTACACGACATCCGCACCCGTCCGGTACGGTTCACCGAACGAGTGGCCGGCGACCGGGAATCACTGGAGCGGGCCCTGCGCGACTGGCTGTCTCAGAGCTCCTGAGGCCGCGCGGGCATCGGCGGGACGGGGCGCAGCGTGGCCGCGCCGGCGCGGCCACGGCCGATCGGCGCCGCGGGACCGGGCCGTCGTTATGGCCAACATCCGGCGCGGCGCCCTGGCCAAATCCCATTTGACTGCCGAGCCGATTCCGTCGATACTTATTGGTGGGAAAGCGGCCGAGACCGGGCACGAGCAGTCGTTTTGTTACACTCCCTTGCCCAGCCCGGCGCCACTCGCTCGCCAGGGGAGGCATCATGAAGAAACGTCGCCTGAATCGCAGAACCCCACTCACCGCTCTATTCTTGGTTCTCGCCGTGGGACTCCTGCTAACCGGGGCCTATCAGGGAGGCAGGGACAATGCCTCGGCCGCTCTGCCGCTGCCACCGGACATCCCGATACCCACGAGCCTCACAATACCGTTCGCCCTGTTCAGGGCCTCCGACTTCTCGCCGGCAGACGGAGAGGAAGAGGTCGCCCTCAACAAGAACGTGACCGTCGAGTTCAATCGCGAGGTGGAGCTCACTACGCTCAACCTGTACACGTTCCACATCAAGAAAAGTGGATCCGGTACACTACTGCCGGCGTCGATCGGCTATGACCTCAGCACCAACAAGGCCACGCTGAATCCCGTTTCTGACCTGCTGCCGGGAACCACCTATGAAGTGACCCTGACCGACGGCATCAAGAGCACCGGCGAATTGACCCTTCTCAATCCCCAGACGTGGTCATTCACCACCATCGCCCCGCCTGAGATCCTGAGCAGGGATCCCACCCCCGGCGCCACTGCCGTGCCGCTCGACCAGACGGTCTTGGTCACCTTCGACAAGAAGATGGACTGGGCGACCGTCACCGGCAGTTCCTTCTACCTCCAAGACTCTGAGGGCGATGTCGTTGCCGCCTCGCTCATCAAGAGCCTCGACAAGCGCACGGCCGGCCTCAACCCGTTGGCCGGCCTCGAAGCCGATGAGACCTACGTCGTGACTCTCACCACCGCCGTCGAAGCGGAGAACGGGCTGTCCCTGGAGTCGACGGTAGTGTGGAGCTTCACCACCGCCGCCGGAGCCCCCCAGGTAGTCGCCAAGGTGCCCGCCAACGGAGCCGTCGACGTGCCCGTCGGCCAGGTGATCTCGGCCACCTTCGACATGGACATAGACGAGAGCACCATCACGAGCGCCACCTTCTATATCAAGAAGTCCGGGGGTACCCCGCTGCCGGCCGAGGTGGACTACAGCGCCGCAACCCATAAGGCCACCCTTGATCCGCTGGCCGATCTCGAGGCAGGCGCCACCTATCAGGTCACCTTGAGTAGCGCCGTGAAGAGCGAGACCGGGGTCGCCCTGGCCGGGGCGCCGGTCACCTGGAGCTTCACCACGGCCGCCGGACCGGGCCCGGGCGGTATCACGTTCACCGATGTGCCTCCCGGTCACCCGTACTACGATGCCATAAACGACCTGGCCTCGAGGGGCATCATCGGCGGTTACGGAGACGGGCGCTTCGGGCCCGGTGACTGGATCAGGCGCCAGCAGTTCGCCAAGATGATCGTGGGCACCTTGGGTCTGCCGGTCCAGGAGACCGACTTCCCCAATCCGGATGTGCCCTTCACCGACCTCGGCGCGGACGATCTAACCGACCTCTATCCCCACGAGTACGTGGCCGTGTGCGCCCGGAACGCCATCACGTTGGGAAAGACCTCCACGACGTTCGATCCCTATAGCTACATCACCCGGTACCAGGTCATAAGCATGGTGGTGAGGGCCGCCGACAGCCAGCGGCCCGGACTCCTGGTCGCTCCACCGGCCGGCTTTGGAGCCTGGCGCGGTGACTCCACTCACGGAGCAAATGCCGCCCGGGCCGAATACAACGGGCTGCTGAGTGGCCTCGGCCTTTCCAGCCTCAGCCCTTACGGGAACATGACCCGGGGGGAGGTGGCCCAGATCCTGCACAACCTGATCGTCTTGCTCGGCTCGTAGGCCGGGCGGAGCAGCCGTCGCCCATGGAGAAAGCCGGTCCTAAGGCCGGCTTTCTTCTTCGAGGGCCGCCGCCTTCCTCACCTCGAGTCCCAACTCATAGGTGCGCCGGGCCGGCAGGCCCGTGAGGCCGGCCACGAGGGCGGCGGCCTTCTTGGTGCCCACACCCAGCCGCGCCAGTTCCGCCAGGGCGGCCCGGGCCCGCTCCTCGATGTCGCCGCCGACCGGGGGCGCTGTGATCCGCGCGTTTCTGGCGGGCGCTGCCCCGGCGGGCACGTTTCTGGCGGGCGCGGTTCCCTGCGGCGCGACGGTCCCCGCCGCGATCATGCCCGCCGCGGCTGTGCCCGCTCCGGTCTCAGCCGCCGCATTGTCGGCCGACGCGGCCCCTCTCGGCAGAGCAGCTCCCATGCCGGTCGGCGCCAGCACCAGCACGATCTCGCCCCGAACGGGAGCGGCCAGCCGCTCCAGCACCTCTGTCGCCGTGCCCCTCAACACCTGCTCGTGCACCTTGGTCAGTTCCCGGCAAACGGCCAGCCCCCGGTCGGGCCAGCGTTCTCCGATCGCCGCCAGCGACGCCCGGAGGCGCCGGGGAGACTCGAAGGCCACCAAGGTCGCGCCGGTCCCCTCGAAACGGGCCAGTTGCTCGATCAACTTGGCCTTAGTTCGCGCCAGGAAGCCGACGAAGGCGAAGCGGTCGACCGGAAGTCCCGACAGCACCAGCGCGGTGGAGACGGCCGAGGGCCCGGGCAGCACGGTCACGGGAAGGCCCTCGGCGGCGCAGGCCCGCACCAGGGTGAAGCCGGGATCTGACAGCCCGGGCATCCCCGCGTCGCTCACCACAGCCACATCTTTTCCTTCGCGCAGAAGCGGAAGGAGCATTTGGATCCGCTGTTCTTCGTTGTGCTCATGGAAACTGACCACTCGAGCCGTGATGCCGTGCCTGTCCAGCAGGATACGGGTGCGCCGCGTGTCCTCGCAGGCGATCAGATCCACATGCGCAAGCACTTCGAGCGCGCGGAGGGTGATGTCCTGCAGGTTACCGATCGGAGTTGGACAGAGATACAGCATTGCCTAGGCCCCCCCGTGTCCCAGCGCCTCCCAGGCGACCAGGGCGGCTCCGATCATCCCAGCCGTGTTGCCCAGCCGGGCGGCCGCGATCTGCACCCGGTCTTTGCCCGGAGCCATGGCGCTCTCGCGCACCTGGTCTCGAGCCGGGGCGAGGAGGGTCTCACCCAGCCCCACGACTCCCCCTCCCACCACTATCATCTCGGGGTCGAACGCGTTGGTGATGCTCACGAGACCGACGGCCAGCCAATCGGCCAGCTCGCGCACCGCGGCAAGGGCCCCCGGATGTCCGCGCCGGGCCAGTCGTCCCACGGCCTCTCCGGTGAGAGCGCCCCGCCGCTCAAGATCGCGCAGAGCGCCGTCGGGATCCTGCTGGGAATCGCCACTG
The DNA here is from genome assembly GCA_021372435.1 of Actinomycetes bacterium. Classification (GTDB taxonomy): domain Bacteria; phylum Actinomycetota; class Thermoleophilia; order RBG-16-64-13; family RBG-16-64-13; genus RBG-16-64-13. The sequence continues at coordinate 1,277 of JAJFUK010000074.1, read as the reverse complement.
CGCGCGGCTCCGTACCGTGCCAAAGCCGGTCCGGACGTGTACATCTCCAGACAGCCCCGGCCGCCACAGTGACAGCGCAGGCCGTCCTTTTCGACCACCATGTGACCCAGCTCACCGGCGGCGCCGTGGGCCCCGTGGTAGATCCGGCCGTCCAAGAGTAGCCCGCCGCCCACGCCCGTGCCCAGAGTGAGCATCACCACCTGCCGCAGACCGGTGGCGGCACCGGCTACGGCCTCGCCCAGGACGGCGGCATTGGCATCGTTCTCAAGAGTCACCGGTATCCCCAAAGCCTCCCGCACCGCTCCGGCCACCGGCACCTCCACCAAAGGCAGGTTGGGTGAAGCCACCACCACGCCCCTCCCGACGTCGACGGTACCCGCGCAGGCCAGGCCGATGGCCCGCGGGCCGAAAGGGGAGAATTCCTCGAGGGCCCGGCGCAGAGTGGCTTCCAACCCGGCAAGAAACGAACCGGCGTCTTCCGTCTGAGTTGGATCTACGAGGGGAGCGGCCGGCCGGACGCCGGCGCGGTCAACGGGGCCGACCGCGATCTTCGTCCCCCCTACGTCCACTCCGAGGACGACGCCTCGTTCCGTCCGGGGCGCAATAGGCGGCTGCGGCTTCATTCTGAAACGAGTTCTAAAGCGGCTCGGGCCTCCTCCAGGTCTTCCGGCCGCACAAGGATGTCCTGCCTGCCGGCTCCATCGACGGTCAGCCCATACACCACCGACAGCGCTTCGTGACGGACAAAGGCCTCGATCCCTGCACTCCGCAGCTTCGCTACGACGATCGCCGCCTCGATCGGGTCATAGAGAGTGACCAGCAGGACCGGGGTGCCGGCGGATCGGGCGCCGCCCGGTGACCCAGCGCCGCCCACCCGACCGGCGCCACCAGGCCGATCGTCGCCGCCACCGGGCGAACCACCGCCGCCCGGCGGCCCGTCGCACTCAGAGACCGAGGTCATCCGCCACCTCCTTCATCGCCTCCAAGCCGATGGCCAGGAACTCATCCAGTTCGAGACCCAGTTCTGAGCAGGTCAGGATGTCCTCCCGCCGCGCCCCCTTGGCGAAGGAAGGCTCCTTGAAGCGTTTCTTGAGGCTCTTGAGCTCCACCGGCGCCAGGCGCTTCTCCGGCCGGATGAGAGCCGCGGCCGTCACCAACCCCGTCAGGCAGTCGCAGGCCGAGAGGGCGCGATCCATCTGAGAACCCACGCTCGAGCCGTTCGCGGGGTTGTGGGCGAGGATGGCCTGAAGGACCTCCTCATCGTCAAGACCGGCCTC
>JAJFUK010000058.1 GCA_021372435.1 Actinomycetes bacterium | reverse complement strand
GAGTTCCGGATCCGGCCCAAGACCATCGGGACGCAGTTGGTCAAGGTGACCGCCCGCGGTCCGGAAGCGGCCGATGCCGTGCTCAAGAGCATGATCGTAGAGCCCGAGGGGGTGAGCCGGGAGACGGTCGAGAACGTCGTGCTGCCCGCCGGGCAGTCCCGCACGCTCCATCTGGCGCTCCCGGGCGGGGCGCGGATCGTGCCCGACTCCGACCGGGCTTACGTGGCGGTGACCGGCAGCCTGTTGGCCCAGACCATCGAGGGTCTCGACCAGCTGCTGCAGATGCCGTTCGGGTGTGGCGAACAGAACATGATCCTCTTCGCCCCCGATGCGTTCATCCTCAAGTATCTGAAAGAGACCAGGCAGCTGAAGCCGGAGATCCAGGCCAAGGCCGAGCTGCTTCTGACGACCGGATATCAGCGGGAATTGACCTACCGGCATCCCGACGGCAGCTTTTCCGCCTTTGGCGAGCAGGACGAATCGGGCAGCCTGTGGCTTACCGCCTTCGTGCTCAAGACCTTCGCCCAAGCCAAGGGGCTCACGTTCATCGACGACACCGTACCGGCCGACGCGGCTTCATGGATAGCCGGCCACCAGCAGGCCGACGGGTCGTTCGAATCGGTAGGGTTCGTGTGCCACGGGGAGATGATGGGCGGGGTGCAGGGCAAGGACACTCTGACCGCGTACGTGGCGGTCGCGCTGCTCGAGGCCGCATACGAAGGGCCCGCCGCAAAGGCCGTCGCCTACTTGGAGGACCGGCTCGAGTCGATCACCGACCCCTATAGTCTGGCGCTTGTCACCTATGCCCTCGAGTTGGCCGGGAGTGACCGGGCCGCGCAGGCAAGACAGGCGCTCATGGCAGCGGCCATCAGGGACGACGACGGGCTACATTGGAGTAGCGGACCGGTGCGGCCCCTGTCCGAGGAGCGGGGCGGTCTGGTCCCGGGCGGGGACGCCGTCATGCCTATCGACGTCCAACCCAGCCTCGACATCGAGGCGACAGGGTATGCCACACTCGCCCTCATCCAGAGCGGCGACAGGGTGAACGCGGCCGAGGCGGCGAAGTGGTTGGTAGGCCGGCGGAACAGCCAAGGCGGGTTCGGCACCACCCAGGACACGGTGGTGGCCCTCCAGGCTCTGACCGAATACGCGACCCTAGGGGCGGCCGGCACCGATCTCACGGTGACCTTGAGCGGCGGCGGTCTGACTCAGACCGTCGAGATCACGCCTCAGAACTACGATGTGACGCAGGTGGTGACTGTCCCAGCCGGGGCGCCGGTCACGGTCAAGGCCGTGGGTAAAGGTGAGGCTGTGGTCCAAGGGGTGCTCCGCTACAACCTTCCGGTGCCTGAGCGTGAGACCGGTGTTTTCGACATCGTGGTCGACTACGACACCGATCGGGTGGCGGTCAACGACCTGCTTGATATCGACGTGAAGGTGATCTTCACTCCTCCCGAGCCCGTCAAAGCGGGGATGGTGGTGTTGGACGTGTCGGTGCCGACCGGTTTCGCCGCAGTCGAAGAGTCGCTTTCGGGTCTGCTGGAACGGCCGAACATCAAGCGGTACGAGATCGCGGGCCGTAAGGTCATCGTCTACATCGAAGACATGGCTCCGGGCGACACTGTCGATTTCAGCTTCCAAGCGTTGGCGCTCTATCCGGTCCGCGGGAAGGGAGCGGCCTCGAGCGTCTACTCCTACTACATGCCGGAGTGGAAGGGGGAGACCGTAGGCGCGGCCGTGATCGTGCAGTAGAGAGCGGTCAGGCCTGGGGGAGGACGCTTCGACCGCCCGCGCCCTCGATAGTCTGCCGGCGGCCGGCGTGCACCCACTGCAGCCGGCCCGCCTTTAGTAGCGGCGAAAGTGGAGTAGGATCATAGATAAGGGTCGATCGCGACACGCGGGGAAGATCTCTTTCGGAAGATGGGCCGGCTGTAGACGGAGCAAGGAGGAGCCATGGCGTACGACGTGGTCGTCAAGGAGGTCGCTCCGGAGCATCTGGCCGGCGTCCGGGGCACCTATCGTCTCGCCGAACTACCGGAGGTGATGCCGAGAGAGCTGCGCCGGATCATGGCGGCGCTGCAGACGGAGGGCATGCAGCCTGCCGGAGGGGCGGTTGCCGTCTACCACGGCTGGGACGAGGAGACCGTGGACGCCGAGATCGGGGTTCCCATCCGCGGCGTCTTCTTCCCACGGGATCCGAAGGCCGGCATCAAGGCCGGTATGGTCCCGGGGGGAAGAGCGGTCTTCACGGTGCATGTGGGTGCATACGACGAGCTCGGTGCCGCCTATGAAGCAATAAGAGAGTACGCGAAGGCCAAGGGCCTGGAGCTTGCCGACATGATGTGGGAGAAGTACCTGAGCGATGTGGCTATCGAGCCGGATCTCGGCAGACACATCACCGAGGTGTACTGGCCTCTGAAGTAAAGGCCCAAAGACACCGCTTTACACACCACATCGCGCGGCGTACCGCCGGGAACCGCCGGTGTTTTCTCCGTGGGCGCACCGGGAATGACAGAAACGAGGAATCTGAGCGGGACGTACTTCCCGACTTGGGGTGGATGGCGCTCACCGGGTGGATTCCACGAAGGGGATCGCCGGCCGGGTGTTGCCGCGCTTACGTCACCGGACGGACGAGCTCAGAGTCTAGGTGGTCATCGGCGGCGCTCGGCGACCCGTTCATACAAGCGCGCTGTTGCCCGATAAAGGGAGCATGGCGGGGACGAGGGGCCCTGGTAAGCACCGGAGAAAGAGGCCCGCAGTGCGCACGTTTGTCATATCGGATGCTCATGGGTGTCCTGAGATCATTCAGAATGCCCTTCGGCACGGAGGGTTCGAGCCGGGACAGGATGCCTTCGTCTACGCAGGCGACCTGCTCGATCGCGGACCGGACGCTGATGGTTGTCTCTCGCTTGTGGAGCAATACGCCACCGAGGTGTTGCTCGGCAACCACGATGTGGCGGCGCTCCTAAGCCTGTACGTGCTCCCGCAGAATCCCGAGAGTCCCGCATTCGGGCCGTTACTCGCGGACAGGGTGACGCGCCCTGGGCGGTCCGGCGCCTGGAAAGCGGCCACGTGCGTGGAGGGCGTGCTTGTCACCCATGCTGGCGTTTCCGAGGACTACGAAAGGATCTTCGTAGCAGAATGCCACTCCGATCCGGCGGTGCTCGCCGCCCGCCTTAACGCCGAGTTCTTGGCCCTTGTGAGACGAAAGGCCGAGATCCACGACTGGTCCGACCATGAGCTGCTGGGCGACCTGGGGCCGTTCTGGTTCAGGCCGTGGCCGTATTCCCATCTGCACCCTCTTCGCGGCTGCGTGCAGGTGGTGGGGCACACCCCGGCTCTCGGCGACATAGGGGGCCCGGGTTTCCGCATGATCGATCCTACATCGTTCGAGGAATGGGACGACCCGGGACGTTTCCGGTACGCGATCATCGAGCGTGGCTCGGTCCGCGTGGAGGAAGGAGCTCTGATGAGGAGCGGTTCGCCGACGGCGGGCGAGAAGCCGCACGGTGCCGTCCAGTGCGGACTCGGCGACGGCTTCATCTTGAATCGAGCGCTAAGGAGCTAGAGGCCGTCCATCCGGCCCATCTGTCCATCCGGCCCATCCGTCCGGCCCGCCTGCTACGCTTTTCTCCGGTGGGGCGCACTCCTTGTGGCGTGTGCACGCGGCCGAAGCGGCGTTTTCCATCGGTGGCCGAGGGTGCTGAAGAACGAAGCCACGGCCGGCGGGACACGTCGGCCGGCGCGGGAGGGCATCCTTGATCGCGCGAGTGGCGCTGTTACGAACGCCCCCTGGGGCCTCGCGCGAGGCGGTCGAGCCCGGGTGGCGCAGCATCGTTTTCCAGCAGCCCGGATCGTGAGGAGGTGGTGGATGCTCGAGGCCTTCATGGTCGTGTTCGCCGTTCTTCTGGTGATCGTCCTCATTCTGTTACTGGCGCTTCTCCTGCGCGACCGGCGGGCCTCGATGCCCTCTACCCTCAGAGGACTCGAACGCGGGCAAGACCGAGGCGAGCGCCTTCTCCGTGAGGAGATGGAACGCGTCCGCGAAGAGACGGCGAGGAGCGCACAGCAGCTTCGCGAAGAGCTCGCGGCGGCCGTCAAAGGTTGGGGAGATTCCGCGGTCAATACCATCGGTCTCTTGGGTTCGCAGCACAAGGCCCAGCTCGATACCTTCGCCGAACAACTCGTCGTGCTGACGACGGCCAACGAGCAGCGTATGAAGGAGCTCCGCGAGACGGTCGACACGCGGCTCCGGTCATTGCAGGAGGAGAACTCGGCCAGACTCGATCAGATGCGGCAGACGGTCGACGAGCGTCTCGCGGCCACTTTGGAGAAACGCCTGGGAGAGTCGTTCAAGCAGGTGAGCGAACGCCTGGAGGCCGTGCACCAAGGTCTGGGCGAGATGAAGACCCTGGCCGACGGCGTGGGCGACCTGAAGCGGGTCCTCACGAACGTCAAGACCCGCGGCACCTGGGGGGAGGTCCAGTTGAGCATGCTCCTCGAGCAGGTCTTGACTCCTGAGCAGTACGAGGCGAATGTCGTCTGCAAAGCCGGGAGCGGGGAGCGGGTGGAATACGCCATCCGCCTCCCGGGGCAAGATGGAGCGAAGGGCGGTCCGGTCTGGCTTCCTATCGACGCGAAGTTCCCGGTGGAGGACTACCAGCGGATGCTGGAAGCGCAGGGAAGGGGTGACTCGGCGGCGGCGGAGCAGGCGCTGCGGGGGCTCGAAGCCCAGGTGAAGCTGTCGGCGAGGGATATCCGGGGCAAGTACCTGGATCCGCCGCGGACCACCGACTTCGCGATCATGTTCCTGCCGACGGAGGGTCTTTATGCCGAGGTGCTTCGGCGTCCTGGTCTCGCGGAATCGCTTCAGCGTGACTTCCGGGTGGTCGTCGCCGGGCCGACGACCCTGGCGGCCCTGCTCAACAGCCTGCAGATGGGCTTCCGCACGCTGGCCATCGAGAAGCGTTCCAGCGAGGTCTGGCAGCTCCTCGGGACGGTGAAGACCCAATTCGGGCAGTTCGGCGGACTTCTCGAGAAAGTGCAGAAGAAGCTCGAGCAGGCTTCGAGTTCTATCGAGGACGCGGCCCGGAAGAGCCGGACCATCGAGCGTAAGTTGAAAGATGTGGAGGAAATCCCGGTGGAGGACGGCGACGGGTCGTCGGCGCTAATGGAAGCCCAAGATGACCGGGCAGACGAGGACGACTACGAAGCAGATAGGGCCTGGCTGGAATTGCCGGAAGCCGGCGAGGTGCGCTTAACGGGCGGAGAGCGGTAGGTTCCTATCGATGAAACCCAGCAGAAGCTCCCACACTCTGTCGGCCTGGGCGCCTTCGAGTAGGTCTGTGCCGTGGTCGTCGCCCGGGACGATCTGGAGCTCACCGGCGCCTCCCGAAAGCCCGCGCAATTCCCCGGCGCCGCCCGCTCCTGCATCGTCCTCCGCGGCGATGAAAAGCAGCGGCATCTGCAGCTTTGGGACCGCCTCGACGGCAGACAGGCCCTTGAACTCTACCGGCGCGGAGAGGGTGGCGACGCCGCTCAAGACGACGCGGGATGATATTTGTGCGGTATCCGCCGCGACCAGGCAGGCGGTTCCGCCCATCGACGCACCTACCAGGAGCACCCGGGCGGCGCCGGCCTCGGCGACAGCGCCGATCGCCGCGGAGACATCGCGGTCGAGCCATCGGATATCCTTGCTCCCTTCCGACTTCCCGTAGCCTCGAAAGTCGAAGGTGAGGGCGAGATAGCCTTGTTGGGCGAGTCTCTGCGCGGTGTCATGCCAGCTGGTCTGGTCGGCCGGGTACATGTGGGCAAGGACGATGCCTGCGTCTCCCGAGCCGAACAAGTGGCCGGACAAGACGAGGCCATCCTCTGTGGTGAAGGTGATCTCCCGGTAGGCTCCGGACGATGGTTGGGCTCCTGAGCTTGAGGCAGAGACCGTGCCGGCGCCGTTCGGCACGGGAGACCCTCCATCGCAGGCCGTGACCGTGGCGAGCAGCAAGAATGCGACAAGACAGACGGCCGCCGGAGCTGCCGGCCGCCTGAAGGCGGGCCGGGAGGCCGGGGGACGCAGCGCGCGTGATGCGCGGATTCCACGCCGACAGACCCGGTCCACGTTGGACCCCCCGCGCTCGACTACTGATATATTCCCGTACCTTCCATCCTACACCGAAACATCGGGCCTGAGCAGCGTCGGCGGTCCGGGCAACCCCCTGCTCTATGGACGGGCGCGCGGGTCGAAGGTCAGGCCTGCCCAAGGCATCGCGCCGCTTCCCCTCGCCAGGTCCGACGCTGTAACATATGGCGGTCCACCGCCGGCCGAGGTGGTAAGGAGCATGTCCGGCAGCAGGGCGGCGAGGTACGAAGGATATGAGCGGCGATAGCAACACGGAACGACTGCGTCGGCTGAAGAAGGAGGCCCTCCAGAGCGGGGGGCCCGAGCGGATCGCGGCCCGCCGCAGGCGGGGCGCCACGACCGCACGGCAAAGAGTGGTGCAGCTTCTCGACGCCGGCACCTTCGTCGAGCTCGACGTGTTCATCCCGGGCGCCGTCACCGGTCACGGCAAGATCGACGGCCGGGACGTATACGTCTTTTCTCAGGATGGAGAGGTCCCCGAGGGGTCTTCGACGGACGACACGCTGGCGCGCAAGATGGCCAAGGTGATGGATCTGGCGATGAAGAACGGCGCGCCCTTGGTCGGACTCTACGACGGCAGCCACGTCCGGCGCGACGAGGAGGCCGGACGCCTCGGCGCCTACGCCGAGTTGTACTTCCGCAATGCCATGGCTTCGGGAGTCGTACCCCAGATAGCGGCGGTCCTGGGACCGTGCGTCGGGTCGGCGGCATATTCTCCCGCGCTGGCCGATTTCGTCGTCATGGTGAAAGGCGCGGGCCGGGTGTTTCTGGCCGGTCCGGTGACGGCGGAGGGCGAGGCGGAGGTGGGTTACGAAGAACTGGGCGGGGCCCGGGTCCACAGCGAGAAGAGCGGCTTCGCCCACCTGGCCGCGGACGGCGAGTCCGAGTGCCTCGAGATGGTCCGGATGTTGCTGTCCTTCCTGCCTCAGAACAACCTCGAGGAGCCGCCGCGCATGGATCCCTTCGATCCGGCCGGGCGCAAGGATGAGCAGCTGGAGTCTCTGGGAAGATTCGACCCAGACCGCGCCGGCGACATCCGCGAGGTGCTCGAGCATGTAGTGGACGAAGGTGACTTCTTCGAACTCTCGCGCTGGTGGGCGAAGAACATGGTCACCGGGTTCGCCCGGCTCAATGGGCGGCCGGTCGGCATCGTGGCCAATCAACCCGCTCACCTGGGGGGTAGGATCGACGTGGACGCGGCGGCCAAGGCCGCTCGCTTCGTCCGTTTCTGCGACGCCTTCAATCTGCCGCTCGTGACCTTCGTCGATACTCCCGGCTGCTTGGCCGGCAAGGAGCAAGAACACGGGGGGATCGTCCGGGCCGCCGCCAAGCTGATGTACGCGTACTGTGAGGCCACCGTCCCGAAGTTGACGGTCATCACCCGTGAGGCCTTCGGCGAAGGCTTCGAAGTCATGGGCTCGAAACCCATCCGAGCCGACTTCGCATTCGCCTGGCCGGCGGCCGAGATCGCCGCCAACGCTCCGGCCGGCGCCCTCGATCGCCAGGATCTCGGTTCTCCATACGAAGCGGCTGTGAAAGGATATCTCGACGACGTCATCGAGGCGGTGGAGACGCGACCCCGGTTGATCGCCGCGCTCGAAGCCTGTGCTTCCAAACGCGAAGGCCGGCCGCCCCGGAAGCACGACAACATGCCTCTGTAGTAACGCCTACCCCTAGGAGGCGCGCTCGATGCCGACCTCTTCGAAACCTGTGCAGATCACCGATGTCGTGCTGCGTGACGCGCACCAGTCGCTGCTCGCGACCCGTATGCGCACGGAAGACATGCTTCCCATCGCCGACAGGCTCGACCAGGCCGGCTACTGGTCCCTCGAGATGTGGGGTGGAGCCACCTTCGACTCCATGATGCGTTTCTTGAACGAAGACCCGTGGGAGCGAGTGCGGGCCCTCAGGGCCGCCCTGCCCGGTACGCGGCTGCAGATGCTTCTCCGGGGTCAGAACGTGGTTGGCTATCGCAACTACGCCGACGACGTGCTCCGCGAGTTCGTACGGTTGGCGGCGAAGGCCGGTATCGACGTGTTCCGTGTGTTCGACGCTTTGAACGACCCGCGCAACATGGCCGAGGCCATCGCGGCGGTCAAGGACAACGGCAAGTGGGTGGAAGGGACCATCAGCTACACGAAAAGCCCCGTGCACAACGCCCCGGCTTTTCTGGCGTATGCCGGGGAATTGGTGGAGATGGGCGCCCAGAGCATCTGCATCAAGGACATGGCCGGACTCCTCGACCCGAACGATGCGTACGAGTTGGTGAGCGCGCTCAAGTCGGCGTATCCGGAGGTGTTGGTGCACATGCACTCGCACTACACTTCGGGCATGGCCTCGATGGCGTATCTGAAGGCGGTCGAAGCAGGGGCGGACATCCTCGACTGCGCCATCTCGTCCATGTCGATGGGGACCTCGCATCCGCCCACGGAGTCCATGGTGGCGGCGCTCGCCGGCACAGAGCGGACGACCGGCATGGACATCAGCGTACTCGAGGATATCTCGGAATACTTCCGCGAGGTCCGGAGAAAGTACGGCGCCTACGAGAGCGCCTTCACCGCGGTCGACCCCGCCGTGCTGCTGTGGCAGATCCCAGGGGGGATGATCTCCAACCTGTCGTCGCAACTGAAAGAGCAGGGGCATCTGGAACTCATGCCCGACGTGCTGGCGGAGGTGCCCCGCGTGCGCAAGGAGCTGGGATACCCGCCCTTGGTGACGCCGACCTCTCAGATCGTCGGGACCCAAGCCACGTTGAACGTCGTCATGGGTCGCTACAAGATGATCACGAAAGAGACCAAGGCCTACGTGCAGGGGTTGTACGGACGGGCTCCCGGTCCGATCGATCCTGAGGTGCAGAAGCTGTGCATCGGAGACGAAGTCCCCATCACCACCCGGCCGGCCGACCTGCTCAAGCCGGAACTGCCCAAGCGTAGGGCCGAGCTGGAGGAGTCGGGCATCGCATTCAGCGAGGAGGATCTGGTCTCCTATGCGCTCTTCCCCCAAGTCGCGCTGGAATTCTTCGCGCGTCGCGACCGCACGGAGCGTCCCAAGGAAGAGGTCGCTGCGCTGGCGGCCGTCATGGCCGATCTGCTCGGCGTGCAGGAGGAGGTCTGCGCTCCGCCGGAGGGGGTGGTGATGGGCGCAGAAGCTAGGCCGGCCTCGATGGTCGTCGCCGCGGAAGTGCCGGGCGGCCGAACGCCGGGACGGTCGAGGTGGACATGCCCGTATGCGGCGTCGGGCCCGGCCTGGGCCGCCGCCGGGCGGCGTGACCTCATTGCCGGCCGTTCCGTATCATGGAGGTATTGACGTGAGGTTCAAGATCCATGTCGACGGGGCCGAGCATCAGGTCGAGGCGGGCGCGGACGGCAGGCTCGTCCTGGACGGCGAGACCTTCGAGATAAAGGTCGGCAGACCCTCCGACGATCGCCGGCTGGTGCAACTGGACGGTCAGACGCTCGAGATCCGAGTCGTCGAAGACCGCGCCTTCACGGGCGCGGCCGTGCTCGAACTGGCCGGGGAGCGCATCCCTATGAGCGTCACCGAGGTGGCCAAGGCGGGCCCGGCAGCTACGGGGCAGAGGGTCGCAGCCACACCGTCGGCATCCTTGGCCACGGTGGAAGGCCGGCCCGGCGCCGTTGAGGGCTCGGCGGCGTCGAGAGTCCGGGAAGATGTCAAGGACGGCATCTGGGCTCCGGTGCCGGGCAAGATAGTGGAAGTTTTCGTCAGAGAGGGAGACGTGGTCGACGAGGGGGCCGCGGTGCTCGTTCTGGAGGCCATGAAAATGGAGAACGAGCTACACGCACCTCACAAAGGTACCGTCGCAGCGGTGCTGGTCAAGAGGGGCGACCAAGCCGACAAAGGCCAGTTGCTGGTGGCGTTCGGGTAGACGGCGGCCTGGTCTTTCAGATGGCCGCCGCCCGTATCGCCTGGGCGCGCTGCCGCAGAGGCGCGGCCTGTTCGTCTTCGTCCATCTTTTCGTATAGGTCCGCCAGGTCGTCAAGAGCTGCGGCCAGCTCCGCGTGCTGGGGGCCGAGGGTCTGCTCCAGGATGGCCAGGGCGCGTTCGTACAGCGGCTGGGCTTCGCCATAGCGACCCTGCGCCCGATAGGCCTCGGCAAGGTTCTGGAGGCTCGTCACCACGTGAGGGTTGTCCGGCCCGAGGGCGGCCTCCCGGATGGCCAGTGCGCGCCGGTGGAGCGGTTCGGCCTCCGCGTAGCGGCCCTGAGAGTCATATATGACCGCCAGATTGCCCAGGCTCACGGCCACGTCCGGGTGATCCGGCCCCAGCGATCCCTCGCGCAGGGCGAGTGAGCGCAGATAGAGGGGTTCGGCTTCTTCGTAGCGTTCCTGCACGGAAAGGAGCACCGCCAGGCCGTTGAGGATCTGGCCGACCTGGGCGCTGCTCGTTCTGGGGGACGTCCCGACGGTCTCCTCGCCGATCGCAAGGGCGCGCCGGTACAGAGCTTCCGCTTCGTCATACCTTCCCTGCGCGTAGTAGACGTCGGCGAGGCCGACCAGCACGGCGATGAGCTGAGGAGGCTCTGCATCAGGATCCGACTCCCGGATCGCCAGGGCGCGCTCGTACAACGGCCCCGCCGGCTCGTACTCTCCGTGCGCGCGATGCAAGTCGGCAAGGTCGGTCAGGCCGGCCGCCACGTCCACATGGGCCGGACCCCACGCCTTCTCTCGGATGGCCAAGGCGCGCCGATGAAGCGTTTCGGCCCTTTCAGAGCGGCCGTTCGCGGTCTGGACCAGCGCCAACCGGCTCAGAGTATCCGCCACCAGTGGATGCTCGGGCCCCAGCGCCTTCTCCCGGATGGCCAGAGCGCGCTCGAGCAACGGCTCGGCGGCGGCGAAGTCCCCCCGACCGGCGTACGAACCGGCCAGGTCGGCAAAGCTGTCGGCGACATCGAGATGCTCAGGACCCAACGCCTGCTCCCGGATGGCCAGGGCGCGCAGATAGAGGGGTTCGGCCTCCACCGAACGGCCCTGAGCCTCAAGGACGTTCGCGAGATCGCCGAGCGTCTTGGCGACGTCCGGATGGTCTCGGCCGACGGCCTTCTCCCAGCCGGCCAAGGCCTCCCGGAAGAGTCGCTCGGCCTCCACGTAGTCTCCCTTTGCAGCCTCGAGCGCAGCGAGGTGGTCCAAGCCCGCCACCACCCGAGGATGATCCGGGCCCAAGGCCGTCCGCCGAATGGCTGCAGCCCGCTCGTAGAGCCTCTGCGCCTCCTCGTATCCCCGTTCAGCGCGGAGCACGGTCGCGAGGCCGTCCAGTGCCGCGGCTACCCCCACATGGTCGACTCCGAGCGCCTGCTCTCTGACGGCAAGGACGCGCCGGCAGAGTGTCTCGGCCTCCCTGTGTTTTCCCTGCGTGTGAAGGACACGGGCAAGATTCTCGAGACCGAGGGCTATGTCGGGATGGTCCGCCCGCAAGGATCGCTCGCGTATGTCGAGGGCGCGGCGGTAGAGCGTTTCGGCCTCGACGAAGCGGCCTCGGGCCTCATAGAGCACAGCCAGATCGCCGAGGGCGGAGGCCGTATCGAGATCGTCAGGAACCGCTAGGTCTTCCGTCAGCGCTACCAGCTTCTCCGCCGCCGTCAAAGCGTGCTCGATGTCCCCCTGCTCGTAGAGTGAGGAGACCTCCGTGGCCAGAACCCGCCGTTCATCGACGTGAGAATGGGCGTCCATCGACGGAGAACTCTATAGACTGTCCGCCGACTCGTCAACCTGGGGAGGGATCTCTGTGCGCCGGAGGGTGGTGAGTGCGACCCGACTGTGACTCCGATCCTCCGGCGTTGACCCTGATATAGTTTTGTGCGAAACTGTTTCGGCAAAAAACATCTGTCGAGCAGCGACCGAGTGGATGGATCGAATCACGCAGTCCGGCCCGACCTGGAAAGAACAAGGATAGAGCCAGCACGTGGTGGCCCCTGCGAAGCACCCTCGGATACCCAAACCGGCGCTCGAGAACGTCGATCCCTTGACGGCCCGCGTTTACCACGCCTTCGGCAGAGTCATGCACCTCAACCGCCTGGTGACGACGAAGATGATCTCTCGTCAAGGTTTTCAACCTCCGGAGGGGTTCGCCCTCGCCTTTCTGTGCCATCACGGTGGCGCCACGCAGAGCGAGCTGGCTGAGTTCCTCCATCTGTCGCCGCCGAGGGTGAGCACCATCCTTCGTTCTCTGGAAGAGAACGGCGCGGTGGTACGGCGCCCCGATGAGGTCGACCGGCGTCTTACTCGGGTCTTCATCACTCCGGAAGGGCGGCGCCGCGACGAGGAGCAGCGCGCGGTCCTGGGCGAGTACATTATGCGGACGATCGGCGCCCTCTCTGAGGACGACCGGCGCGAGTTCATGCGGTTGCTGGACATGCTGGCGGAGCGGACCCTGCAGGTACTCCGCGATCCGCCGGAGCGGAAGGACGGTCCGGTCCGATGACGCGACTCCTCGGCACCTATCTCAAGCCGTATCGGCAGGCGGTCGCGGCGGTCTTCGTCCTGGTCCTGGTCCGTGCGATCACCAATCTCTATCTGCCCACCCTCAATGCCGACATCATCAACAACGGCGTCGCCAAGGGAGACACCGGGTACATCTGGCAGGTAGGCGGCTACATGCTCCTGGTGACGCTGCTCCAGGTCGTCTGCACCATCATCGCGACGTACCTGGGGGCGAAGACCGCAATGGGTCTCGGCCGGGACCTGCGGGGCGCGCTCTTCCGCAAAGTCGAGAGCTTCTCCCAGGGCGAGATCAACCGGTTCGGCGCCCCGTCCCTTATCACGCGCAGCACCAACGATGTCCAGCAGATCCAGATGATGGTCGCGATCGGTCTCTCCTTGATGCTCTTCGCGCCCATGATGCTCATCGGGGGCCTGATCATGGCCCTGCGCCAGGACGCGCCCCTGTCGCTGACGCTGGTCGTCATCCTGCCCCTGATGGTCATCTCACTCGGACTGATCCTCTGGCGGGCCTTCCCTATGTTCCGCTCCATGCAGAGCAAGATCGACCGTCTCAACCAGGTCATGCGGGAGAAGCTGAGCGGAGTCCGGGTCATCAGAGCCTTCGCACGTACCGGCTACGAGACACGGCGTTTCGAGGTGGCCAACGCGGAGCTGACGCAAGTGGGTCTGGGGGTGATGCGCCTTTTCGCGATCATGTTTCCGGTCCTCTTCGGCATCATGAACTTCTCCATGGTCGTCATCATGTGGTACGGCGCCGTACGGATCGACAGACTGGAGATGCCCATCGGCAACCTCACCGCCTTTATCGCGTACGTGATGCAGATACTCGTATCGATATTGATGGCCTCCATGCTCGCCTCGTTCATTCCCAGGGCGGCCGCGGCGGGTGCGCGTGTGCAGGAGGTGCTGGATGTGAAACCCAGCATCTCCGATCCGGTGAACCCCGTGATGATCCCCAGCCTCGACGGTGGACCGCGTGGGGTGGTGGAGTTCAAGGATGTGGAGTTCCGCTACCCGGGGGCTGAAGACCCGGTGCTTACCAACATCTCCTTCACAGCCCGGCCCGGCGAGACGACGGCCATCATAGGCAGCACGGGGAGCGGCAAATCGACGCTCGTCAGTCTCATCCCCCGGCTCTACGACGTCACCTCCGGCTCCATCACCATCGATGGGATCGACGTGCGCGACATGGACCGGGCCGACCTGTGGAAGCAGATCGGATTCGTGCCGCAGAAGGCCTTCCTGTTCTCCGGTACGATCGCGAGCAACCTACGTTACGGCGACGAAACGGCCACCGACGAAGACCTCTGGCGTGCGCTCGAGGTCGCTCAAGCCAAGGATTTCGTGGAGGCCATGCCGGGTGGTCTGGACGAGCCGATCACGCAGGGCGGCACGAACGTGTCGGGAGGTCAACGACAGCGGCTGGCCATCGCCCGGGCGTTGGTCAAGAAGGCCCACGTCTACGTCTTCGACGACAGCCTGTCGGCGCTTGATTTCAAGACCGACTCTCTTCTCCGCGCGGCTCTGAAGCGGGAGATTACCGACGCGACCTTGTTCATGGTGGCCCAGCGGGTCGGCAGCATCATGCACGCCGAGCAGATCATCGTGCTTGACGAGGGCACCATCGCAGGGTTGGGCACCCACGAGGAACTCATGGAAACCTGCGAGACCTACCAGGAGATCGTGTACTCGCAGTTGTCGGCGGAAGAGGCGGCATGAGCGGGCGTGAGATAAGACCGAAGGCCGAAGTGGCGGTGGCGGACAAGGCAGCGAGACCTCCACGCCGCGGCCGCGGGGGAGGACCCCACGGCGGCGGCCCTCCCGGACTTGTCGGAACGGGAGAGAAGGCCAAGGATTTCAAAGGGTCCTTCAAACGTCTGGTGCAGGCATTGCGGCCGGAACGCACGCTCATCATCGTGGTCGTGCTGCTCACGGTCGTCAGTGTCGGCTGCCAGATCGCGGCCCCGAAGATCATGGCCCGGGCGACGGACGACATCTTCGCAGGCGTCATGAGCCGGCAGATCAACCAGTACGCCGGCAGTAACTGGACCAAGGAGCAGGTCATCGCGCAACTAAAGGCGGCCGGTGAGACGGACAAGGCCCAGATGTTGGCGGAGATGGATCTTCGTCCCGGACAGGGCGTGGACTTTGCGGCCGTGAACAGGGTGCTGCTGTTCGTCGTGGCGATCTACCTGTTGAGCGGACTCCTTGCCTGGGTCCAAGGCTATCTCATGGCCAGTATCGTCCAGCGCACCGCCTACAAACTGCGGCAGGACGTCGACACGAAGATCGCCCGTCTCCCGCTCAGGTACTTCGACAGTCATGCCCGCGGCGACATCCTGAGCCGGCTGACGAACGACATCGACAATATCCAGCACACGATGCAGCAGGTGCTCTCGCAGATCATCAACAGTATTCTGACGTTGATCGGGGTGCTGGCCATGATGTTCTGGCTCAGCCCGCTGCTGGCGGTGATCTCGCTTGTAGTCCTGCCCGTCTCGGCCCTTCTGGCCACCGTCATCGCGAAGCGTTCGCGGAAGCATTTCGCCCGTCAATGGGAAAGGACCGGCGAGCTCGACGGCCACATCGAAGAGATGTTCACGGGGCACAACATCGTGAAGATCTTCGGACATCAGAGAGAGGCTATAGCTACCTTCGACGAAGAGAACGCCCACTTGTACGAGGCGAGTTTCAAGGCGCAGTTCATCTCAGGCATCATCATGCCGGCCACGATGTTTGTGTCCAACCTCAACTATGTAGCGGTGTGCGTGCTGGGCGGACTGCGGGTCGCCAACGGCACCATGTCCCTGGGTGACGTGACCGCCTTCATGCAGTACGTCCAGCAGTTCGGCCAGCCCATCTCCCAGGTGGCGAGCGTGGCGAACGTGATGCAGTCGGCGGTGGCTTCGGCCGAGCGGGTCTTCGAGATGCTCGACGAAGCCGAAGAGTCGCCCGACGCCGCTGAGCCCCTGGATCTAGAAGAGGCCGAGGGGCATATCGTCCTGGACGACGTTTCGTTCCGGTACGTGCCGGATACGCCGCTCATCGAACATCTCGACCTGGAGGTGAAGCCCGGGCAGATGGTGGCCATCGTCGGTCCGACAGGAGCGGGCAAGACCACTCTGGTCAACCTGCTCATGCGTTTCTACGAGATCGACGGGGGCAAGATCAGCATCGACGGGGTCGACACCAAAGCCATGAGCCGCGACGGGCTTCGCCGGCTGTTTGGCATGGTGCTGCAGGATACCTGGTTGTTCGCGGGGACCATCCGGGAGAACATCGCCTACGGCCGGGAGGACGCCACCGACGAGGAGATCCGGGCGGCCGCCGAGGCTGCTCACGCCGACCATTTTGTACGGGCCCTTCCGGAGGGGTACGACACGCGGGTCGAGGACGACTCGACCAACATGTCGCAGGGGGAACGACAGCTCCTTACCATCGCCCGCGCGTTTCTGGCCGATCCGCAGATGCTGATCCTGGACGAAGCGACGAGTTCGGTGGATACGCGCACCGAGGTGCTCATCCAGCGGGCGATGGCCAAGCTGCTGAAAGGCCGCACCAGCTTCGTAATCGCCCACCGGCTCTCGACCATCCGGGACGCCGACGTCATCCTGGTCATGAACCAGGGAGCCATCGTCGAGCAGGGCACGCACCACGAACTGCTGTGCCGCGGCGGTTTCTACTCCGACCTGTACAACAGCCAGTTCGTGGAGGCTCTCGAAGAGGCCTGCTGAGCGCCGGGCCGCCTGCGCGTTCAAGACACACATCAGGCTCCCAGACGGAGGATGAAGGGACGGAGGATGGAGGTCTCGCACGCGCGATGAACTTGACAAGAGACCATGGGTGAGTGAATCTTGCGCGTGTTTTGTCCGGCGGCGCCCACGTCTGCGAGGCGTGGCCGGAAACGCAGGCCAAGGAGCACGCATGGATCTGCGACCGAGAGGTCATGGGAAAGTCGTCCGGTTGATGGAGAAGGGAGTCACCGTTCCCAATCCTTCCAGCCTGGACATTGGGGACGAGGTCGACGTGGCTCGCATCTCGGGCGAGGGGGTCGTCCTCTACCCGGGCTGCCGGATCTATGGGGCGAAGACGGTCATATCGCGCGGCGTCGAGCTGGGCGCCGAGGCTCCTGTGACCATCGACGACTGCAGACTGGGTCCCAAGGTCGAGCTCAAGGGAGGCTATTTCAAGCAGTCGGTCTTCTTGGAGAAGGCCAACATGGGCCTGGGGGCCCAGGTCCGGGAAGGCTGTCTGTTGGAAGAGGAGGCGAGCGGCGCTCACTGCGTAGGCCTCAAGCAGACCATCCTCTTCCCTTTCGTCACCCTTGGCAGCCTGGTCAACTTCTGTGACTGCCTCATGGCGGGCGGGACCAGCCGCAAGGACCACAGCGAGGTGGGCAGTTCGTATATCCACTTCAACTACACCCCAGACGGCGACAAGACCACCCCGTCTCTCTTCGGCGATGTGCCCCGGGGCGTCATGCTCGACCGGCCGCCCATCTTCTTGGGCGGACAGGGGGGCGCGGTCGGCCCGGTGCGGGTCGGCTTTGGAACGGTAGTGGCCGCCGGGTCGATCCTGCGCCACGACATCCTCGCCGACGGCAGGTTGGTGGCGGCGGCCGCGCCCCCGCGTCTTGAGCGGGAGCACCGCCCTCGGAGCTACCGGAACCTGGAGCGCATCGTGCGCAACAACGTGATCTACCTGGCCGGCCTGGTCGCGCTGGAGGAGTGGTACCGAAACGTGCGGCAACCGTTCTTCGCCGGGCAGCACCTGGGCGAGTTGGTCTACGCGGGAGCGCTCGAGATCCTGGGTATGGCAAAAGAGGAGCGTGCGAAGCGTCTGCTGGCCATGGCCGAGAAGGTGCCGGCGGCGGAGCCGGCCGGCAAGGAGTTCAGGAAGCGCGCCGCGGAGATCTGCGCCTTGTTCGCACCCGGCGCCGCCGTTCCTGGGGCGGGCCCCGAGGGAGTCGAGTTCGTCACGGCCCTTCGAGCGATGGCGGCAGGCGGCGAGTATATCCCGACCATCCAGGGGCTCACGCCGGAAGTGTCGCGCAAGGGCGTGCAGTGGCTCCAGGCGATCGCGGACGGGCTGTGCCGGCAGGCGGCCGCGCTCGTACCCGCCATCGATTTCTCCGATGACCGGCTCTGAGGAGCCGCTTGGAAGCGCTGTTCTGTGAAGAGGGCCGCGCCGGGCAGGCGCGGGGCGAGTACGCCGGAAGCGGGCGATAAGGAAGGGACGACACATGGGTAGATTGTTCGGCACGGACGGGATCAGAGGAGAAGCCAACCGCTATCCCATGGACGCGATCACGGCTTTTGCGGTCGGGCAGGCGGCGGTCTTGGTCCTCAAGAGGTCTCATCACACCCCGCGGGTCATCATCGGGAAAGACACCCGTCGCTCCGGATACATGTTGGAGAGCGCCCTCGAGTCGGGCGTGACCTCTATGGGAGGGGTGTCGTACCTGGTGGGCGTACTACCTACCCCCGGTATCGCCTTCATCACCGAAAGCATGCGGGCGGATGCCGGCGCAGTCATCTCGGCCTCGCACAACCCCTATGAGGACAACGGCATCAAGCTCTTCTCCGGAGCGGGATTCAAGCTGTCGGACGATCAGGAAGAGCAGATCGAAGAGCTCATCTTCGGAGGGAGACTGCCGGACATGGTGCCCCCGCCGCATGACATGGGCCGGGCCTACCGTATGGAGGACGCCGCCGGGCGTTATATCGTGTTCCTGAAGAACACGTTTCCTAGGACCCTGTCGATGGAAGGGATGAAGATCGTCCTTGACACGGCGAACGGAGCCACCTACAAAGTGGCGCCGGCGGCCTTCACCGAACTGGGCGCCGAAGTCACGGTCATCCACAACACGCCCGACGGTCTCAACATCAACGAGAACTGCGGCTCGCAGCACACGGAGGATCTGCGTAGGGCCGTGGTCCAGAACAGGGCCGACATCGGCCTGGCTTTCGACGGCGACGGCGACCGTCTGATCGCGGTCGACGAGAAGGGCAACGAGATCACCGGCGACCAGATCATGGTGATCTGCGCCAAGATGCTGAAGGAAGAGGGCAGGCTCAAGAACGACCTTCTGGTCTCGACGATCATGAGCAACATGGGTCTGAGCGTGGCCTGCAAGAGATACGGCTTCAAGAACCACGCTTCTAAGGTGGGCGACCGCTACGTCCTTGAGGACATGCAGCGTCTGGGCGGCGTCATAGGCGGAGAAGAATCGGGGCACGTGATCTTCCTCGAGCATCACACCACGGGCGACGGCATCTTGACCGCCATGCAGCTCCTGGCGGCGATGCTCAAGGCCGGCAGGCCGCTGTCGGAGCTGGCGAAGCTCATGGACGTGTTCCCGCAGAAGCTCATCAATGTCGATGTGAAGAGCAAGCCCGGCATCCAGACCGTACCCCAGATCGTCGAAGCCATCAAACAGGTGGAGGCGGAGTTGAAGGACGAGGGCAGGGTCCTGGTGCGTTATTCGGGTACTCAGAACATGTGCCGGGTGATGGTCGAAGGGCCGACCGCGGAGATCACCGAGAAGTATGCCGTTCAGTTGGCGGACGTAGTCAGAGCGGCTATCGGATAGGCCGGACCATGGGCTTCAGGATCTTCATCACCCGCGATTTCGAGCACATGAGCCGGACGGGGGCCGGTATCGTCGAGGCCGACATCAGGGAGAAGCAGGCGGTCAAGGACCGGTACGTGTTGGGGTTGGCCACCGGCAATTCCCCGACCGGACTCTACAAGCATCTGGCCGGAGCCTTCAACGACGGGAGGATCGACGCGAGCCGGGTGCGCACCTTCAACCTCGACGAGTACGTGGGCCTTCCAGGCGAGAACGCCCAGCAGCGGTGCCTTCACTGCGAGTCGTACAGCTATTTCATGATCCAGGAGTTCTTCGGACTTCTGAGCAGGAAGTTCGCCGAGACGAACGTCCCCTGGGGCACCTTGATAGAGCAGGAGGAGCTGATAGCGGCCCTCCGGGAGCATCCTGAGCAGTACGAACTGCAGGGGAGCGACCAGGGCAAGGCCGTGGTCATCAAGGACGGCGCCGACGGCCTACTGGGCTGGATCAGGCGGGAGGTGCTCGACGCCTACGAGCGCAAGATCAAGGCCTCGGGCGGGATCGATCTGCATATCGTAGGAGTCGGAGGGCGGGGCCACGTCGCCTTCCACGAGAGCGGCATACCCTTCGAGGGCAGCCGGGTGCTGCTGGTGAGGCTCGATGACAGTACGGTAGGCAACGCCGTGCGCGACGGCCATTTTCCTTCGCTCGAGGAAAGTCCGCGCTACGCCGTATCGATGGGCGCCGAGCTGGTCTACGAGGCGCCGACCATCGTGCTCCTGGCCAACGGCACCCGCAAGACGGGGCCCGTGGCGGAGTCCGTCTTCGGAGACATCACGTGCGAGGTGCCCATCAGCTACGGCCGGCGATACGTCGCGGAGGGCGGGAATCTGGTCTATGTGCTCGATGAGGCGGCGGCGGCCGGGATCTTGGCCCGGCGGGCGGACGCGGAGGCCGGGGGCTGCGAGATCATCGACCTACGCGGCGAACCGTAGAGCCGTGGACGCGCCGTGGAAGAGCGGATAATCCGGCTGCTCGAGGAGCGAGGCCCTCAGACCGGAGCCGAGCTGCGGGAGGCGCTCGGAGACGACGGCTTCGCCCAGTGGAAGGCCTGCGTGCGCTCGAAACGGCTCGCGGTCAGAAGGGTGGGGAGACGCTACCTGAGGCTTGACCAGAGGGTCGAGGGATATGCCCGGCTATCTCCGTCTATCTTACGCGAGTTCCTCACCTACTCGGTGGTGGGATCGGCCGAAGACCCCGGAGCGCTCGGCGCTAGGGCGGACCAGCTCGCGGCACGGATCCAGGACATCAACACGGCCAAGCTGAAGCTGGCCGAGCGCTTCGTTTCGGAGATCGGCGCCCGGGTCGCCGTCACGGAAGGCGGAGAGGAGGCGGCCGGCGAGCAACGTTTCTGCGTCCTGCTCGCCGGTGACATCGTCTACGGTATGGGTCACGACGCGCCCCGGCCGGAACGCAGCACAGGCCGCATGGTGAAGGGCTCGGACCTGGATCTGGTGATCATCATGGACGATGCTGCTCCCGCGGAGCTGGTCAAGCGCCTGGACGATGCCGTCTATCAGCAGAAGTACCGGCATCTCATCAACCCCTCCATCAGGGAAGAGATCGACTACACGATCAAGCCTTTCTCCCGGCTGAAGGAGCAGGCCGCGTTCGATACCTTCAGGCACATGGTGCCCTGCAAGATACTGGATGAGGCCGTGCTGTTGTACGGGAGCGAGACCCTCTATCGGGCTGCGAGGGCGGTGTTGGTTGAACGCGGGATCCCGGACAAGTTGGCCGCGCTGGAAGCGGCCGCCGTCCGGTCACGGGAACAGGCGGAGAGGCACCTGCTGGACAGTGATGAGGGCCGGCTGGGCCACGAGGACCTCTACCTCTTCTACACTTCGGAGGAGTCGGAGGAGTTCGAGTGAACCTGCCCGGGGCGGGCGCGGGCCTGGGATCCGTTCCACGCGGGGACGCGGCCGGCCCAGACCGGCCGCGTCCTCGCGGGTGGCACGGTGTTCCGAGACGGCCTTACGTGGTGCAGTCCCAGGTCTGCGGCCGGAGTTGCTTGCTACTGGGGAAGCGATGAGCCGCCCTGCCTTCGTGGCCCGGGCGCAACGTGGCTGAGTCGGGCCTGACGTCGATGGCCGGGGGCGCCTCAGGGTGCCTGGCCCGCAGTACGTTCGCCAGCAACAGCGCCTTCTCCACGCCGTCGCCGCGCCCGTAGTTCCACACCTCATCCGGTTGGGCGAGCCGTCCGGCCTCGTCGTAGATTGATTCCCCGGCCAGGTTGCGCACTGCCTTGGCCACGGCCTCGTCGCTCAACGCGGCACAGGCGGCGATCGACACCGGGGAGCGCTCCAAGGCGGCCTTCAGAAATGGCTGGGGCTCGGCCCGGTTCAGATCTCGATATGCATAGAAGGCGAGGGCGGCCGTCTCGTTGCCGTCCCGCAGCGACTCGAGGCGCGCGATAACGTCGGCACGCTCCATGCCCGGCACCAGACCCAAGGGAGATCGGTCGCGCTCGAAGGTCTTGGTATCCGGGTCGGGAAGCCGAGGCTCGGTGAAACAGAAGCGGCGAAGCTGCTCGATGGCGTCCTGCGCTTTGGGGCACGAAGCGCCTACCTGCTCGACCAGTAGGTCGAAGCCCTCGCTGGTCCGGATATCCACCCGTCTCTGTCTCACCAATTGCTCCAGATCGTCGAAGATGATCCGGCCCGGTAGGGGACGGGATTCGAAATCCTCGCCGGCCACCTCCATCATCAACCGCTCCCGGGTGTCGTCGTTGAAGCGGAAGGGACTCGCATACTCATAGGTGAGGAGTTTCTCCAAGGAGATGTAGTGGTCCACGCCGAAATTGCGCCAGCGTACTTGGAAGCACTTCTGCAACTCGCTGTTCTGGCGGAGGAAGTTACCGAGGATCTCCGGGCTGAGAGGCGTCTGCAGGAAACGGCGGAGCTTCCCCGTGAAGTTCTTGTAGACCAACGGGTCGATAGTGGCCTTAGGGAAGAGGATATGGATGTAGCCCGACTCGTGGGCTACGACGGTGACCCGCTCGTTCTCGAGGGCCCGTCGCGCCTGCGCCGAAAGGGCGGTGCCGTTGAACCACATGTTCTTGGTCACGATCCGGCGATTGTTGGTGAGCACCCCCGTCCCGACGTCGATGAAGTTCTGAGAATGGAGCGGCGTCGCCATCAGATAGATGTCGGAGAGGGGGACATGAGCCACGATGAACAGGGCCGCCGCGTAGAGGGCCGCCAGGGAGACGCATTCCCCGGCCCCGGTCGCGTAGGTCGGCTTATGGCGGAAGGCGTCCATCGCCTCGACCGTCTCCGTCTTCCAATACGGGATGACGTCACCCTCGTACTTGTCGAGTCCGAAGTGCGTGCGGATGTCGATGTCGAAGTAGTACTTGTCGCCTTGGTAGCCGAAGAGGGCGTTGGACTGGGCCAAGGCTTCAGGGCTGACGTATTCGCGGAAGCGGGCCATCTCGCGCTCCTTGGTGGTCAGTCCCCAGGTTTCGAGGTCGAGGTTGAAGGCGTAATGGTCCATGATGTATTGCTTCAGCCTGGTGATACGCCTGTAGGGGGTCATGCTCTCCATGCCTGAGAACCAGGGATCCGAACGCCACTCCCAGATGCGGGGCGACATGATGTTGGCCAGTACCAGGCTGTACATCAGCTCCGGGAACACGAACACCTCCATGTCGGAGAGCGTCACCGCCGAGGACTTGCGCTCCAGGTCCCAGGCCGAGCCGGCGGCGCCCCCGAAGTCCTCCCGCCGGCTCCGGCCGGCGGGAGGGGCGGTCTGTTCACGGGGGATCGTCATCGCCAGGCCCTCACCGGACGGCCGTGACTTGGGCGAGGGTCTCGTCCATGATGTCGAGGCCGCGCTCCAGCGTCTCCCACTCTATGGTCAGAGGCATGAGGGTGCGGACCACGTTGTCGTACGTCCCCGCGATGATGTTGAGCAGTCCGTTGTCGAACAGCTTGGCCCGATAGGCCTTGGTCAGGGCCGTGGCCGGCTCCTTGGTCTGGGGGTCGGTGACCAGTTCCATGCCTACCATGGCTCCCAGACCGCGCACATCTCCGATCTGGGGGAAACGCCGTTGCATCGCGGTGAAGCGTTCCTTGACCCGGCGACCGATCTCTAGAGCCCGCTCCGGGAGACGCTCGTCCTCCATGATGTCGAGCACGACGAGGGCGACCTCGCAGCTCAAAGGGTTGCCCCCGAACGTACCGCCTAAACCGCCCGGGTGAGGCGCGTCCATGATCTCGACCTTACCGGTGATCCCCGCGATGGGATAGCCTGCTCCGAGTGACTTGGCCGTGGTCATGATGTCGGCTTCCACTCCATAGTGTTCCATCGCGAAGAGCTTCCCCGTGCGACCGAGACCGGTCTGGACCTCGTCGGCGATGAACAGGATCCCGTGCTCCTCGCAGATACTCTTGAGTCTGGCGTGGTATTCAGGGGGCGGCACGATGAAACCACCTTCGCCCTGCACCGGCTCGGCGATCACACAGGCGATCCTTTCGGGTTGGAAAAGGTTCTCGAAGCCGCGCCGTAGCAGTTCGGCGCACTCGACTCCGCAGCCGGGATACTTCAAGTTGAGGGGACAGCGGTAGCAATAGGCGTAAGGGATCCGGTATATCTCGGGGGTGAACGGGCCGAAGTCCTTCTTGTACGGGGAGATCTTGGAAGTCAACCCCATGGTCAGATTGGTGCGGCCGTGGAAGGCGTTCTCGAAGGCCACGATGCCGGGGCGGCCGGTCGCGGACCGGGCGACCTTGACGGCGTTCTCCACGGCCTCCGCCCCGGAGTTGACGAAGTAACTCCGCTTGGGCGACCTGCCGGGAGCCTTTTCGTTGAGCCTGGCGGCGAGCCGGATGTAGGACTCGTAGCCGATGACGTGGACGCACGTGTGGGCGAAGCGCTCCAGTTGCGCATGCGCCGCCGCCAATACCCGCGGATGGCAGTGCCCGACGTTCATCACCCCGATGCCGCCGGCGAAGTCGATGAACTCGCGGCCCTCGGTATCGATCACCCTCGCGTTCTTGGCGCTCGCGACGAGTGAGGTGGTCGCGGTCGCTACGCCGCGCGGCAGCGATCGCGCCCGCAGGTTGTCAAGGTCAATCTCCATGGTTCTCCCTCAATCCTCTTGGGCTGATGGTAGCGGGGTGATCGCGGTTTCCTCCGGCTCCGCGGCCGCCTTCTCCTGTGTTCCCCCGGGCCGGGTAGCTGCGTCCGGCTCGAGTGATGGACCGGTCTCGTCTGCTACCGGTAGCCCGGCTTCCGCCGGCGGGCGCATAGGTCCTATCCGCTCCTCCAGCGCATCCAGCCTACGCCGCATGCGCGCCGGTTGGACGAAGTAGAGTTCGAACAGCGCTTGGAGGACATCGAGCAGCCACTCCGGCTCCCCCGGTTGCGGCGGCGTGAGCGCTTCGGGGTGGAGGCTCTTGTTACCGTCCGACACCAGACCGGCTACCTGGGAGAAGGTCCTTAGGGCGTCTCTGAGGTAGGGGGGGATCTCGTCAGACTCCACCGCCCGCCGTACCTGGTCGGCCAGACCCCCACCTCCGGCGCCGGCGTGGCCGGCGAGGAAGCGGTGCAGGAGGCGCCGGCTGATGGCCGCGGAGGCTTCGGGGCTCTCGGCGAGTATCCGAGCAGCCGTGTGATATTCGGCGGCGAATTCGACGGGCACGTCGTCACTCAAACGGGGACGGGACGATGCCGGCCAGACGGGGAAGGTGCGGCCTTCCTTGGTGCCGATGTCGACGATCAGGTGGTCACAGGCCGGGCAACGGCAGGAAGAGACCTGCCACGTCCCCTCCTGGTCCTCTCCCAGAGCGAATGTATGGGGCTTGACATCGATCTCGACCTGACAGTGAGGACATTCCATGGTCCAAGGCCCTCCTTGGCCGCGAGCGGGCGGTCTGGATCGCGATACAGCTGAGGTACAGAGGATACTTGCAAGACCTGCCCAACGGCAACTGCCCGCCTGCAGGTCGCCGCTCTAGAAAATGCGCTTTTCGTCGATGAATGTGAGTGGTATGGTCCCGAAGAGAGGCGAGAAACACCATGCAGTCGAGCGCACGTTCCCTCCGGACCCTCCGTCTCGGCGACATCCTCGTCGAGCAGGGAGTCGTCTCCAAAGAGCAACTGGACAAGAGTCTCGCGTACCAGAGAGACACGGGGGCCCGGCTGGGCCAGGCGCTGACCGACTTGGGCTACGTCACCTCCGAGAAGCTGCAGCAGGTGCTCTCCTGGCAGAGCATGTATGGCCTCGAGGCCATGGGGGAGATCATTCCCGACCCGAGCGCGCTGGGGGTCCTGACCGAGCGGTTCTGCCGGGCCCGGCGCGTTCTGCCTCTTGAATTCGACGGCACGGGCGGATTGGTGCTGGCCATGGCCGATCCCGCGGATATCATAACCGTTGACGATGTCCGTCTCATCACGGGGCTGGAGGTGACCCCGGTGACCGCCACCCAGAGCGCGGTCAGCGATGCCCTGAGCGTGGCTTTTTCGCAACGCGGCCGGTTGGAGAGCGCGATCGCGGAAGACGATGGGCAGACCGCCCCAGAGGCACGGCGCATGGCCGAATACGGCCAAGTCGTCTCTCTTGTCGAAGAGGTCATCGGCGCGGCGATCAGGCAGAACGCCTCAGACATCCATTTCGAGCCCCAGGCCGACCGGATGGTCGTTCGCGTCCGGGTGGACGGGGTCCTCCATCACCTCACCGACGTCCGCAAGGACCTCAAAGAGGGGGTGGTGTCACGCATCAAGATCCTTGCCGACATGGACATCGCCGAGCGCCGGCTGCCGCAGGACGGGCGGGCTACCTTCCGTTCTGAGGGACGCCCGGTCGACCTGCGCGTCGCGAGTATCCCCACGGTGTTCGGGGAGAACGTCACCGTACGGTTGTTGGACAGCGCCAGTCGCAAGATAACCCTGGAGGAGCTGGGCATGGGGAAGGCCGAACTGGCGGTGGTGCGGGGGGCCCTCAAGCGTCCCTGGGGGGAGATCCTGGTCACCGGGCCCACCGGCTCCGGCAAATCGACCACCCTCTACGCGGGATTGGAGGAGCTGAACCACCCCGGGATCAAGGTCTATACGGTGGAAGACCCGGTCGAGCGCCAGATGCCGGGCGTCCTGCAGTCGCAGGTCCGCGCCAACATCGGTCTGACCTTCGCCACTATGCTCCGTTCCCTGGTGCGCAGCGATCCTGATGTCATCATGATCGGGGAGATACGCGACCATGAGACCGCGCTGGTGGCGACCGAAGCCTCTTTGACCGGCCACCTGGTGCTTTCGACGCTGCACACCAATGACGCGGCCTCAGCCATCACCCGCCTGCTGGAGATGGGGCTTCCCTCTTATTTGATAGCTTCAGCCCTCGAGTGTGTCGTAGCCCAGCGTCTGGCCCGGCGCCTCTGCCCGCACTGCATGAAGACCGTAACACTCCGACCATGCGCGATGTCCGAGACGGAGAGGGAGTTCTTCGGCGGCCGTGCAGTGCACATTGCAGAAGCGGTAGGCTGCAACTTCTGTTTCAACACCGGGTACATCGGGCGCATCGGCCTGTTCGAGGTGTTACCCATCTCCCGGGCGATACGTAGACTGATACTCGACCATGCCTCGGCCGACGAGCTGCGTGACTGCGCGCGCGCTGAAGGAACACTAGCGTTGCGCGACGACGGCAGGCGTAAGGTACTCGACAAGATAACCACCCTCGCTGAGATCGAGCGCGTCACGGCCTGATAGGTCCGGCCTTCGTGCGACGGCCACCGCCGGCGGCCGGGCAGGCTTAGCGGCGTCTCCTGACGGGTATTCAAGCGCCAGACCCGGAGACCCACGACCGGCGGCCTGGTGCGAAGACCGGAACGGAGGTTGGGAGGATGCCGTACGACACAGCGATCATCCGACCGGAGATGCGGGCGGAGGACGTCAAGCTCAGGGGAGCTGACTGGAGGCCCGAACGACGGGCCGCCGTGAAGAAGGGCCTTCGCACTCTTCATACCCTAGAGATCATGGCTGCCAACATCTACAAGTGCCAGATCTCCTCGAAGGCCTGCGCGCTCGACCGGTACCTCACCGTCGCCATGTGCAACGAGATGACCCATATGCAGGACTACCAGACCAAGCTATACGAGCACGGCTTCAAGCCCGGCAGGTTGCGGTGGACCTACTGGCTGGTGGGTTACGGGTTCGGCCTAGGGTCACGCATGCTG
>JAJFUK010000020.1 GCA_021372435.1 Actinomycetes bacterium | reverse complement strand
GGCCGCCTCCGCCGGGAGGACGCGTTCCGAGCGGGCCGTGTTCCGCTCAAAGATGGTGAGCTCCCCCACGCGCTCCTCAAGAGGCCCCACCAGGGGACCGAAGTATCCCACCATGCCCACCCGGTCATCGGGCTTGGTCGGTAGAAGCTCCAGGATGTCGCCCTCCCTCTGGTCGCCCCCAGGCCGATTCGCGAGCGCATTGGCGGTGGCCAAGCCGACTGTGGACTCCACTCCTTGGCCGGACCCCAGATATTCCAGTAGCTCGGTGGTCGTCCTGCCCGCTAGGGGGCGCCGTCCTAGGAAGACCGAGCATCCGGCGGCTGCGTCCTCGCGGAACGTGTACGCCACCCCCACGGCGCCGTCCTCCAGCATGACGGCGGTATACCCCAGCCCGATACGCACGTCACGGACACGTTGCTCCGGGAAAGTAGAAAGAAGGTGGGTCCGCAATTCGTCGGCGATCATCGCCCCTCCATGACTGTGTAGACAAGCTAACTGGAAACCGCATATAGATAGTAGTACAGTTGGCTGGAACAAGAAACCCGACCGTGCTCCCTGTCGGGGATCTTATAGCCGGAGCGGCCGGGTTGACGGTGGCGGCAAATGGTGCTTTCATATAACTGCTGATTACATCTAGCCGCGGAGACGTTGTGACGTACGTTGATCAGGATTTGTGTACCGGCTGCGGGCTCTGTGTAGACGCCTGCAATCGTGGCGCCATCTCCGTCAGCGGGGGCGTGGCGACGATAGACGAGGTGCTCTGCACCTCCTGCGCGCGATGTCTCGATGTCTGCGCCTCCGGAGCCATAATCTCGGTCGACACTATTTCCGAGGCCCCCCCTGCAGGCGTTCCCGCCCGGTCCCCCCAGGCGCAGCCTCTACGGGCGAGGACGACTCCCTTGTCCCCGGCCGGGTCCGATGCCGCCGCACCCGGGGCGGCATCGCCCGCGCCGGCCGCGTCGGCACGATCGAGACTCGAGGTGGCCGAAAGGATCTTGACCGGCCTTCTGAGCTTCGCCTCCTTCGTTTTCGAGCGCAGACAGAGCCGCGTCACCGGGCGCTCGACCGGGCGTGCAGTCTCTTCGGCATCCGGCGCCGCCGGCCTCGCCAGGTCTCGCGGCGGACCCACCGCCGGCTACGGCCGTTCCGGTCCTCGACAGATCGGCGGTGGCGGGCGGGGCCTGCACGGCGGGCAAGGCCTGGGAAGGGCACAACGCCCCGGAGGAGGACGCGGTCTCGGGAGCGGCCGTGGCCAAGGCTATCGATGCAGAGTCAACAAGCGGCGCTCGACCTGAGAGAGGAACATGTCATGAGACTTGCGGTCACCGCCACCGGCCCAGAGCTGTCGAGCAGCGTCGACCAGCGCTTCGGAAGAGCCAAGTACCTGCTCATCGTCGACCTGCCTGAGCGGAAGGTGCTGGCGATCGAGAATCACGCGGGGATGAACGCGGCGCAGGGCGCAGGGGTCCAAGCGGCACAGATCGTTATTGATAACAAGGCGACCGTCCTCCTCACGGGGCACTGCGGGCCAAAGGCCTTCCGGGCTCTGAAGGCCGCCGGTGTCGAGGTATATCTGGCGCCGGGCGGTACGGTCGATGAAGCCGTGAGCCGGTTCGAAGCGGGCGGACTCACACCGGCGCCCGCGGCGGACGTCGACGGCCACTGGTAGACGACGGTGCGTTCCATTCCTCGGGGTGATCGAGCGGCGTCAGGCCCGCATCGAGGTCTCGTGAAGATCGTCATCGCGAGCGGCAAAGGCGGCACAGGTAAGACCACGTTATCGGTCAACCTGGCTACAGCCTTGGCCGGCGAAGCATCCGTGGGTCTGCTCGACTGCGACGTGGAGGAGCCCAACTGTCATCTCTATCTGAGGCCTTCCTTCGATGCCACCGAACCCGTAGGAACCCCGATACCGGTCGTAGACGAGAAGCTTTGTACCGGGTGTGGGCTCTGTGCGGGGGCATGCGAGTTCCATGCCCTGCTCGCTCTGCCGGGGACGCCGCTGCTGCTTCCGGAGCTATGCCATAACTGCGGGGTATGTGCATATGTGTGCCCAGAAGAAGCGATCTCCGAGAAAGACCGCGAGATCGGTGTGCTCGGAGCGGGCGTGCTCGGATCAAACCAATTCGGCCCACCCGAAGCTGCCGGCCTGTACCTACGTTGGGGCCGGCTGCATGTCGGGGAGGCCCGGTCCACCCCCCTGGTGAGGGCCGTCAAGGATCTGTCGGATGCCCCGCCTCTGGATATCGTGATCATCGACGCGCCCCCCGGAGTCGCATGCCCCGCGGTAGAGGCCATGCGGGGAGCGGATCTGGCCGTGCTCGTCACCGAGCCGACACCGTTCGGTCTCCACGACCTCAAGCTGGCCGTTGAGACGGCCCGGTTGCTGGACATGCCCTGCGGGGTGGTGATCAACAGGGCCGGGATCGGTGATTCCCGAGTCAACGACTTCTGCACCGTCGAGGGCGTGCCCATCCTCCTGGAGATCCCTGACGACCGCCGCATCGCCGAGGCCTGCTCGCGAGGGCAGGTATTCTCCACCCTCGATGCCCCGTTCGCGGCCCGGCTGCGGGCCTTCGCGTCCGATATCGAAGCACGGGTGGAGAAGGTAGCAGCCGCGTGAGCACACCCAGATCAGAGCAGGCGCCGGCGCAGACCGGCGATGACGCGGCTCCGCGCCAGCTCGTGGTGTTGAGTGGCAAGGGCGGCACGGGCAAGACCAGTCTGGTGGCAGCCCTGGCGGCGCTGGCTTCTGACAAAGTCCTCGCCGACTGTGACGTCGACGCCGCCGACCTTCACCTGGTCCTCGACCTGCACCCTGTGCGACGCGAGGTCTTCATGTCGGGCAAAGAAGCGCGCATCATACCCGAGCGTTGCAGCGCCTGCGGCCTCTGCGCCGACCAGTGCCGTTTCGATGCGATCCATCCGGCCCGGACCGACGGAGGAAGAGCGACCTATGCCGTCGATCCCATCGCCTGCGAAGGCTGCGGTCTGTGCGCCCGGGTCTGCACCTCCGGAGCGGTGGAGTTGCTGGACGCCCGGCGCGGGGAGTGGTTCGTCTCCGACACCCGGCATGGTCTCCTCGTACACGCGCACCTCGACATCGGTGGAGAGAACTCCGGCAAGCTCGTCACGCTGGTCAGGGACCAGTCTGCCGCGCTCGCCCAGGAGACAGGCGCCGGCCTGGTACTGGTCGACGGCCCGCCGGGGATCGGCTGTCCGGTCATCGCCTCCGTCACGGGAGCCAACCTGGCTTTAGCCGTGACCGAGCCGACGGTCTCAGGGGCGCATGACCTGCAGCGCGTGGCCGAGTTGGTGAAGGGCTTCGGCCTCCCCCTCGCGGTCTGCACCAACAAGGCCGACTTGAACCCGGAGATGGCTGCGGAGATAAGGCGGGTCTGCGCCGAACAGGGCTTCCCCGTAGTAGGTGAACTCAGCTACGATACCAGGGTCGTGCGTGCCCAGGTCGAGGGGAAGAGCATCATCGAATACGGCGACAGCGTGGTCGCCGATCAAATACGGGGCCTGTGGAAGATCGTGGAAGCAATGCTACAGAAAGAAGAGGAATAGACATGGGTGGTTGTTCCCATTCCGACAACGCCGGGGCCCGGGCGGCCGAGGAAAGACAGCTGGCGGTACGAGAGAGGATGGCCCAGGTCAAGCACAAGATCATTGTGCTCTCCGGCAAGGGCGGGGTGGGCAAGAGCACGGTGGCAGTCAACCTGGCCACCTCCCTGGCGCTGGAAGGCAAACAGGTGGGACTGCTCGACATCGACCTGCACGGCCCCACCGTCCCCCAGTTGCTGGGCCTGAACGGCGCTCCGGTGGTACTCGAGGGAGAGGTCCTGGCTCCGGTTGCGGTGGGCGACAACCTCAAGGTGATGTCTATAGCGTTTCTGGTGGGCGAAGAGGACGCAGCCGTCGTGTGGCGGGGACCCATGAAGGCGGTCGCCATCGAGCAATTCCTAGGAGAAGTGGACTGGGGTGAACTGGACTATCTGCTCATCGATTCACCCCCGGGAACGGGAGACGAGCCGCTGGCCGTCTGCCAAGCCATCGGCGCGCTGGACGGCGCCGTGATCGTCACCACCCCCCAGGAGACCGCCCTCAGCAACGTCCGCCGTTCGATCAACTTCTGTGACATGCTCGGCGTCAGAGTGCTGGGTGTGATCGAGAACATGGCCGGCTTCGTCTGCCCGCACTGCGGCCAGGTCACCCACGTCTTCAGCAAGGGCGGCGGCAGCGCCATGGCGGCGAAGGCCGGTGTCCCCCTGCTGGCCAGCGTTCCTCTCGACCCTGCGATCGTCGAGGCAGGCGATGCCGGCCGGCCCTACATCTATCACTATTCGAAGAGCCCGGCCGCCCAGGAGTTCGCCAAGGCCCTCGGTCCTATCCTCGC
>JAJFUK010000015.1 GCA_021372435.1 Actinomycetes bacterium | reverse complement strand
CGGGTGGTGGTCTCGGCCTGCTCGCCGCACATGCACGAGGTGACGTTCAGGCGCTGCGTGGAAAAGGGCGGCCTCAATCCCTACCTCTTCGAGATGGCCAACATCCGCGAGCACTGCTCCTGGATCCACACCGACATGCCGGTGGCCACCGAGAAGGCCTGGGACATCATAAAGATGGCCGTGGCCAAGGCCCGCCGGCTGGAGCCTCTTTTCTCGAAAGAGGTCGAGGTCAATAAGGACGTCCTTGTCATCGGAGGTGGGGTGGCCGGCATCCAGGCCGCTCTTGATCTGGCCGACGCCGGCCTGAAAGTGACCATCGTCGAGAAGCAGACCACCATCGGCGGGGTCATGGCCAAGCTCGATAAGACCTTTCCCACTATCGACTGCTCGGCCTGCATCCTTACCCCCCGCATGGTCGACTGTTCGCAGCACGAGAACATCACCCTTATGGCCTACTGCGAGGTTGAAAAGGTCTCGGGCTACGTAGGCAACTTCACCGTGGACATCCGAAAAAAGGCCGCTATGGTCGACTGGACCAAGTGCATCGGCTGTGAGATCTGCGTGCAGAAATGTCCGGCAAAGGCCCCCGATCTCTTCAACGTGGGGTTGGAGCCCACCAAGGCCATCTACGTCCCCTTCCCGCAGGCGGTGCCGAAGCGGGCCGCCATCCAGGTCGAGCACTGCCGCTATTTCCAGACGGGTAAGTGCAGGGTGTGCGAGCGGGTCTGCCCGGCCGAAGCCATCGACTTCGAACAGAAGGATGAGATCATCCAGAAGCAGTTCGGGGCCATCGTGGTGGCGACGGGCCTGGACGTGTTCGACTGGGAAGCCGGCTATCCTGAATACGGTGGGGGCAGGATCAAGGACGTCATCTCCGGCCTGCAGTACGAGCGGATGTTGAACGCTTCCGGTCCCTACGGCGGCCACGTCCACAGGCTCTCCAACGGTGAAGATCCGAAGACGGTGGTCTTCATCCAATGCGTGGGCTCGCGCGACGAGTCGGTGAACCGTCCCTACTGCTCCAGCGTGTGCTGTATGTACACGGCCAAGCAGGCGCTGCTCACCAAGGACCACGTGGGCATGGACACCGAGGTCTATGTCTTCTACATCGACATCCGCGCCACCGGCAAGGGCTATGAGGAGTTCATCAAGCGCGTCCAGACCGAGTTCGGTGTGAAATACGTGCGCGGCCGGGTCTCCAAACTGTACGAGGACGACGGCAAGGTCATGGTGCGCGGCGTCGACACCCTGCTTGGCGAGCAGGTGGAGGTGGCCGCCGACCTGGTGGTGCTGGCCAGCGGCATACAGGCGGCTCCCGGCGCCAAGGAGTTGGCGCAGACGCTCAACATCAGCTACGACGAGTTCGGCTTTTTGAAGGAAGGCCATCCCAAGCTGCGCCCGGTCGATACCAACACCGCCGGCGTGTTCTTGGCCGGCGCCTGCCAGGCGCCGAAGGATATCCCGGCGACGGTGGCCCAGGCGTCGGCCGCCGCCTCTAAGGTTCTGGGACTGCTGGCCAAGGACAAGCTGAAGACCAGCCCGATGATCGCCGTCGTCGATCAGAAGAACTGCGTGTCGTGCTGGAAGTGTATCGACGTCTGCCCGTTCAGTGCGCCGGAGAAGCAGGAACAACCGAACGGCGAGTCCAAGAGCCATGTGATCGAGACGGTCTGCCAGGGCTGCGGCGTCTGCGTCGCCACCTGCCCGGTGAACACCATCTCGCTCAAGGGTTTCCCGACGGACGCGATCCTTGACCAGATCGAGGAAGTGCTTCTTACCTAGAAAGGCGGTGAAGATGGCCGATACAACGACAACTGAAGCCGGCGGCGCCGCCTTCGAGGCCGCGCCCGGCGGGAACGCCGCGGCGGGTGCCAA
This sequence comes from Actinomycetes bacterium, assembly GCA_021372435.1. Classification (GTDB taxonomy): domain Bacteria; phylum Actinomycetota; class Thermoleophilia; order RBG-16-64-13; family RBG-16-64-13; genus RBG-16-64-13. The sequence goes on along the minus strand of JAJFUK010000015.1, from coordinate 4,139 downwards.
CGTCGCGGCGGCCACCGGCGACTCCGGCGATCGTCCGGTGAAGATCATCGGCATCGTCTGCAACTGGTGCAGCTACGCCGGCGCCGACACCGCGGGTGTCGGCCGCTTCAGGCAGCCGGCGAACGTCAGGTTGGTGCGCGTGCCCTGCACAGGCCGTATCGACCCGTTGTTCGCCCTCAAGGCCTTCGAGAAGGGCGCCGACGGCGTGCTCATCAGCGGCTGCCACCCCGGCGACTGCCACTACTCCGAAGGCAACTATTACGCCCGGCGCAAGTTCGAGCTGCTGGAGCGTCTGATCCACCATCTGGGCATCCCCAAAGAACGTTTCAAATGGACCTGGGTATCAGCTTCGGAGGGTCAGCGCTGGCAGAAAGTGGTCACCGATTTCGTAGCCGGAGTGGAGAAACTCGGCCCTCGTGAAGGGAGGGCTCTATGAGCCGGCAGGACCACATCCGGGAATTCGCAGCCAAGGCGCTTACCGAGGGCCGGGTCGACTACTTCATCGGCTGGAAGCAGGGTCACAATGCCTCCGAGGTCGTCCCGGCCTTTGTGAAGGAGGCGGCGGCGGTTGATCAGCTGGTCTGGAACGAGCTCTGCCACCACAACCTAGTCACGTTCCTGAAGCGCAACATGCCCGACCCGGCCGGGGCCAAGATCGGGGTGTGCGTCAAGGGCTGCGACAGCCGGACCCTGGTGGCGCTGCTCCAGGAGGAACTGATCGACAGGGATAGGCTTTACGTGGTGGGCGTGCCGTGTGACGGCATCATCGACCGGCGCCGGTTGGAGAAGGAGTTCGCCGACGAGATCGTCGCCGTGTCCTGCTCCGACGGTAGGGTGTCGGTCGCCACCCGCAAAGGGAACGAGAAAGAATTTGCGAAAGAAGAGGTGTTACTCGACGCCTGTACCCGCTGCCGCTATCCCAACGCCGTCTACGCGGACGACGTGGCCGGACCGCCGGTGCCCGAACCCGACCGGGACGGCGCTAAGCCTGACTGGAGCGACGTCGCCGGTTACGAAAGCCTCTCGGACGATGAGAAGCAGGCGACGCTGGAGAAGGTGTACTCGGCATGCGTGCGCTGCTTCGCCTGTATCCACGTATGCCCGGTATGCGTGTGCTGGGACAAGTGCGTGAACCGCTCGCGTCAACCGGAGCTGGTGGAACAGAAGGTCGGCACCAAACAGAAACTGCTGTTCCAGATGATCCATATGTTCCACGTGGCCGGCCGCTGCCCCTCGTGCGGCGCCTGTGACCGAGCCTGCCCGGTGGAGATCCCGCTGTATCTGCTGCACCGCAAGATGAACAAGGAGATCTACGACATGTTCGGTTTCGAGCCGGGTACGAAGCTCGACGAGAAGCCGGTGTTCCAGTTGTTCGACGTGAACGACCGGTTCGGCGACTGAAGGGAGGCACGATGGCGATCAAATACCTGAAAGCTGACGCGCTGCCGGCCCTTCTGGAGGCTCTGGCGAAAAATGCCCGCGTGGTGGCGCCGTTCAAGCGGGACGGGGTGGTGCAGTTCGAGCCCTGGCAGTCAGGCAAGGACGTCGAGCTCGACGTGCTCCTGGCCAAGCAGTCGCCCAAGGAGTGGGTCTTTCCGCAATGCGAGACGTACCTGAAGTTCGGGTACCGGATGGAGGAGCCGGCGCAGGGCGCGACGGCCGGCACCGCGACCGGCGCCGAGGGCGAAGCGATTGGCGGCGAGGGCGCAGCCGCCGTGGCGGCCGGCGCCGAGCCGGCGATCCCCCATGAGACAGTAGAAGTCGAGGCTCTGAACGAGGCTCCGGCCCAGGTGATCTTCGGCCTGCGGCCTTGCGACGCCCGCGGGTTCGTTCAGATGGACCAGGTGTTCGGAGGCTACGGCGGCTTCTACTTCGATCCGCTGTACAACTCCCGGCGGGCGGTGACGACTCTGCTCGCGGTGACCTGCCGCGACCCGCGCTCCACCTGCTTCTGTACGGCCCTTGGCGGCTGCCCGGCCGGCCAGGAAGGCGTGGACGCGCTTTTCACCCAAGTGGAAGGCGGGTTTGTGGTGGAGCCCTTGACCGAGAAGGGGGAGGCGGTAGTCGGGACGGCCGGCGGCGACCTGGGCGACGCCACCGAGGCGCAGGCGGCGGAGGCAAATGCGGTGAAGGCTGAGGCGACCGGCAAGGTCGATGTGCCGTTTGCCCTCGAAGGCATCCGCGACCACCTGCACGACAATATCGACGACCCGGGCTGGCACGATCTGTGTATGCGCTGCATCTCCTGCGGCACCTGTACGTACGTGTGCCCGAACTGCTACTGCTTCTCGATCAACGATGAGCTGGTGGAGTCGGAGGGCGAACGCTATCGGGTGTGGGACAACTGTTTCAACCCCCTCTACACCGAGGAGACCTCGGGCCATAACCCGCGGGCGCAGAAGTCGAACCGGTTTCGCAACCGCTTCAGCCACAAGTTCTGGTACTACCCCGACAAGTACGACAGCCTGCTCTGCACGGGTTGCGGCCGCTGCATCATGCACTGCCCGACGCGCATCGACATCCGCGAGGTGTTGCGCATCATGGGGGCGGCGCCGGGAGCGGCGGCGGAGCGCGCGGCGACTACGGCGGTCACCCCGGCCGCGACCGGTGCGCCCACCGGGGCACCCGCCCCGACCGACGGGAAGGAGGCGTAGATGGCTGCCCAAGGTAACGGTAGCAATGGCGGCATAGGCGCCGCCAAGACCCGCCTCACCCGCGGCGATGTGGCCGCCGGGGCGACGATCGCCCGCGCGGGCAAACTGGCCGGCAATCCCTACCTCCCCGAGGTGGCGACCGTCCTCGAGATCATCGACGAGACCCCCACCATCAAGACCTTCCGCCTGCGCTTCGACGACCCCGAGGTGCAGAAGAACTTCAGCTTCGCCCCCGGCCAGGTGGGCCAGCTCGGCATCTTCGGCGTAGGCGAGGCCACCTTCGCCATCAGCTCCAAGCCCAGCGAGAAGGAGTTCATCCAGTTCTCGGTCATGAAGGCGGGCGAGGTCACCAAGGCTCTGCACAACCTTTCGGTAGGCGACAAGGTGGGCGTCCGCGCCCCCATGGGTAACGGCTTCCCGGTGGAGGCCTGGAAGGGCAAGCGCATCCTCTACGTGCTGGGCGGTATCGGGAGCGCCGCGCTCAAGGCGACCATCGAGTACACCCTGGAGCACCGTGCCGACTACGCCGGCATCACCATCCTCTACGGCGCCACCCACCCCACCAACTTCACCTACTGGTACGACGTGAAGGAGTGGCAGAAGCGCGACGACATCGAACTGGTGCTCACCATCGACCGGGACTGCGAAGGCTGGCAGTGCGACGTCGGCCTGGTGCCGTCGGTCTTGGAGCGCATGGCTCCCAGCCCGGAGAACACCATCGCCATTACCTGCGGACCGCCCATCATGATCAAGTTCGCCCTCATCAGCTTCGAGAAGCTGGGCTTCACCCCTGAGCAGACCTACACCACCCTGGAGAAGCGCATGAAGTGCGGCATCGGCATCTGCGGCCGCTGCAACGTGGGGCCCAAGTACGTGTGCGTGGACGGGCCGGTGTTCTCGCTCGCGGAGCTCAAGGAGCTGCCGGACGAGCTGTAGCTTCGACCAGAGACCTGCTTGAGGACACCGAGCCGGGCTGCCATGGCCGGCGCACTCCGTTTTCCTCCCTGCCGCGAGGTGAAGCTGGAAGGCGGCGCGGATGTTCGCTTCCGCTTCCCTCTGCGGGCCCATGGCGGCGTCTCGAGTAGCCAGGCCTGGTGCGGGTTGGCGGTAAGAGATCATCCCCATCGGCACAACAACCGGCTCCCACCGGGACCTCGACGCGGAGAAGCCGGCCTCGGTCGAAAGTCCGAGTAGGCTGCGCTGGGGCACGTGGCATGCTTGTTGCTCCGGGGCTGCCCTCGCGTCCCGGAGGCCCTTGAGCTTCTGCATCAGAAGAGCATACTAATACATATTTTCTGATGCGGAGCAAGAGCCATGAGAACCACCCTGAATATCGACGATGAGCTCCTTGAGAAGGCGGCTGAGATGACCGGGACAAGCGAGAAGACGAAACTGGTCCGGCTTGGACTCGAGGCTTTGATCGCGCGTGAAAGCGCGAGACGGCTGGCCAGAATGGGGGGCACCCAGAAGCAACTGAAGCCGGTG
>JAJFUK010000197.1 GCA_021372435.1 Actinomycetes bacterium | reverse complement strand
CGGACACACGGTCACGCATCGGCCGCATCGCGTGCACAGCGACGGCCACAGCGGGGTGACGCGCCATTTCTGCGGATCGAAGGGATCCTCTTCCCGAGCTCCCAGCGTCTGGTGAAGCAGGAAGATGGCCGGTTCACACACCCGGAGGCACCGCCTGCATTCTCGAGGATCGACGCCGACCCCGTCCCCGCACAGCTTGTAGTCGATGACGATGCGGGTGCGCTTCACGGCGACTTGGGACGACGGAATGCGCGGGACGAGCGTCCCGGCCCCTAGTACTTGCCGGCGTAGGCCGGGAAATAGTCGCGAGGCACCAGGAAGAGCGCCTCCGTTGAGCAGACGTGGCGGCACACCCCACAGCCGTAACAGCGCTTGTGATCGATCACCGGCCGGTCCAGAACCGGATCCATGCTCAAGGCACCAAACGGACACCGGGCCACACAGGCTCCGCAGCCGCGGCAGACCGCCTCGTTCAGCTCGATAAGGTATTCCGCCTTATAGATGGACTTGATGCCGAAGTCCACCCGCGGCCGGATACCGGCGCACTCGGGGCTCTCGCACGAGCACAGGTTGTTGATATACGGAAAGGGGCCGTACCAGATGGTACCGATGTAGCCCTTGGCGTTGTGCTCCCGAAAACGGGCTATCGCCTCCTCCCGGGTCAGATGATACTTCTCCTTCTCGGGGACGAACCGGGGCAGCTTATCGATGATCTCGGACATCACTCCGAAGTTGATACAGCAGGCCTCTTTCTCCCCACGACTCATGTAGCGGCACATGCAGTTCTTCTCGATGATGGGCTCGGCCGCGCAGTGCTCTAGGATGGCCTCGGCGTCTTCGAGAGGGACGACCTGCCCGATGTGACCCGAGGGCCGGAAGGGGTTGGCCGGTGGTTTCTGGCTGTGAAGCATGCGTTCGGCCAGCATCTTCACCACCCGCCCGATGATGGGGATGCGGAAGGTATAGTCACTGCCCACCGGACTGAAACCCGCCACCCTACGCACGGATATCTGTTCGAAATTCGTGTACTGCTCGAGCAGGAACTCCCGGAGGTTGTACTTCTCCACGATCTCGTTCGAGTAGTGCTCGGCGTTGAGGTACCACTTCCCGCCGGCGCCGTGCTGCATGCAGTGATCGCACATGACTGTCATGATGACCGATGAACCGGGGTCGGCGCAAGTCCATGAGCAAGGCCGGGCACGCCGACAGACCGTTCGGGAACGGACCTCCAGGGCGCCCGCTACGCGGACCGCCGCCTGCCGGACCCCGCATCCCGCCGCGGATCGTTCGACGCCACTGCGGCCGGCGCCGCCATGGCCAACACCTTTCGGTCTCCGCCCAGGCCGAGGATGACGATCCCCGCTATGGCGATGCCCATGCCGATCAGCTTCTGGGGCGGGGGGACATGTGCGAAGACCAGGAACTCGAACAACGCCACCAGGATGGCGTTCGACCCGGTGATGGCGGTCGCCGGTCCACCGGGTCCCTTGGTGACGGCCAGTTTCAGGAACAGCATCCCCAGCGCCAGTGTGATCCCAGCCAGTACCGCCCACAGGACCAGAGAGGCCTCCTCCAAGCCGGGCAGGCGGCCATACCGGATCAGACAATAGGCTACGGCGAACAGGCCGCAGACCCCGGCCGACAGCCACAGGATGGCGGTGGTCGTGATGGAGTCGCTCCCGTGATGTCCGGCGTATTTGAGCAAGAAGTTGGTGATAGCGAAGAGCACCATGGTCGCAAGACCGAAGACCAGCCCTCGGGTGCTCGCGCCCGTGCCGCCGCCCAGCGCCGTGATCGCGATACCGCAGATGATGACGAGCATCCCGAGCAGCTGCCAACTACTGAGCTTCTCTCGAAGGACGAAGAAAGCCGCCACCGCGACGATCATGGCGTTGGTGGAACTGATGGCGACGATGGGCCCCTTGGCGTCGGGGTCGCTTGAAAGCCCGAGCTTCAGGGTGAGCATGGCGGCAGACAGACTGACGCCGGCTGCGGCGGCGATCCATACGAAACGCCGTGAGGGCAGTCCCTTGTAGCCGCGGCCCCTCGCCTTGAAGACTGCAGCCGCCCCCGACCCGGCCGCTCCCATGGTGATCCAGAGGACGAAGGGCGCGGTCAGCGGGGTGTGGGGATCCCGGCCGCTCCATTCGTAGATGGCTCCAAGCAGGGAGTTGGTCGCGCCGTAGCAGAAAAAGGAAGCCAGCGCGAACCCGACCCAGGCGGGTAACAAACCCCTTCTCCTTCCTGCACTCCCGTCGTTGCCGAGAGCCACTTCATCACTCCCATCCTTGAGCGGCGCACGCGGCCGGCCGAAGGACCAGGAGGACGGCGCGCCCACCAATCAGCACGGGGCGCTCCGGACCTTCTTTCGCGTCGCCCGCGTCACGACCGTGGCGATCCCAGCAGGCCCTCCCGGCCCGGTCTCCAGTGTACCAGGCCCGCGCATAGCCCCGGCGTGAAGAGAAATCCCGCCCGATGCCGGACCTGATGCCGGACAGCACGGCGCGGAGGCCGCACGTCTGTACGATGGTCAAAGGCCGGACCGCCGCGGGCCCTCTTACCCCTCACGCCGCGGCCTCGCTCCATCATTCCTCCATATCCGGGTAAGATGCTGCTGTTCGAAAGCGTCGCATCCGATCCCTGCCGTCCGTTCACGGCGGCGGGCTCGATGGACCGTGTCGATGGATAGGAGCTGAGATGGGCCATTGTGAAGACTGCCGGTTCTACACCCCGTTCCCCGACCGAAAAGGCTGGGGTTACTGCCGCCGGTACCCGCCCTCGGGATGGAAGGCGACGTCGTTCTCGGTGACGGGCGAGTTCCTAGGCCGGGTAACCCTCAAGTCGGCGCGCGCCGAGGAGCTGCGCGCGACATACGAAGGCAAGGTCAAGGGTCTATGGGAGCAGCCCCAGATGGAACCGCACGACTGGTGTGGCGAATACCAGCCTAAGGTCGAGGCCGAAGAGCCGCAGGAGCCCACGGCACCTCCGGCGCCCGCAGAGTAGTCGGGGAGGATGGCGGCCTCGGGCCGCACAACAGTGAGTCCATTGAACCACACTGGGGAGGCGCCTCACCTGGGCAGGTGGGCGACTCCCTGATCATCCTCAGAGACGACCGACTGCGCATCTGCAAATCCAGAGGACCCGCTTCCCCTGTGACCACCGGGGGGCCTCAGGCCTCGTCGCCGGCCGGCCCCTCCGCTGCCATCAGCCGGTCTGCGGTCCCAGGCGACCGCTGCGCGGTCTCAGGCTTGGCGGCCACCCGGCGCGTCCGCTTCTGCGCCTGCGTCCCCGCCCTCTCGCGTGGGGTCTTCTTCCTCGTCGCTCCTATCGTCTTCCTCATAGCGGTCCGGCTCGGGATCGTCGACATCGTCGTCGTCTCCATCCTCCGCCTCCCCACCGCGTATGAGCTTCTTGGTGAGGTCTATGTCCTTGACCTTCGTGTCGGGCATCTCGGCCTCCTCGGTCGCCTCGGGGTATATGACAGTCTACTACCGGCGGCGGAGGGAAAGAAACAGGCTTGTTCCCAAGGATGGTCAGGCCTGCCGCCGGTTGGCTGCGCCACGCGACAGACCGAAGAACGGAGTCGCCGTGATCTGGTCCCTCACCTTGTCTACGGCTCCGGGGGTATCCTCGTATCCTTGGTAAGAACTCGCTTCAGAATGATGCCGCGAATCCACAGTGTCCGGCTTCCGGAACGGCGAACAGAAAGGGAGGGTCCCATGACCGAGTCGACCCGTTCACCCCGCGATCTGGTGCTGGCCTTCTACGAGGCGGCCCTCAACGAGAAGGATGCCGACAAGGCCAAGCAGTTCCTCGGCGACACCTACATCCAGCACAATCCGGCGGTCGCCGACGGTCCCGAGGGACTGCTGCGCTTCGTGCGGTTCCGACGCGAGCACTTTCCCGACTCCCGCAACGAGATCAAGCGGGTCATCGCGGAGGGCGACCTGGTCGTTCTGCACGTGCACTCAGTACTGGTGCCGGGGACGCCCGGCCGGCAGATCGTCGACATCTTCCGGGTCGACGGCGACAAGGTCGTAGAGCACTGGGATGTGATCCAGCATATCCCGGAGGCGCTTTTCCCGCCCTTGAACGACAATGGCTTGTTTTGAGCCGGAGCGGGCGGCGCCGGCCGACGGAGCCACCCTATGCGTACCCGCCCGTGTTCAGACCGATGGCGATGTTGAGGATGGGCCTGTCGACCCGTCTGTACACGAGCGGACCGTGAGGCAGCCCCGCAGGTACATAGATCGCCGTCGTCGATGTGAGCACGAACGTCTCGGCATCTTCTCCTTCTCCCATCCCCCACTGCACCTCTCCCCCCAGATCGCGGAGATTCCGGGGATCGGAGCCTATCAGCAGCACGATCTCGGCAAAAGGATGCGAATGCAGGCCGGGTAGCTCCCGGGGGATGGTCTTGTCCCAGATCCAGTTGATGTCCAGCCACTGGTTGGCTTCCCCGATAAGGTCCTGATCGATGTAGACCTCATCGGGAAAGGTGAAGCCCGCCACCTCCTGGAAGTCATGATGTGCCATCTCCGTGAGGAACTTGGGCCGCGTGACTACATACCTGCCGTACTTGGACATCGACGACACACCCCTTCGCTTACCGTCTCAACCCTGCGTCATAGACGATGTTGCCTCCGACCACGGTGCCGACAGTGGTGATGGCATGAATATCATCCACCGGGACCGACAGGATGTCCTGGTCGAGCACGCAGAAGTCCCCGAGCTTGCCCGGCTCCAGTGAGCCCTTCAGCCGTTCCATGTGATCCTGCCAAGCGCCGCCCATGGTGTATCCCCTGATGGCCTCCTCCACTCTGATACGCTGCTGCGGCCCCCGGACGGTCCCGGAGGCTTTGGACTTCCTAAGGACCGCCGCCTCCACCCCCTGTAACCAGTCGGGAAGCGTCACCGGGGTGTCCGACGACAGACTTACGTGCACTCCGGCATCCAGTAGGCTGCGAAGCGGGAACTGCCGTTCGGAACGCTCGATCCCGACCAAGGCGTCGATATCGTCCGAGAACACCCACTTGAGTATCGGCTGGGTGGACACTCCGATGCCGTTCTCCGCCAGCCGCCGGATATCGGCCTCGGTGATCATGTCGCAGTGGACAAGATAGTGGCGAAGCCGCCTGCCGTCCTGCGCTTGGGCCTCGATGAACGCATCGACACAGCACTCGATGGCCCGGTCGCCCACCACGTGGATGGCGCACTGAAATCCGTTCTTATGCGCGAAGGCAACCATGTCCGCGAGCGCCCGGCAGCGCTCCTCCGCCGTGGCTCCAGGCATGACCAGGCCTCCGTTACCCCCGTCGGGGTAGTCCTCACGCATCCAGGCCGTCTTGGTCTGAGGGATGCCGTCGGCGAACAACTTGATGCCCCCGATCTGGAGCCACTCGTCGCCGAAACCGCTGTGGATGCCGACTATCGGGATGCTCTCTCTGAAATCCTCCGGAGATATGGCTCCATAGGTCCCGAAGAGGTAGAGGATGTTGACGCGCAACGACAAGGCCGCTTCGTTGTGCAGGTCGTTGTAGACGCTGATGCACTCGGAGCCTAGCATCCCCCCTTGAAAGGTGATGCCTCCTGATCCCAGCGCCCCCTCGGTCAGGCTCGTGATACCGCGCGCGTTCATGCTCTCCATGGCGCTGACGATGGCCGCTCGCTTCTCCTCCCTGGTGAAGAGGGGGACCGCCCGCATCAGAAGGCCCTGGGCCGGCAGCTCCACCAGCATCCCGGTGGGCTCACCCGTGGCCGGATCCTTGACGATCTCAGACCCCGGCTCCGTCGTCGTGTCACCGGTGATGCCGGCCAGCTCCAGCGCCCGGCTGTTCGCCACCAGCCGGTGCTGACTGAAATCCACCAGGAAGACGGGATTATCTGGTGCCGCCTCGTCCAGATCCCAACGGGTAAGCGCGCGGGAGCGGTCCGCCAGGCACTCCTCGAGGTACCCATAGTCCCAGCCGTTGCCGCGTATCCATTCCCCCGGTCTGATCTCCGCGGCCCTCGCCCTGACCATCTCCTTGATGTCCGCTATGGACTTCACCGCCGGGTAGCCGAGCGCCAGAGTGAGCGGGGGCCGGCTCGCCCCATACATCGCGGCGTGGGTGTGAGAGTCGTTGATCCCGGGAAGCACGGTCTTTCCGGCCAGATCGACCACCTCCGTGGGCCCGCCTGCGAGCTCCTGGATCTCGGCATTGGAGCCGGTCGCCAGGATTTTGCCGTCCTTGACCGCCAAAGCCTCGACGATCGAGTCCTTGGAGTCGACGGTCACCACCTTTCCGTTCAGATAGATGGAATCAGCCGCGCAAGACGTCATTTCTGCGACTCCCTTCGCAAGTTGGTGGAAAGATAAGGCAGGGCTCCGGCCGGGCCAACGGTTACCTTGTCCGCCGGGCTGAAGATATCGGTGCGGCCGGTGTTCACGCTACTCCCCCAGGTAGGCCTTGCGCACGTGTTCACTATGCATGAGCTCGTCGGCGGCTCCTTCCACGACGATGTTGCCGGTCTCGAGCACGTACGCTCTAGTCGCCAACTTCAGAGCCAGCCGGGAGTTCTGTTCCACCAACAACACGGTCGTGCCCGTAGCGTTTATCTCGCGGACGATCTTCCCGATCTCCGACACCATGAGAGGCGAAAGGCCCATCGAAGGCTCGTCGAGCAGGAGAAGGCGTGGCCTGCACATCACCGCTGCCGCTATGGCGAGCATCTGCTGTTCTCCGCCGCTGAGCGTGGAAGCCTGCTGGCGGGCCCGCTCCTTCAGCCGCGGGAAGTGCACCAGGACATCCGCGAGGTCCTTCTGCACTGCCCTGCGGTCCTTCCGCAGGAACGCACCCAGCTTCAGGTTCTCTGCCACCGACATGTAGGGGAAAAGGCCTCGCCCTTGGGGGACCTGCACTATGCCGAGCTTCACTATGCTCTGGGCGTTCCGCCCATCGACCCGAGTGCCCTCGAACCAGATCTCTCCCGCCGAGGGTGCCTTAAGCCCCGACACCGCCCTGAGAATGGTGGTCTTCCCCGCTCCATTGCTGCCGATGAGGGTCACGATCTCGCCCTCCTCGAGATGCAGGGAGACCCCTTTGACCACCTCAGCCCCCTCATACCTGACCCTCAGGTTCTTGATCTCAAAAAACATCTGCATCAGCCCCGAGGTAGGCCTCGATGACCGCCGGATCGGCGACACACTCCCGCGGCGTGCCCTCGATCAGTTTCTGGCCGTAGTTGAGCACCACTGCCCGGGCGCAAAGACCCAGGACGGCCTTGACGTTGTGCTCCACGACGATGGTGGTGGTGCCCTTTTCCCGGTTCAGCGTCTTGATGATCTCGATCATCGATGCGGTTTCCTCGGCGTTCATGCCCGTGAGGGGCTCATCCAAGAGGAGAACAGCGGGATCGGATGCCAGCGCCACAGCCACACAGAGCTCGCGTTGGCTACCGTGCGGAAGACTGGTAGCCATCATATGACTCTTGTCCTGCAACCCCACAAAGGTCAGCAGATCCATGCACCGGGCCATGACCTCCCGGTCTTTTCTGACATGATCCAGACTCCTTACCAGCACCGAGAAGGGACCGTGGTCGGTGTGCAGGAACGAGCCGGCCAGAACGTTCTCGAGCACCGTCATGCTTCGGAACAATGCGTTTCTCTGAAAGACCCTGGCGATGCCGAGGCCGGCCCTCCGGTGCGGTGAATAGCGGGTGATGTCACGCCCGCGAAAGACGATATGCCCGCCGGAGGCCCGGAGAGTCCCGTCGATAAGGTTGAGAAACGTGCTCTTGCCCGCCCCGTTCGGACCGATCAGTCCGAGGATCTCCCCCTCGTCGACCGCCAGGTCGAGGTCGCTGACGGCGGCCAGACCACCGAAGTTCTTGCTCAGGGCGTGGGTCTCCAGGAGTGCCAACGGTCTCAGCGCTCCGTTCCCCCGCCGACCGGTGCCTCCGCCGACCTCAGCCGCCGCTTTCGCAGCCACGTCTGGATCTGGGCAGGGATCCCCGCCAGTCCCATCGGCAAGAAGATCATGACCAGGATGGCGATCGACCCGGTGACCATAGGCTGGTACTCCGCTATGGAGCGAGTAGCCTCCGCAACCAGGGTGAGCACCGCGGTCCCGATCAACGGGCCGATGAATCGGGTCTGGCCACCTACCACCATGTACACCAACAGATAGATCGACATGGTCACCCCGAAGCGCGAGGTGGTGTCGGGGCTGAGGTTGTGCTGGAAGGCGGCGAAAAGCCCTCCGGATATGCCGGCCATGAAGGCCGAGATGGTGAAGTTGACCATCTTGAACCCGACGACATTGATGCCCAAGGCGCCGGCCAGCATGCTGTCGTCGCGGATGGCCCTCCACTGGAAGTTGATATAGGCCCGCTCGAAATGGTAAAGGATAAGGAGGGCGATGACCACGACTCCTACCGCTAGGTAGTAGTAGGTATTGACCGTGTTGAACTCCACCGTCCGCCCGAAGAGGGTCACGGGCTCCGGCGACGGCACGCCCACCAGACCTAGCGAGCCACCGGTGAGGCCCGTCCAGTAGTAGACCACGAGCCGAAAGGTCTCGGCCGTCAAGAGGGTGAGGATGGAAAAATAGATGCCCCTGACTTTGAGAAAGGGATGCCCGAGTAGCGAAGCGACGGCGGCTGCCAGTAGTCCGCTGAGGATGAGCGACGGCCAGAAGGTAAGCCCGCCCTTCATCATCAGCAACGCCTGCGCGTACGCCCCGATGAGCGCGAAGCCCACGTGGCCCAGGGAGATCTCGTTGATCAGAATGACGCTGCGCAGACTGCTGACCAGAAGCACGTTGATCGCCAGCAGGGTCAGTATCGTCAGCCAGTACTTATTGCCCGACAGGATGTTGGGCATCAGGAAGACGACCACGACGAGAACCACCACGGCGGCAGCCTTCGCCACGGTCCGCCCGCGCTTGGTCTCACTCATGGCCGAGTATCCCCTTGGGCCGGAACAGAAGGACCAGTATGACGATGACAAGAGGTGCCACGGAGGCTGCGGCGGCGCCGAACATGACCGGCAGGATGCCGTTGAGAAGGCCGAGGATCATGCCCCCGATCACCGCCCCCGGGATACTGCCCAGACCGCCGAGGACGATGGTGACCAGGCCGTTGATCATGGGAAGAGACCCCATATACGGGTGGAGCTGGAGGATGGAGCCGGCAAGCGCGCCTGCCAACGCAGCGAGAGCGCAGCCGATGGCCATGGCGGCCATGGACATGTGGTTCGGGTTGATGCCTTTGAGGAACGAGCCTTCACGATTCTGAGCACTGGCCACCATGGCCAGCCCCAGCCGCGTCCGCTTCAGAAAGGTGTAGAGAAGGATCAGCGCCACCACTGAGAACCCGATGGCAAGAATACGGTCTTTGGGGACCCCCGCTCCGAACAGGTCGAACGAGCCCGAGATCAGCGGCGGTAGGCTCTTCGTATACAGCCCGAACCCTACGACGGCGGCGCTGCTCAGTATCAGGGTGAGACCGGTGGATATCACGATCGAGGTCAGCGCCACGTCCCGGCCGGGTCGCGGCCGGAACAGCACGCGTTCCAGGATCACCCCCAGTACCGCCATGGCCGCCATGCTGACGACGATGGCCGGATAGATGCCGATCTCCCGGCGCGTGAGGTAATAGACGAGAAAGGCGCCCATCATGTAGATCTCGCCGTGGGCCAGCTGAAGTATGCCCATGATGCTGAGCATCAGAGTCAGGCCCATAGCCATCAGCACATACAGCCACCCGAGAGCGATGCCGTTGACGATGGCCTGCATCCATACGTCGAAGGACTTCACCTAACACTCCTTGACCCTGGTGAGGCCGGGTCGAGGAGCCGATCCAGTGGCCGGCGCCCGCGCCACGGTACGTGGCGCGGGCGCCGGCGCGCGTCAAGACGCGACTCGTCGCGCCCCGCCGCCTTCACATCTGCCGTCCTCGTACTCACCCGTGCCGATCTCGTCCGGACCGCTTCTCAGCCCCATCTACTCCGGGATCGGATCGAAGAAGCCGGCGAACTCCAGCTCGCCGTTCATGATCCGGGTGATCGGGAACGGCCTGTAAAGCACCCGGTTCACGCCGAAGCGGTCCTGGCCGCCCATGTAGCCGGGCCCCTCGTTTGTCTGGAGGTCGCCCCGGTTGGTCATCGCCTCAAGCGTCGCCAGCACCACGGCCGGGTCGGTAGAACCGGCCTTCTGCATGGCCTGGACAAGGATCCAGGGGATGTCGTAGGCATGGACGGCATCCGATACGAACCCATCATTCGGCCACTTGGCCGTCCACCTGTCCATCAATGCCTTCATGGCGTCGTTTGGATGGGTGACATCAGGGCTGTTGCAGATGACGTCGGTGAGCATGGTCGGATCCTGGACTGTGACCAAGAACACGTCGGCGCCCAGCGGCGAGTTCGAGACGAACGGTCCGGTGAATCCCAACTGCCGCGCGGCCTTGAGCTGATCGTTCGCCTGGCCGCTGTTCATCGCGAAGATGATATCGGGCTTCGAGGCGACGATGTTCGTGTATGTGGGGATGAAGTCGGTCGTGCCCCAGGCCCACTTCTCAGCATGGACCACTTCCATCCCCCGCTTCTCCGCTGAGGCCTTGAGACGATCGAACATGCCCTCGTATCCGATATCCGGCTGGGACACCCCGATCTTCACAGCGTCCGGATAGTTCTCGCGCAAATAGTCGAGATCCAGTGGCTGGTTCTCATCCGGGCTGACGGCCAGCCGCACGAACAGATCTTTGTCCGGCGACACGTCGGAGGCGTGCTCGGGAATGTTGATATTGGCGGTGGCATAGAGGACTCCGGCGGGCTGGGTCACTGAATAGATGGCCGCCACCTCGGTCTCCAGCATGGCTCCCATGACGAACTGTACCTGGTCCTGGTTGACCAGTTTGCTCGCCGCGGTCGTTGCGCCTTCTGCCGCTCCTTTGCTGTCCTCTTCGATGATCTCGATCATATAGGTATCGTTCCCGATCTTGACTCCGCCTGCCTCCTTCACCACGTCGGCGTATATCTCCCAACCGCGCATGAAGGCAAGCGAGGGTATGGAGAGCGGGCCGGTCAGACCCATGATGCCCCCGATCTTCAACGTCTTCGTCTCGCCGACGGGAGCAGTGGTCGTTTCGGTGCCGCCGGTGGTCGCGGTGGTAGGCGCAGCCGTTGTTGCCGCCTCCTCGCCTTCACCGCACGCGGCGACCGCGACCCCGAGTGACACGAGCAGGGCAAACACACATAGCAGTGCGACGCTTTTCTTACCAGACATCATTCTTCCCCCTGTGATCCATCGCCCCAGTGATTACCGGTCGTGTGATGCACCTCTTCTTAGGCAGTCCCACTCCTTCTTCTCCGAGATACCTCCTTGCTACAGCCCAGACCGATAGACGATCTCCCCGTCCATGATGGTCATCACGTTGTTGATGCCGGTGATCTCATGCGGATCCACGGTCAGGATGTCCTGGTCGAGCACGCATAGGTCGGCGAGCTTCCCGGGTTCGATGGAGCCTTTGACCCGCTCCCGGCCGTCCTGCCAGGCACCCCCCACCGTGTAGGCGCAGAGGGCCTCGGAAACGGTGAGGCGCTGGTCGGGGCTGTAGACGTTTCCCGTGCCCTTCGACTCCCTGAGCACCGCCGACTGCACCCCTTGTAGCCAGGAGGGGTACGTGCAGGGCGCGTCAGAACTGGCCGATACCCGGCAGCCGGTGTCGACGATCAGACGATACGGCCACTCCCGTCCTACCCGCTCCAAACCGACGACGTCCACGAGCTGGTCGGAGATGGTCCACGGAAGTGTCGGAGTGATGTTCACTCCGAGACCGTACTGAGCGGCCAGAGCCGCCTGCTCGGCCGTCATGAAGTCCACGTGCATGAGGCAATGCCGGAGACCCCGGGGCTCCTCGGTCTCGGCCTTGACGAAACCTGCGATGGCGGCCCCGATGGCAAGGTCGCCGATGCAATGTACACCTACCTGAAAACCACGGCCGTGGGCATAGCGGATCATCCTCTCCAGTTCCCAGGTCCGTTCCTCATCGGTAGCGCCCGGGAGCATGAGACTCCCGCGGCCGCCTCCAAGATAGTCCTCGCTCATCCAGGCCGTCCGGTTGGGCGGAGTCCCGTCGGCGAATATCTTCACGCCCCCGATCTGCAGCTTCTCATTCCCGAAGCCGGAGTGGAAACCGAGTTGGGGCAGGGCGGCCTGGAGATCGGCCAGGGAGTTGGCTCCGTATTGCCCGAAGAGATAGAGGATGTTCACTCTAACCTTCAAGCGGCCCTCATCGAGAAGGTCCTGATACGCCCCGATGCAGTCGGAACCAAGAAGACCGCCTTGGTAGTTGTCCCCTCCCGAGCCGAGTGCCGGGTCGGTAGTGCTGGTGATGCCCAAGGCGCTCATCTCCGCCAGGGCGGCTGCGATCGCCTCGCGTTTCTGGGCCCTCGTCAGCGCCGGGATCAGTCCCATGACCAGATTCTCCGCCGCGAACTCTCTCAGGATGCCGGTCGGTTCCCCAGTCCGCTCGTCCTTTTCTATCCCTCCCCCGGTGGGCTGGGGAGTATCACGGTTGATGCCGGCCAGCTCGAGGGCCCTACTGTTCACCCACAGGGTGTGTAACGAGAAATCCACCAGGGCCACCGGGTTATCGGGCGACACGCCGTCCAACAGCCTACGGTCAAGTCGAAAGCCGGAATCGCCCACACACTCTTCGAGATAGCCGGCGTCCCAGCCCGTCCCCCGTACCCATTCACCCGGCCGCAGGGCCTCCACCCTCTGTCTGACCGCCTCTTGGATGTCGCGGATCGAGTGAACGGCGGGGTAGGCCAGGTCGAGGATGAACGGCGGCCTTGTTCCGGCCCACAGAGCGGTATGCGCGTGAGAATCGTTGATGCCGGGAAGGACGGTCTTACCGTCGAGGTCGATGACCTCAGTCGCGCCGCCGATCAGGGACTTGATCTGATCGTCCGTCCCCACGGCCGTGATCTTGTTGCTCTGGATGCCGACCGCCATCTTCACGGAGAGCGCTCCGTCCATGGTAAGGACGTTGCCGTTAAGCAATGCAACATCCAGGAATAGCGAGGTGTTCATGTTGTGCCGCCCCCCGGCCCGACCGGCGTCGCCCGCTCGAGCGACTTGCTGGATGAATAGATCAGCCGCCTCCTGTTGCCCCATATGTCAGCAGAAGCGCCGACCGCCGGCAAGTATCCGAAAGTATGATTCTCCGCCGTTAGGGAGTCAGGCCGAGCTCTTGACGAACGGCATGAGCGATAGATGTGCGGGTACGCGCGCCGACCTTGGCCGCGATACTCTGCATGTGCTTCTTCACCGTGCACTCGGCTATGAAGAGCGCCTGCGCGATCTCCCTGTTGCCACCTCCGGCCATGACCTGCCCGAGCACCTCGATCTCCCGATCACTGAGCCCAAAACGCTCCTTCAGGGGCTCGGCCCAGGCCAATGAGGAGGTTCCCCGGGGTTCCAGCGTAATGATCCGGCCCGGGCCTCCCTGTTCCAGAACGATCTCGCGAGACCTGACCTCGAGGTTGCAGGTCGCGGCCAGCATGTCGAGATCGCCCAACGACCGCCCCACGAAGGAGACCTCATCTAATGCCGGCGTTGGATCGCGCAGTCGTCTGAGAGGCGAACAGAGGTTTCTGGCGAAGTCGTTGCAGAAAAGGACCCGTCCGCGCGCATCACAGACGATCACGCCCTTTCCCTCCTTCATCTGGAGCAAAGCAAGCACAGAAGCGGACACCATCTTCTCCAGATGATTGCCGACAAACGGCGCGATCATGTCGAGAATGGCCACTTCTTCTGCCGAGAAGGGCTTCCGCCTGTGAGCCCGGTGCAGACACACGGCGCCGCGCGCCGACGAGACGGCCGACACGAAGGCCACGAGGTCGTAGTAGATACCGCCCGTCTTGAAGAAATCATTGTAGAACTCCGTAGCCACCAGCGACCTGTAATCGACCACCTCCATCAGGTCGAACACAGCAGGAAGAGGAGACCGGACCGGCGGCGATCCGGTCCCCTCCGGCAGGGGCACCTTGCCCTTGACGTAGTCAGGTAGTCCGGTCGGGTCTAGATCTCCGTAGTAATCGGCGTACCGCCTAGGGACCGACGGATCCTGGTTGTAGACAACGAACTCCAATTCCTGTGAGAGCGGATTGCAGAGGATCAGCACGCCCTGTTCGGCCTGGAGTTCGTTGGCGATGCACTCGAGCATCCAGCGGCAACCTTCCACATCGGCGGTGGCCGTGGTGATCTCCTTGAGCGTGCCGAGGATCGCCGCGCAACGCGCGGTGCTCACAGCGGCGGAACGAGCCGGGATCGCCTGCATGCGGGAAGAGGACCCGAGTCCGCGGTCGTCGGAGACGGCCTTGCCCTCTTGCCCTCGACGGTCAACAGATTTGGCCTGGACCACGTTGACCGACCTCCGTGAAGTGTCGAACTGGATTTCTAGAGTACCACGCGCGCCGGGGTCGGACGGGGCTGTTGACCGCCTGCGCCGACGACCCGCTGGTCCCGCACGCCGCCGGCTGTTGCGACGCTCTTCTCTCCGAGCTAAGCTTGGCGGCCTGGAGAACAAAGACCGTACCCTGACGGCGCCGCGCGCCTGCATTCGCGCAAGTCGTGCGTTGAGGGCGGCGCAGAACGGAGGGCGGTTGGATGTCGGCGATCTTGAGAGAAACGATCAGATCGCTCCTCGAGCGTGAGGAGGCGCGCTACGCGGCCGAACACCCGCGGTCGCGTGCTCTTTTCGAACGTGCCCAGAACTCGCTTTTTAGAGGCGTCCCCATGGGTTGGATGACGGAGTGGCCCGGTTCTTTCCCCATCTTCATGAGCGAAGCTGAGAAGGCGCGGCTACGCGATGTCGACGGCCATGTGTACGTCGACCTGGCCCTAGGGGACTCGGGGGCGCTGACGGGACATTCTCCGCTGCCGACCGTGGAGGCCATATGTAGGCAGGTCCGCAAAGGCATCACCACAATGTTGCCCTCGGAAGACGCCGTCTGGGTCGGGGAAGAGCTCGCCCGCCGTTTTGGCCTGCCCTACTGGCAGATCTACACCACCGCCACCGACGCGGACAGGTTCGCGATAAAGCTGGCCCGCATGGCGACCGCAAGAGATCTGGTCGTCGTATTCGACGGCTGTTACCACGGAAGTGTGGATGAGGCGTTGGTCAGCGCCAAGGACGGGCCGAGAAGAGCGCAGCACCGCCAGGTCATCGGTCCGCCGCCCAACCCGGCCTCGCGCGTCATCCAATTCAACGACATCGATGCTTTGGAGAAGGCCCTGGCTCCAGGAGACGTAGCCTG
The DNA here is from genome assembly GCA_021372435.1 of Actinomycetes bacterium. Lineage (GTDB taxonomy): Bacteria > Actinomycetota > Thermoleophilia > RBG-16-64-13 > RBG-16-64-13 > RBG-16-64-13. The sequence continues at coordinate 3,753 of JAJFUK010000197.1, read as the reverse complement.
CGTGCTGGCCGAGCCGGCGATGACCAACGCCGGCATCATCTGGCCGGAGCCTGGCTATCACGAGGCCCTCCGCGAGCTGACCCGCGCATACGGAACGCTGCTGATCCTCGACGAGACTCATACGATCTGCGCCGGGCCCGGCGGCTGCACACGCGCCTGGGTCCTAGAGCCCGACCTATTCACCATCGGCAAGTCGATCGCCGGAGGCCTGCCGACTGCGGCCATGGGTTTGACGCAGGAGCTGGCTGAGATACTCACCACTCCGCCCCGAGGCATACCGGGTAAGCATTTCGGGATAGGAACGGGAGGAACGGTGGCCGGGACGGTGCTGCAGACGGCCGCCATCAGAGCCACACTCGGCGAGGTCCTCACTGAGGCCGCATTCGAGAAGATGATCGCCACGGCTACCCGGCTGGCCGACGGCACCGCCACGATCATCGACGCCCATGAGCTGCCCTGGCACGTCAACCGCCTGGGGTGCCGCGCGGAATACCGGTTCGTGAGACAGAAGCCGAAGAACGGCGAAGAGGCCGACAGAGCATTCGACGAGGAGCTCGACTCCTTGGTCCACGTCTTCATGGCGAACCGAGGGATACTGCTGACGCCTTTCCACACCATGGTGCTGGTATCGCCCCAGACGACGGTCGAGGACGTGGATCTGCACAGCGAAGTGTTCGAAGAACTGGCCGGGGAGCTCATTGCCTAAGAACTCGTTTCAAAATGAAGCTGCGGCCGCCGAGGGCGCGCCCATGCTTAGCAACCGCCCCGCCGGGGAACACTGCTCGCAGACCAAAAACTCGTTTCAAAATGAAGCTCCGCCGCAAGGGACGAGCCGGGCGGATGCGAGAGAAGGACGCAGGGAACGTGAATAGCAGCGCTATTTGCGCGACTGAGGACGCAATATCGCGCCGTCCGGCGCGCACTGGGCGGCCGCGGCTTCATTTTGAAACGAGTTCCAAAGCCGCTTGACCTCTGTGAGGGCCACCATGAACGCGACGGAGTCACCCGCCGAGTCTCTCGACTGCATCGGCCTCTTCTGCCCCGAGCCGCTTTTCCAGACGCGTGAGGCCATCGACGGCCTCGTCCCGGGCGAGATCCTCGAGGTGCTCGCCGACGACCCCGCTGCCGAAGAAGACCTCACCAGGTTCGCGAAGCGGGCGGGCCACCAGGTGGTCTTGATAGAGGACCGGGGCGACCACAAGAGATTCTTGATCCGGAAGGGAAAATAGGAGGCAACCCCAGTGAAAGACGAGAAAGCGATCCTCTACGTCCAGACCAGCAACGACCCGACACGGCAGTACTCGCCCCTGGTGCTCGCTCAGGCGGCGAAGGCTATGGACCTGAACCCCACCGTGTACTACCTCGGCATGGGCCTGACGGTGCTGCGGCCCGGCGAAGCGGAGAAGATGCAACTCGGCTCGTTCCCCACTGTGCGTGAGATGCTCGACAAGACCTTGACGATGGGTATCCCCATCCTGGTCTGCGAAGCCTCCAAGCAGATGCTCGGCTGGGAGAAGGTCGACCTTATCGAAGGCGTGAAGATCGTGGGCGCCGCCACCCTCAACGATCTCGCGCTCGACGCCGGCGCGACCATGTGGTTCTAGGCGGGCCCGGGATGGCACGCTCAGATCCCGGCGACGCCCCGATACAAAGCGGTGACGCCCCGATACAAGGCGGCGGCGCCCCGACGCCGGGCCGCGAGGCCTCTTCACAGGGCGGCAACACCCCGACGCAGGGCGGCAATGCCCCGACACAGGGCGGCAATGCCCCGACACAGGACCGCGGGGTCTTCTCGGAGGGCGGCGAGGTCTACCTCGACTACCAGTCGGCCCGCCCCGTCGACCCGCGGGTCGCCGAGGCCATGCAACCCTACTTCACCGAACGCTTCGGCAACCCGGCCTCCTTGCACGCCGTAGGCGACCGGGCCACCGAAGCGCTCGAGCAGAGCCGGGCCGGCGTAGCCGCCTTCCTCGGCGCGACGCCCGGGGAGATCGTCTTCACGTCGGGCGCCACAGAGTCGAACAACTTGGCGCTCATCGGCTATGCGCGCAAGAACAAGCGCTCCGGAAACCACGTGATCATCACCGAAGTGGACCACATCTCCGTGCTCAACATCGGCAAGTACCTGGAGCAGGAGGGTTTTCGGGTCACCCGGATACCTCCGGACCAGTACGGCCGCATCAATCCTGAGAAACTCCGGGCCCGGATCACCGACGACACCATCCTCGTCTCCGTGGGGTGGGCCAGCAACGAGATCGGGACGGTGCAGCCCATCCCTGCCATCGCGGAGATGCTCGGCGGCACCGGCGTGGCGCTGCACGTGGATGCCGTCGCGGCTGAGGGGCAGCTGCCTCTCGACATGGGTACGGTGCCCGTCGACCTGCTCACGATCTCGAGCAACGACATCTACGGTCCCCAAGGACTCGGGGCTCTCTACATCCGCAGGGGGACCCGTCTGGCGGCGGTCACCATGGGCGGAGGCCAAGAGCGCGGCCTGCGGTCGGGTACCGAGAACCTAGCGGGTATCGTGGGCATGGCCGCAGCGGCCCGCATCGCCACCGAGGAGCTTCCCACCGAGGCGCCCAGGCTGGCCGCCCTGCGGGACCGGCTCATCCAGGAAGTGCTGTGCGCCATACCCGACTCCCACCTGAACGGCCATCCGGTGGAGCGGCTGCCCAACAACGCGCACTTCCGTTTCGAGGGCATCGAAGGCGAGTCGCTGCTGCTGTCCCTGCGCGACGAAGGAATCGCGGTCTCCACCGGTTCGGCCTGCTCCTCGAAGACCCTGGAGCCGTCTCACACCCTCATATCCTGCGGCCTGCTCCACGAAGAGGCCCACGGATCGCTCGAGTTCACCTTCGGACGCTTCAGCCCTGAAGCAGACATCGATCGTGTCATGGAGGTCCTGCCCGGGATCGTCCGGCGTCTGCGGCGGCTCTCGCCTCTCTATAGGAAGCAGTAGGAGGACACTGTGAAATCCACGCAATACTCCGAGAAGACCTTGGATCACTTTCGGAACCCCCGCAACGTAGGCACGCTGGAGGGGGACGACGTCGCCGTGGGCCGCGTCGGCAACCCGGTCTGTGGCGACCTCATGGAGATGTACGTACGCATCAAAGACGACCGCATCGCCGATATCAAGTTCCAGACCTTCGGCTGCGGCTCGGCCATCGCCACCTCGAGCATGATCACCGAGCTCGTCATGGGCAAGACGCTCGACGAGGCCCTCGAAGTCACCCGGGCCGACGTCGCCGACGCCCTCGATGGCCTGCCGCCGGTCAAGATGCATTGCTCCAACCTGGCGGCCGATGCTCTCCACGACGCCATCCAGAACTGGCGCTCCGGCAAACGACCTGCGCCTCTCAGCGCCGAAGAGGTCGCCGCGGCGGGTGCAGGCTGCAAGCCCGAGGAAGCGACGGAGGCGACCGTCATCCAGGGAGCCGAGGAATACGCCGGCAAGGGCGTCTACAACGCCGTCGACGACGTCTCGGCCCTCGCCGACAAGAGAGTGCTCGTTCTTGATAAGGGGACCGCCTCCGCCAAGCTCGCCCTCGCGCTTACCGGCGTCACCCCCCGGGTGATCTACCTCACGGAGCTCGACGCCCTCGCCCTTCCCGAGGAGCTCGCGACCGAGATCAAGCGCTCCGACGTGAAGGTGCTCTACCAGTCACGCCTCCTTGCAGTACGTGGCGATGGCGAGGTCGAGAAGGTGCTCATCCGCGATCTGGACGAAGACGACGAGTACGAACTGTA
>JAJFUK010000196.1 GCA_021372435.1 Actinomycetes bacterium | reverse complement strand
CTACCCATCCAGACTTCGCGGCGCCACCCCCGCAAGTATCTTGACATCTGTTCCGTGAACAGGTGATCATCTTGCAATGCTGTCTTGGTTCAAGGGTGACGCGCGGCTGTCCAAGAGGGTCGCGACCCTTGAGGAAGAGCTGCCGACCCTTCGCAGAGAGATGCGCGAGGCCGTGCTCGAGGCAACCCAGCTGTACGAGCAGACCCGCCGCACCCTTGGGCGCATCAGTAAGCGCGCCCCCGAAGTCGCCACGCTTGCGCCGGACGCCTCTCCCGACCCCGCCCCGTCCCCCGGTCGCACCGGTCTCGACTCGGTGTCCGCGCGCATCCTCTCGCTTCGCCGCAGCCCGCGGGCTCGGCCAGGAGGTGCCTGATGGGGTACTACGCTGCGGGCGGCTACTACGCTGCGGGCGGCTTCTTCTCCAAGATCGGAAAGGCGCTTGGCAAGGCGGCTTCCTTCGTCACCAAGAACCCGATCATCAACGCCGTGGCCGGTGTGGTGCCCTTCGGTGGCACGATCCTTGGCGCGTCCACGATGATCTCCAAGCTTCGCACCGGCGGCGCCGCGACGGCGCCGAGCCCCATCCTGGCGCCCGCGTCCGCGATGGCGGCGGTCGGGGCCTCGCAGACCGGCACCCCGGGAACGTGGGTCCTGAACCCCACGCGCCGCAAGGTGCGACGCCGGCGGCGCCGCCGGTACTACTAGCCATGCCGTACTACTCGGCCGGCGACTTCACGACATGGCTCCGGAACCAGTACCGGACGCAGGCCAAGGCGTGGTTCCCGAAGCCGATCGCTGAGGCATGGATCGCCGCCGAAGAGGCGGCACAACGAGGTTGGCAGAGCATCACGGGCGGAACCCAGAGAGTCAGCCCGACGCCAACGGTTCCAAGCGCCCCTCTCCCGGGGCTCGGAGGTGCATCGTGGGGTACTACGCAGCCGGCGGCAACGTGGCCTGGTCGCCTCCCAGCTTCCTTCCGCCAGCGTCGCAGCCGTACACGCAGACGACGGCGCCACTGATGCCGGTGGCGAGCTCGTCCCCCGACTACGGCATGGAGCCGCCGCCCAGGAAGCGGCGCACCACGATCGACCTCACCGCGCTGCGGCGGGCTGAGCGGCGCATCGAGCGGGCCACGCGCATCTTCTCGCGCCTGTACCGCGCCAAGAAGCAGGGCCACCACGGCCTGCTGTTCAAGAAGAAGGCCCGGCGCAAGTGATGCCCGTCCCCTGGCTCGAGCTCGTCCTGGTCGTCGCGTCGGCGGCCGTCGGCTGGCTCATGAAGCACTTCGGGATCTGGACGATCCCAACCAACAAGGAGAAGTGATATGCCGATCCTCCAGAGCAGCGCCGCGACCACCTACGCCTCGGGCGTCTCGCTCGAGCCCTGCAACGGGTGGACTTACGAGTACCTGCCGTGGCCGGCCGCGGTGAAGGTGCTCTGCCAGTTCTTCGGCGGCGCGACCGCCGGCACCGTCTCGGTCTACTCGGGGTCGGAGTCGATCATCGAGTCGCAGACGATCCAGATCGGGCCGGCGACGCTGAGCCTCCCGAACGACCTGGCCTGTCACCCGATCACGTTCCACGCCCCGGCCGGCGACCGGCTGCGCGTGAAGCTCACCAGCACGGCCGCGAACACGCAGTTCCAGTACGTCATCGTCGTGGAGCCGATCCGCTAGATGCCCGGGTACATCCAGACTGGGCGATGGGCCCGACTCGTCTCCAAGCTCTTCAACGTGAAGGGCGGGCAGCAGGGGATGCAAGTCCTCGATGATGTCCTGCCCGTTCTTCCGATCTGCGACTCCACCGATACCGAGTATCACTGGAACCGCGAAGAGTACCTGTGGAGCTATCCGATCTCCATCGCGGCTGGCGGTGCCGGGACTCTCGCGACCACGGAAATCGGCTGCTCCAACCCGCGCTACCTCACCGTGATCGAAGGTTGCATCCTCCAGGGCGGACCAGGACCGGTCGACTGGCGGATGGTGCTCAACTCTGGTCTCAGCGGCGCCACGAACCAGACTCCCCGACTCTGCGACGCTAGGTGGGAGGCCTACGATCCGCCGAGTGTCCGAGTCTACAACTCGAACCCCGCAGCGGGCATCTTCCCGGGCAACGGAAGAGGTCTCATCTTGGCGGCGTCGTCCTCATCCATCCCGCTCGGCATCGTGATCGACGGCGACGACATCGTGCAGATCCAGCTCTACGCGTCGAACCTTCCGCTCTACGGAACGGTGTGGGGCTACGATCGACTGGCGGAGTCCAACGAGCTCGGCTGATGCCGTCTCTGTCTACTCTACACCCCGCCTTCAGACCCCACGCCGAGTCGTTCTTTGCGTGGGCGCGTCAAGTGTTCGGCGGCGGCCTGGTCGTCACGTCGGCACGGCGGACGTGGGCGGATCAGGAAAGACTCTACCGGCGAAGCCTAGCCGGTCAGAACGACGGTCTACCCGCATCACCGCCAGGGAGCAGCGATCATGAGTTGGGGCTGGCAATGGACCTCGCCTTTCTCAACGCGCGCGCCATCGATGACCCGCGTCTCCGCGAACTCGGTTCAGCTTGGACCCGAGCCGGAGGTAAATGGTGGGAGTCAGATCCCGTCCACTTCGGAGCCCCCCGAAGCTGGATCGACGCCGCTCGGGGGGGGCGAAGTCGTCGGCGAAGGGTCTGAACTGACCTCGCCGCCGTAACGCTTCTCGGATCAACCTAGTTCTGGGGGCAGGGGGACCCCCAGAACGGCGGCGAAGGCGCGCGCTGCCGCGCGCCCTGCTTCAGTCCTGAGGTTGCTGGGGCCGGGTGCGACCGTGGTTGCCCGCCCCGGCTTGTCGAGCCTACCCATCCAGACTTCGCGGCGCCACCCCCGCAAGTATCTTGACATCTGTTCCGTGAACAGGTGATCATCTTGCAATGCTGTCTTGGTTCAAGGGTGACGCGCGGCTGTCCAAGAGGGTCGCGACCCTTGAGGAAGAGCT
>JAJFUK010000194.1 GCA_021372435.1 Actinomycetes bacterium | reverse complement strand
GCCTTCCCTTCTAGGATAGAAATGGCACAGAAAGGCACATTAGCGGGAACGGAGATACTCTGCTGGGGTGCCCTCAACGCCACGTAAGAGCTCCAAGCCTACCGCCAAGCCCAAGCCTCAAGCCCAGATCGCCGAGTCCATGCCCGCCTCGCCCGGCGCGGCGATGCAGGAGGAGATCCCCTACTCCCCCGACAGCACCCAGGAGGGCGCCGTCTACGTCTACCGGGGAGGCGTCAGCTTCATCGCCAAGGTCATCGACGCCGATGAGGTCCTCAAGGTCCTCAAGAACCACCTGGTCAAGAAGAACAAGCTCAAGCTCAAGCGGCTGATCTTCCGCGACCACTACCAGTTCCGCATCCTCGATCCCAAGGGCAACGTCGACGAGGAGCTCGGCAAGCGCCTGCACCAGGTCTTCGACGCCCCCAAGGTCAACCTGTGGTCCAAGATGATGATGGCCTGGAACGACATCATGGACTGGGGGCCGGCGCTGTTCAATCCAGTATGGGAGAAGGTCGGCGGGGAGTGGGTCCTGGCTGCTCTGCGTCACCTGCCGGCCGAGTCGTTCTCCGTGCCGGCGCCCAAGGCCAATCACGAATTCTCCGAGCTCCTGCCGGGCATCGTGCTGGACGAAGCCACAGGAGAGGTGCAGTTCTGGCAGAGCATTGACATGACTAGCAACCCGAGACCGATCAAGAACGTGTTCATGATCAAGGACCCGACGTGCTCCCAGATCGCCGGCGAGTCGCAGGTCGAGTCTGTCGTGGGGCTGGTGCGCGAGTACAACTTCTGCCGCAAGGTGCAGATGCAGCAGTGCAACCGGATCGGGGCGCAGAACATCTTCATCAAGTTCAAACGGAAGCCCAGCAAGAGGGAGATCGACTGGGCCAACAACGTCCTGGAGCACTGGGGGAACAACACCGCGTTCACGCTCCTGGAGAACATGGACGCCGAGGGCATCGACGTCACCGAGACCAGGGTGGCCGTCCTCACCGTGGACGACGTCCGTAAGGAGATCGATGACTACTTCTCGCCCTCGAGCATGATCAAGCGGCAGCAAGGCTCGTTGGGCAGCACCGGCAGCGCCGAGGTCGACCAGACCAACGACTTCGTCCTGGGCTGGCACTCGGTCCTCGAGGAGGGTTGCCGCACGCTGCCCCAGATGTACCTGGATCTCAACGGCTACGACGGGTACCAGGCGTTCATCGACATCCCGCCGCCCAAGCAGGACCGCTCGGAGGTGCAGCTGAAGCAGGCCACCGTCGGCTACCAGACCAAGGCCCTCAAGAAGAACGAGATCCGCGTGCTCCTGGAGCACGAGGCCCTGGATGAGAAAGGGCTCGAGGAGCTCGAGGCTGAGTATCCCGCGGCGCCGGCGACGGTCGTGCCGTTCGGCAACAAGGAGGACGTGCCCGAGAGGATCGCCGAGCGCTCGGACCCGTTGGAGAAGGACATCGGGGAAGCTTACGATGACATGGCCATGGTCTTCTACAAGGGCCTGCAGCAGCTGGAGACTCGGAGGGCGGCATGAGCTCCGAGATCGTGCCCGACCCGGACGTCACTGCCCTGGTCGATGCTGCCTACTCAGAGATGACCCCGAGCCTCATCAGGATCCTAACGCGCAGCGCCACTGCATCCTATGCCGCGGGGGTGGTCGACTCTTACCGCACGATAAGGACGCCCGAGGCCTCCGCTATCGTCCGGACCGCCGCCCCCGGGGCCGGCCGGGTGACCGCTGACTCGTTGAACTTCCGTATGATCAGCGAGGATGCCGAGCGGTACGGAAATGGGTACGGCGAGCTCCTGGAGAAGGAGGGCGCCACCATCATCAACGGCAAGCCGAACCCCTGGCTCAAGAACTTGACCGCCGAGGAGCGGGCGAAGATCTCCGAGATCATACAGAAAGGCATCCGGAACGGCAAGCCCACCGGCGTCACCGAGCTCAAGAAGGGAGGGTACCCCAAGGGCTCGATCGCCGCCGACCTCGAGGACTTCTTCAACGGCCGCAAGTCGCACGCGAGCATGGTCGCCCGAAGCGAGGTTGCTCGCATACAGAACCACGCCTCCCTGGACTCGTTCGACCGGCACGGGGTGGGCAAGGTCACCGTTCACGACGGCCACGCTCATGGATCATGCGAGAAGTGCAACGCGATCGACGGGGAGATCTGGACCGTACCCTATGCTCAGGCCAACGACGACCACCCGAACGGAACAAGGTACTACGACGCCTACTACGGGCCGGAACCAGCGGTGCGGGGCTGATCGGAGGACCATGCCGAGCGGTCACCCCTTGACCAGGGAGCAGAAGGAGTTCATCGATCGCAACGTGGATAAGATGCTCATCAACCAGATGGCCCGGGAGCTTCACGTGGAGAGGAAGACCGTCAAACGGTACCTCAAGGGAAAGGGGACCTCCTGACCTTATGAGGCAAATTATAGCCTCAAAGTAGAAAGTCCAATAACCCGCCCGAGCGATGCTCTGCCAATAGCATGGCCGACGATCCCGAGCTGCAGCACTTCTCGAACGCCGAGCACCTCAACCAGGCGCATGGCACAATATTCCAGACGCTGAACCGCAGGGGCGCCAGGGACACCTTCTACGGAGCCAAATGGTTCGAGCCTACCGTCGACGCCTGGGCCAAGGTCCCGGTGATCTATGCCCAGGAGCACCCGGACATGGATGCCTTCGACCACGACCCGGCCGCCGAGCTTGTCCGCATCAAGGGCAAGATCGTCGGGAAGGTGGAGAATCCGAGGATCTCCAACACCGGGCACCCGAGGCTCATGGGGGACACCAGGTTCAACGACCCCGCGATGGACGCCATGATCGCGGCCGGCGAGCTCTCCCTGAGCACCGGCTTCCGGGCGAAGGCTAAGAACGGGGCGATCGACGGCCCGGTGAATCCTCATCACGTCCTGGCATTCAAGGAGGGCGCCAACGACCTGCCCGTGGATCTGGGATCTGGATTTCTGAACAAGGAGCGTAGGAGCATGGGTGACGACGAGAAGAAGCAGGCCAAGGGGTTCTTCGCTAGACTCAAGGCGAAGGTCAAGGAGGAGTTCCCTGACATCGAGCTGGACGAGCCAGAGGTTAAGGATGACAAGAAAGGCGGGGAGCAGAGGCCCCCGGCCGACAACCACAACGGAGAGGTGAACGACACGACCAACGACCAGGCCGGGAAGGCCGAGATCGAGAGGCTGCAGACGGAGCTCAAGAACAAGGATGATGCTCTGAAGGCCAAGGACGCCGAGCTGCAGGACATGAAGAACAAGGCCGACGCTCTTGAGAAGGAACGGAAGGAAGCGGCCTGGAACGAGTTCAAGAACAAGTCCTACGTGCCCAAAGGCTACCTGCACAAGGACAACGAGGCCAAGACCCGCGAGCGGTTCGAGAAGGACCGCGCCGGCCTCCTCGAGGAGCTCCTGAACAAGAAGGACGCCAACCCTGGAGGCGAGGAGGGCAGCGAAGAGGTGGAGCACAAGAACAAGTCCTCCATCTCGACCGTCGGCCGGTGGGACGCCAAGAAGGGCGAGTGGGTGGAGGACTGAGATCATGGCCGATTCCGGTTACGTGATCCCCAACGGCCGCATCGTCGTGGCCGGCAGCCCCCGCGTGCTCTTCCGCTCGGTCGAGGACGCCACCAAGATGATCCCCGGCCGGACCGTCATCCGCGGCTCGAGCGACAAACAGATCAAGGTCGGCGATGCCCTGAACCCCGTCCTCGGGCTCCTGGGCTTCGAGGGAGCGGATCCCACCTCCCGTCCAATCGACCGTTCGACCGCCTACGCCGCCGACTCCGAGAGCGTCCCGATCGAGGCCCCCGTGCTCACCGGCCGGGACTTCGCGGTGCTCGGCAAGCTCGCCAAGGGCTTCGTAGCAGCGCAGGGAGAGGACCTCTTCAGCTGGTCCGAGGGCCGCCTGGTCCCGGGCATGGAAATCGACGGCTCGCCCGCCATCCGCGTGCCCTTCGTGAAGAAGGCCGCGGAGTACGACACTGGCATCAAACTGCCGGCGGGCGTAGTGATCGAGGACGTCTTCGTCAAGGTCGACACCCTGCAGAGCGGTGCCACCATCGACGTGGGCACCCTGAGCACCGAGAGCTCGGGAGATCCTGACGGCCTGGTCGACGGGGAGTCCTGCGCCGCGGCCGGGATGGTCGTCCACAACCTGGTGGACGCGACCGAGGCCAACATCACCCTGGGGGCGCTGCTGAAGGAGTCTGACATCAAGACCGCCGACGGCACCGCGCTCTTCGCCGCGGTCAAGAAGCAGCCAGGGTACAAGGTAGACGTGCTGAGGACCCTGAGCTACACCACGAGCAACCACGACGTGGTCGGCAGCATCTTCCTCAAGATCTCCAGCTCCGGCGTGAAGAAGATGGGGATCGCTGCGATCAGCAAGGACGCCTCGTCCGCTGACGCTGACATCGTAATCGAGGCGGTGATCTAATGGCATCTGCACTAGAGAGGGCAGCGAACTACTACAACCGCGAGCTCATCGAACCGATGAGGCAGGCGACCGTCAACCGGAGGCTGTTCCAGAAGGTGACCTGGCTTCCGAAGGGAAAGTTCAACGTGGACGTCGATCGGATGAGCGACATGAACGAGGCGCAGATCGCCTTCGGCATGCCGTCCGAGGAAGGCTCCCGGGATGCCATCAACATCACCAGGGAGAACTTCCGCCTGCCGTTCCTGTGGAAGGACTTCGAGACCAAAAGGAGCGACTTCGAGGCCTTCGCCACCCAGGGCGTGGATCTGGAGACCTCCGCCATGCTGAGCGCCGGCCACATGCTCGCCCTCAAGGAGGACGAGCTCCTGATCCAGGGATGGGTCCCCAAGGACGATGGCGTGTATGCCATCAAGGGGCTGTTCCAGGCGGCCGGGCAGCAGTACACCACCAGTAAGGACTTCGCCACCTTCGGCAACGCCAAGGACGCGGTGGCCGGGGCGAGGGCCAAGCTCTGGAACAAGAACGTCAACGGGGTGAACTTCAACCTCGTCCTGAACCCCGATCAGTACGGCGAGCTCGACTCCTCACAGCAGGATGGGTACGATGAGATGGAGAAGGTCATGCGGCTGCTGAACCCCGTCCCCGGGGCTTACCCCGGCTCGGTGTTCCAGTCTACCAGGATAGTCTCCGGTAGCGGCCTGATGGTCCCCGTGGACAACGCTGGTACCTACTTCGACCTGGTGATCGGCGCGGACGCCCAGAACGATCCGGGCATCGACAGCAGGCACCCCAACACCTCCCCCCTGTACGGCCGCGTGTGGGAGTCCCTCTTCCCCCGGGTCAAGCATGCGGACGCATTCATCCAGCTGACGGCCATCTGAGGTGGGCATGTCCGACCGAGTGAAGCTGAGGGCCATCCTGGCCCGGTGGTTCGGACGCCGGCGCGTCCGTGATCATGCGCGACTGTGGGACACCAGGACCACCATCCACATGTACCACGACCCGGACCACCAGTACGCCAAGCTGCTGCAGGCGGGAGAGGACGAGGAGAAGGTCATCACCCTGGCCAAGCAGAACGGCCACTACAAGGGCGTCAAGGTCATCGACGGCAACATGGCCCTGGACGTCGGGCTGCAGAACCTGGGCGACCTGATGATCGGCTCCGGGACCGCCTGGGCCACCCCGTACATCGGAGTCGGCGATTCGAGCACCGCCGAGGCCGCCGCCCAGACCGCGCTCCAAGCCGCTACAAACAAGGCTTATGCGGCCATGGACTCGACCTATCCCAAGAGGACGGGCAAGACCGTGAGCTTCAAGGCCACCTTCGCGGCCGGCGTCGCGTCCTGGGTGTGGCAGGAGATCGTCGTCCTCACCGGCAACGGGACCGGGATCGCGCTGAACCGTAAGGTGGGGGCATGGGGCACGAAGGGCGCCAACGACACCTACTCCATGCAGGTCGACATCACCCTGGCGGCTGCGTGAGGCCCATGCCGGGCCAAACACCTTCCCCTTCCCATTTTTCTGACACTTCCAGCGGGGGCTTCCTCTGACGTCCGGCACCCAGATCACCACCGACACCTACAGCAACGGGGCCATACGGGCCGGGATGGAGCATGCCTCGTTCAAGACCAACGGGCGGGACTGGCTGTTCTACATCGAGAACGGTCGCTACTTCGCCTTCGACTCCTCCGCCGACGGGTGGGCCACCAAGTACGGCCAGCAGACCGTAGCCCAGCTGAGCAGCACCAACCCCGAGTACCGCATGGCCGTGGCCGTGCACCAGGCCACCCACCGCGTCCACGTGGTGTACGTGGGCACGTCCGGCGGGATCATGTGGGGAACGGGGGTGTGCAACGCCGACGGCACGATCACCTGGGACGGCGCCGCCGTCAGCGTCGACTCGACCACGACTTGCAACCGCCTGGCGGTGGCCGTCACCACCGACGGCAAGGCGGTGATCGGGTACGCCAAAGGCTCGAGCGTCTATCCCTACGTCACCTGGGGGACGACGACCGCGTGCTCCTCCGGATGGACCGCTGGGGGCACGACGCAGCTGAACACCACGTCGTCCACCTCGAACTGGAGGGTCAAGCCCCTGGCCCTGAGCGACGGGCAATGGTACGTGTGCTACGCCAAGACAGCCTCCTACATCTATGGCCGCCTCTACAACGGGAGCCTGGGGAGCGAGGAAACGGGAACCATAAGGGATCAGTCGGACGGCTACCAGTGGGATGCCTGTGTGGTCAACGGGACGGATATATTCGTCGTGTATCAATATAATTATGTGGCCCCCACATTCCTGCGGTACAACTGCCGAACCTCGGCCGGATGGGGGACGGATACCCGCCTGGGGAGCACTTACGACATACCCACCAACACCTTCGCTCCCAGGGTGGTTGCCGATGGGTCGAACATCTACATCGTTTTCTGCAACTACTCGGCAGCCAATAGCGTGGGCTATTGGAAGTACGACGCCGCCGCCGACACCTGGGCCCTTTACGACGGATGGATAACCGAAACAGCGGTCTATGGTGACCGCTGGCATGACGTGGACATCATCGAGAACGACCGCATAGCGGTGTATTACCTGGCTTCGTCGGCATCCCCCTGGCAGATCAACGTGGCCATGCTTGCGCTGGCTTCCGGGCAGACGCTGTCGTTCACCATCACCGAGACGATCAGCGCGGCCGACGTGGCCGGGATTACCAAGAGCATCAACGTGGCCGAGGGCATCGGGGCGGAGGACCTGTGCCCCATGAGCAAGGAGATCGTGGAGGACGAGCAGCTGACGATCGGGGAGGTCCTGCGCGTCGTCAAGGCGATCATCGCCGCCGAGGACGTGGACGCCTCCGACACCGTGTGGATGGTCAAGACCATGCTCGAGACCGAGGCGGTGCGGGCATCGGACGCCGCCATCATCGCCAAGGCCCTCAAGCTGGCCGACAACATCACCGCCGCCGACCGCCTGGTGCTGTCGAAGGCCATCAGGGCGGCGGACAGCGTGGCCCTCGCGGACGCGGCCGCGATCATCAAGGCCTTCACTGCCCTCGAGACGATTCGGGCAACGGACGTGGCGGCGTTCGTCAAGGCCCTCCGGACGGCCGAGACCGCGCAGCTCGGGGACGCGATCGCGCTGACCAAGAGCATGAAGGTGGCGGAGGGAACAAAGGCCTCCGACGGTGCGATCGCGTCGAAGGCCCTGAAGATCATCGAGGGGCTCAGCGCATCGGACGCCACCCTCCTGACCAAGGCCATCAAGGTCCTCGATAACGCTAAGGCCACTGACGGCACGACCGTTTCCAAGAACATGCTGATCAGCGACGGCGCGAGGCTGGGCGACACCGTCGTCCTGGTCAAGCTGCTCACCGCCCTCGAGCTCGTGGAGGCGAGCGACACGGCGGCCGTCTCCAGGATCCTCTCCTTCGTGGTCGCGGACGGCCTCACTCTGGGGGACGCGGTCTCACTGATCAAGGTCCTCCGGATGAGCGAGGGAGCGACGGCGAGCGATGCAGCCAAGATGATCAAGACCATCATCGTGGCCCAGTCGATCGGAGCGGCTGACAAGGTCGTGCTGCAGAAGGCCTTGAGGGCGAACGAGGACCTGGAGCTCGGGGACGGCGCCACTATCGGGAAGGACATCAAGCTGGGCGAGCAGGTGGCCACCTCCGACATGGTCACGCTGGAGAAGGCGATCATCGCCCAGGAGCCTGTCCTGGTGGCGGACACCGTCGCGCTGATCAAGCAGCTGCTCGCCGGCGAGGGCATCACGCTGAGCGAGACGGTCCTGCGATCGATCCTCGGGCAGCTCACTGAGCTCTACGCCTCGGAGAGCATCCGTATCACCGATGCCGCCACGTTGGCGAAGGCGATACGCGTGGCCCAGGCCATCGCCGCGGCGGACGTGGCCAAGTTGGTCAAGGCCTCGCTCATCGCCGAGCGGGTGGGCCTCGGAGACGACACCAGGGTCACCAAGGCCCTGCTCCGGAGCGACGCGATCGCGGTGCAGGACCTGGCGAGAATCTCCAAGCTCATCGCCACTTCCGAAGGAGTGACCTTCGACGACGAGATCCGGAGCGACAAGGACCTGGTGCTCGAGGACGGCATCACTGCAGGAGATCTCGTCGCCCTCGCTAAGGAGATCCTGAGCCGCGAGGACCTCGTCCTCAAGGACGGGACGCAGCTGACCCACGTGCTCGTGCGGGCGCTAAGGATCGCCAGGCTCAACGCCGCTCTTAAGCGGAGGAGCGTGGACGGAAAGGTGCCCGCACCAACGGTGGCCGGCCGGACGGGAGACAGTGCGATCGAGGGAACGATGCCATCGGAAGAGATCGACGGCGACATGAACGACAAGGAGGTTCAAGGATGACAGACGACCAGTACCTTGAGATCCGGGCGGGGGAATCCCTCCCGGTGAGCATACCCGTGAGCGGAGTGGACGACCTGGTGGGCATTACGATCACCTTCAAGGCCTACCAGGGCGGGCAGCTGAAGCTGAGCAGGGCCTGCCCGGTGGTGGGCGATCCCGCTACCTCGAACAGCGTGCGGCTGACCCTCGGGCCGACCGATACACTAGGCCTCAGCGGAGACTATGAGTTCGAGGTCGAGGCCACCACCGAGACCGACCTCTATGTCATCGCCGAGGGCACGCTCCATGTGGACCCGCCCGTGCCCCAGGAGGTCACCGGTTTGGCCGCCATGGTCCCCTTCATGTCCAAGTACCGGGTGAGCGACGAGCTCGGCTCGAAGTTCACCACCGCCCGGTTCAACTACCTTGCCTCGAGGGCGAAGAGGGTGTACCTGGACGCCGACCTCCCGGAGGGGGTTGCCCAGGAGACCTACGAGCACATGCACCTGCTGACCATCCTGCACCTGTTCGAGGTCTCCCGGGGCGGGACGGTGATGACCTCGGAGAAGCTCGGCGACTACTCCTACGGGAAGCCGAGCGGGACCTCCGCCTTCCTGCAGGAGTACGAGGCGGAGCTGGAGAAGCTGCTCGAGGACGAGGTCAGCGAGGTCGACCCCATCGTCGATCGCTCCGACGCCGACATGCCCGAGCTTGAGCTCGATGGATCTGAGATCCCCAATTACTCGAGGCGGCGCAGATGATCGACGAGATGCTGAACCAGAGAGTGACGATCGCCAAGAAGGCCGGCAGCGACGGCAAGGGCCACTACCTCTACGGGAATGAGGTCAGCTACCGCGCTCGAGTACAGTACAAGCCCCGCCTCGTCCGGACGAGCTCCGGGGATGGGATGACGAACCGCTTCGAGAAGGTCTCGAACGCCCGGGTATACGTCGAGGCGAAGGCGTCGATCGAGCTCGGGGACAAGATCACTCTTCCGGACGGCAGTACCCCGATGATCCTCCTGGTCTCGCCGATGTACGGGGACTCGGACGAGCTCGCCTATTGGACGGTGGACGTATGAGCTCGGTCACCGGTGTTGAGGAGGTGAAGGCCAAGGCGGAGCTGCTCAAGGGCAATGTCCTGCCGGCCGTGGGCGAGGGCGCCCACAAGTGGTCGAACGAGATGATGAACGAATCGCACAGCGAGTCCCCCTACCAAACGAGGGAGATGATCAGGACCGGCAAGGTCAACGACCCCAAATACAAGAGGAGCTCGGTGACCGTGCAGAGCGGCTACAACACCGTGTATGCCAGGCGGCAGCACCAGGAGATGAGCTATCGGCATCCTCACGGCAAGGCGCACTTCCTGATCGATCCGTTCCTCCGGAGGAAACCTTCGCTCGGCCCGACCATCAAGGAGCACGTGCTGAACATGATCGGGAGGCTGACGAGATGACCAATTGGCTGGAGGACCTGCAGAACTACCTGATAGCGCAGGGGGTGGGCAGCGCGGACGAGATCTTCCGGGACCTGATGCCCGATGACCCAACGGTGTGCATGTCCCTGCACGGCGACGCCGGGGAGCTCCCGGAGCAGACGCTCGATGGCAAGTGGATCATGCACCCCGGCCTGCAGGTGATGGTCCGGGACACCGACAGCGATCATGCCCGGGCGTGGGTAGAGCGGGCGAGGCAGATCCTCGTCGGCATCAATGGCCTGACCATCGGGGCCGTCAAGTACCTCGAGGTCAAGGCGCTCCAGGAGGCCATGCCCCTGGGGACCGACGAGGCCGGCGCGTTCGTGCTAACGCAGAACTTCATCGTCACCCTGTCCTTCGACTCCCTCTCGACCCTGGCCAAGGGCACCAAGCTCATATGGAACGGAGCGGAGGTCGCGGAGGTCCTCAACCTCGGGGACCTGGAGCTCGACGTCGCGGTCAAGGACACCAGCTGGGGCCAGCAGAAGGCGAGGACCTTCAAGCCCGGAATGCTGCAGTTCACCGAGCTCGAGGTCGTCGGCACGCTGATCAAGGAGGGCGATAGCATCTCCTTCTATCAGGATGCCACCGGCCGTGTCATCAGATCCTGCGAGCTCAAGTTGCCGGCCGGCTTCGGACTGACGTTCAGGTTCGAGGCTTTTGTCAATCATCTGAACGTCTCGTTCGCCACTATGCTGCGCTTCACTGCCCTGCTGAAGATCACCGGCGGCGTGGAGCTCGCAGTCCAGGAGTGATTACAACACAATAAGGCAATTGATAGCCTTATTGTAGAAAGTCCAATAACCCGACCAGGCGATGTTCTGGCGGCCATAGGCCGCGAGGAAAGGACATGTCTGTATCTGGATGCGACATCATAATCAAGGTGAACACCGGGGACGAAGGCACCCCCACCTGGACCGAGGTGGCCGGGCAGCGGGGAGCGACCCTGTCCAGGGAGAACGAGATGATCGAGAACACCAACAAGCTCAGCCCTGGAAAGAAGAAGCAGTTCAAGCATGGCTTCGGCTCCTGGTCCGTGAGCGCTGATGGTGTGTGGGTCAAGGATGACGCCGGGCTCATCGCCCTGGAGGCAGCACTCGACAACCAAACCGAGGTGGAGCTAGAGATCTTTGTCGAGGGCACTGGGTGGAAAAAGGGCACTGCTCTGATCAAGAGCGGCGACATCGAGGGACCTTACGACGACGAAGCGACCTATAAGCTCGAGTTCCAGGGCTCCGGCGTGCTGGCCTCTGTCTGAGGTGACTAGATGGCCACTCTCACAGTCCAGCGCATCGCCGTCACCGGCATCGACCAGGCCTATGTCACGCCCACCGCGACCTCCGGTGACAAGTTCTTCAATTCCGGGAAGACCTTCCTGGAAGTCAAGAACGGCAGTGCCTCGAGCATCAACGTCACTATCGATGCGAAGACCCCATGTGACCTCGGGCAGGATCACGACCTCGTGGTCGCCGTGGGCGCCGGCGTGACCAAGCGCATCGGGCCGTTCAACCAGCGCCAGTTCAACGATTCTGCTGGCCTGGTGTCCGTCGTTTGTTCGTCCGTGGCCACCGTACAGATCGCCGCTGTGGAGCTTCCTTGAGGAATTGATATGGTCTTGCACCTCAAGGAAATGGAGCTGCCGAGCGTGGCGATCGAGCTCGATATCACCAGGCATCTCAGGATGGACATCAACGCCATGCGCAGGTTCGAGGAGCGGACGGGCAAGGACATCATGAGCGCCTTCCCCCAGCCGGCGAGGGACGCCGATGGTAAGATCCTGCCTCCGGAGCAGCAGCCCGCGGTCAAGATGGACCTGAACGCGCTCACCACCGCGCTGTGGGCATGCCTGGTGTACGAGGACCCCACCCTGACGTTGGACGAGGCGGGCATCCTCCTGACCCTCGCTCCCCCCCAGGACATCACCCGGAAGATGATCGAGTCGCTCTACGTCTGCATGCCCCACATGATGGGGAAGGGCGGCAAGGAGGCCAAGGAGGACAAGGACCCTTTGGCGAGGCCGACCCACTTGACACTGGACCCACCTGGTGGAGGATCGTCAAGTACGGGATGAAGAACCTGAACGTGAGCGCCGCCAGCCTGATGGACCACACTCCGGCGGAGATCCACCTGCGGGTGCAGGGACGGAAGGAGGAGATCAAGCAGCTGGCGTACCTGACCGCGTACCTGCACAGGGTGGAGAAGATGCCCCGGTACGAGAAGATGGGCGAACCCCCCAAGACCGCCAAGGAGGCGAAACGGGACTTCGAGGAGCTGCTGAAGAGGAGAGATGGCCGGAAATCTAGGTGAGATCAACGTCAACGTGACGGCGGACACCTCGGACTTCGAGTCCGGGATGGTCAGGGTGCAGAAGGAGGTGGACAAGGCCCAGAGCACCCTCTCCACCAAGCTCAAGGGCCTCGGGTCCTCGATGTCCTCGATCGGCAAGTCGCTGACGGCCGGCGTGACGCTGCCGGTGGTCGCCACCTTCGGCCTGGCGGTCAAGGCCGCCGCGGACTTCGACACCGCGCTCTCGAAGATCCGCTCGGTCACCGGCATGACCGCCGACGAGATCTCGAACATGGGCGACGCCGCGAGGGAGATGGCCGACGGCTCCACCTTCAGCGCCACGCAGGTCGCCGACGCCATGTACTGGCTCGCCGACTCGACCAGCACCGCGGCGGACATTCAGGACTACCTTGCCGGCGCCATGGACCTCGCCGCCGCCTCCGGGTCGGACCTCAGCGAGACGGCCCAGGTCCTGCAGGGCCTGATGAAGGCATACAACATCGAGGCCTCAGAGTCTCGGCGCGTCACCGACATCCTCACCGCGGCCTTCCAGAACTCGCTGTGGAGCGCGGAGGAGTTCAACACCGCGATGTCCTACGTCGCCGCGACGGCCTCGCAGATGGACATCCCGCTCGAGGAGACGGCGGCTGCGCTCGACGTCATGAGCCGAGCCGGGTACGAGGCCTCGACCGCCGGCGCCGCCCTGCGCATGGGCCTGGTGAACCTCGTCAAGCCGACGGCGGAGTCCAGCCGCGCGCTGTCCAAGTACGGCCTCACCGCCGACGACGTCAACCCCCAGGTGGTGGGCCTGCAGGGCGCCCTGCAGAACCTGCACGACGCCAATATCGACGCCGCGGACGCGTCCAAGATCTTCACCGTCGAGGCCATGGGCCCGATGATGAGCGTCATCGCCGCAAGCGACGACGACTTCCAGACCCTCGTCCAGAACATGAAGGACTCCGAGGGCGCCGCGCAAGAGGCCGCGGACGTCATGGCCAACAGCGCCGCGGGGAAGTTCAAGATCTTCAAGGACAAGCTCCTGGACCTCGGGATCAGCATCGGCGAGAAGCTGCTGCCCCCGCTGACGAGGCTGCTGGACAACGTCGTCATCCCCCTCTTCGACGCGTTCGAGAACATGCCATCGGGGATGCAGGACATGGCGATCGCGCTCGCCGGCATCGCCGCGGCGGCCGGCCCGGCGCTGATGGCCCTCGGCCCGATGGTCTCCGGCCTCGGTTCGATCACCGGGATGCTCGGCGGCGGGGGCGGGCTCATGAGCCTCCTCGGCGGCGGAGGAGCGGCTGCCGGCGCCGGCGGCCTCCTCGGCGGGGTGGGGCTCGGCACTGCAGCAGCTGTCGCCGCTCCGGTCGCCGCTGTCGCCGGCGTGGGCGCATGGGCGGCCATGCGCGACTTCGATGTCGACGCCATGGCTCAGGATGTGAACGGCGTTGCCCAGTTCCTCGGCGGCATCGGGGACCAGATCGGACAGGCCATCGGCTCGATCGACTGGGACGCGCTGCTGACGAAGCTGGCCACCTTCGGCGGGGACGTCATCGACGCCCTCGGGGAGTGGTTCGGCAGCATCGACTGGCAGCAGGCGTTCATGGACTCGGCCAACGCCACGCTCAAGGTCATCAACGGGATCATCGACTGGTTCGAGAAGATCGACTGGATCAAGGCGTTCATGGACGCCGGCGCCGCCGCGGCCGACCTCCTGAACGGCGTCATCACCTGGATCGCCAACATCAACTGGGACCAGGTCGGGGCGGACATCGCCTACTTCATCGGGCACATCGACTGGATCGGCATCGGGGTGACCATACTCGAGGGGCTGGCCGGCCTGCTCATGGGCATCGCCAACTTCTTCGTCAACATCGACTGGTTCGCGGTTCTGCAGGGGCTGGCGAACATCGGCATGGCCATCCCCAGGATGGTCATCGGGGCGCTGGCCTCGATCGACTGGGTCCAGCTGGCGGTCACCCTCGGCAGCCTCATCTGGCAGGCCCTCAGCGCCATCGGGCAGGCCATCGTGAACTTCGGCGCCGGCCTGGTGGGCGCGGCCGGGCAGATCGTCGACTCCGCGATACAGTGGGTGGTCGGCTTCGTGGGCGGCCTGGCGAACGGCGTCGGGCAGCTGATCGACGGCGCCATCCAATGGGTCTCGAACTTCATCAACGGCATAGCGGCCGGGCCGGGGCAGCTGATCAACCAGGCGGTGCAGTGGATCTCCAACTTCGTCAACATGATCGCTCAGGGGCCCGGACAGCTGATAGCGCAGGCCACGCAGTGGGTCGGTAACTTCATCAACGGCATCATCCCCGGAGCCGGGGACCTGATCATCAAGGCCGGGGAGTGGGTCTCCAACTTCATCGACGGGATCGCCAAGGGGGTCACCGACCTCCTGAGCAAGGCCGGGGAGTGGATCACTTCCTTCGTCAACGGCCTGATCGCCGCCCCGGGGCAGATCGCCCAGAAGGCCGCCAACCTGGTCTCGGAGTTCATCGGCGGCCTCGTTCCCCAGGGGGACGTGATCCCCGGGCTCCACCTGTTCGCCAAGGGCGGGTACGTGGACAAGCCGACCCTGGGCGTGTTCGGCGAGGCCGGCCCGGA
Source organism: Actinomycetes bacterium (assembly GCA_021372435.1). Classification (GTDB taxonomy): domain Bacteria; phylum Actinomycetota; class Thermoleophilia; order RBG-16-64-13; family RBG-16-64-13; genus RBG-16-64-13. The sequence goes on along the minus strand of JAJFUK010000194.1, from coordinate 23,451 downwards.
GTGGCTTATCCCGGACGACATCATGCAGAAGATCCTCGACCTCCGCTCCCAGGCGTTCTCCTCGGCCGGGGCCGCGAACATGCTGGGCTCGGTCGGCATCGGCTCGCTGGCCTCGAGCCTCGGGGACATGGTGCCCGGGATCTCCAACAGCCGCACCACGCGGTCGTTCTCCATCGGGCAGCTGGTGCTGCAGATGAAGCAAACCAACAACCCTCGGGCCTTCGTGAAGGAGTTTGCGAGCGAACTGAAGCTGATGGGGTTCGGCTGATGTACTCCATCACCATCGACGGCGAGAACGTGGACGGCATGACCGTGCCCGGCTCCGTGCGGCTCAGCTCCACCATCGGCGTCAGGACGACGGGCAGCCTCGTGCTGCAGAGTGATACTGGCTACCGTCCGCACCAGTACGACGAGGTCTACTTCTACGACACCGAGGTCGGCAAGACCGTCTTCGGGGGTGAGCTCCTCAAGCCCCGCCGCAAGATCATCCCGGGCAGCGACATCATGGAGTGGACGCTCCGCGTCGTAGACTTCTCGGCGCTCGCCGATCGGCGCCGCATGTACGCCTCGCCGGAGGTGGCCAACCGCGGCGAGCTCGTGCGGTGGATCATCACCCACTACCTGGCGGAGTTCGGGGTGACCGCCGGGGACATCGAGGACGGTGGCTCGACCGGCGAGGTCAGGTTCAACGGGCAGAAGCCCTCCGAGGCGTTGACCGAGGCGGCCGACTTCGATGGATTCGTCTGGATCATCGACGACGCCAAGCGGCTGCACTACCTCTCCAGGGAGTCTTACACCGCGCCGTGGAACATCACTGACGCGAACCCCGACTACATCGAGCTCTCGGTCGAGGACGCCGACGTGGGCTGCAACGTGGTGTATTACCGCGGCAGCGCCAACGGCATCACCGACGAGCGCACCGAGTCCTACGCCGGAGACGGGGCCAGGCGGGAGTTCGCCGTGCGGTACAAGATGTACCAGGAGCCGACCGTCAAGGTCAACGGCGTCGCGCAGACCGTGGGCATCTACGGCATCGAGAGCGGCAAGCAGTGGTACTGGAACAAGAACGACAAGGAGAAGATCCTGCGGCAGGACAGCACTGCGACGCTGCTCACCTCGAGCGACACGCTCACCGTGACCTACGTCGGCCTGACGCCGATCATGGTGATGCTCGAGGACAAGGAGTCGATCGCGCAGCACGGCCGGTTCGAGCGGCTGGTGGAGAACGCCGCGGTACAGCGCCTGGACGCCGCCATCTCCGGCGCCGAGACCGAAATGAGGCAGAACCCCTTTGAGAAGGTGAACGCCTCCTTCCGCACCTACGCTCCCGGACTTAGAGCGGGCATGATCATCCGCGTGCAGCAGTCCGCGTACGACAATCTCGACACCGACATCCTGATCACCTCGGTGGACGCCGAGGAGCGGACGGACGCGGACTGCAGCCTGGAGTACGCCGTCGAGGGCGTCTCCGGGGAGAGGCGCGAGGACTGGGTGGAGTTCTACCGCCTGCTGACCGCGCGCTCGTCGTACGAGGTGCGTCCGGACGAGACCATCGCTCAGGCAGGTGCGATCGAGGCCACCGTCCTCATGTCCCACCAGTTCTCCGTCATCTCCAGGCCGCAGTGGATCTGGGGGACGAGCATCTGGGGAGGAGGTGATGCGTTCTGGTGAACGCTCGAGGGCGCGTGTACTGCAACCTCAAGGTGTTCCGCATCGACGCCCATGGGCGCGGCCGGCTCGTGAGGGAGGCGCACAACGCCGTGCTCACCCGGGGGCTGAACCAGCTCCGGGACGCCATGAGAGGCGAGGCGTTCCACCTCTCGTACATCGGCTTGGGGTCCTCGGGCACGGCCGTCAGCGCCTCGCAGACCTGGGGGCTCTCGCCGCTCATGATCTCCCAGGCCACCAATCGCTCGGCCAAGGGGGCGAGGCTCCGGACCACGCAGCAGATCATGGAGGACGAGCTCAACGGCTCGACCATCCGCGAGGTGTGGATCTCGATGTCCGCCGACGCCCCGCCGACCGGTCCGGGGGCGTTCGCCAGGGTGGTCATTGACCCCCTCGAGAAGACCTCCGAGTTCCGGTACGTGTTCCAGTTCGACGTGGTGTTCGGGGGCACGAACTCGAGGCTCGCCTGCAACATGATGGCGGCGCTCGCTGCCAGCACAGGGGACTTCACCATCCGCATCGCCAGTCTCATGTGCGGCCGGGGGACCGCTCCGGAGAGCATCGCCGACACCGGCCTCGCGGACCCGTGGACGATGACGCCGATCGCGGTGGCGAGCTCGTCGGTGGCGGACGGCGAGCTCACGCTGTTCTTCACGCTCCCTCCGGACCAGTACAACGACCTTGTGCTGGCCGAGGGCGGGGTGTACTTCGACGTGGCCTCCGGCAGCTCGCCTTTGAGCGTGCCGGCGCTGTTCGCCCGCGGTCTGGTCCAACCGGGGCCGTTCGCGATCGAGGTGGGCAAGGGAGCGCAGGTTGTGGTCCAGCTGAGATGGGAGAGTGGTTAGGTGAGTTTCACAAAGCAAAACTTGACGAACGGAACGCCCGGGGACGCGTCCCAGATTAACCATGCCGAGGAGCAATACGACGCGGTGGTGGCCGACATGGCCGCCGGGACCATCCCGGTGAAGGCGACCGCGCTCACGGACACGATCGCCGCGGCGAGGCTGCCTACCAGGAAGGCCTCCGCCTACCTGAGCGCCAAGGGCGGAGATCCTCGGACCACGAACGGCTGCGGGCCGGCCACCAAACTAGAACTCAGCACCAACAAGATCATGCGGGTCGGCCTGCCGTTCGACCCCTCGACCCAGGAGTACGTGCAGTTCAGCTACGCCATGCCCGAAGGCTGGGACGGAGGGGACATCACCTTCATTCCGTACTGGACCGCCGCGTCCGGGAGCGGAACCGTAGTGTGGGGCCTCCAGGCTCGGTCGATCGATGACAACGAAAGCATGGACCAGGCGTTCGGGACCGCGGCCGAGGTCACGGACACCTTCCTCGTGGCCAACAAGGTGCACAAGGGGCCGTCGGGCACGATCACTCCGGCCGGGACGCCGGCGGGCGGTGAGCTCCTCGTCTTCCAGGCGTACCGCAAGCAGGGCACCCTGGCCGTGGACGCTTTGCTGCTCGGGATCAAGCTCGAGTTCAACACCGCCTACGGAGACTGAGCATGGCGTCCCGAACTACGACCAACAGCTCGGCGCTGCACCTCGGCACGGGCTCGAAGGCCGGCTTCGCGGCCAGTTACTGGTACCTCATGTGGTCGAACGGCACGAACATCGTCTTCGCTCCGAACGACCACCCGACCTGCGACCCGAGCAACTTCGGCTCGGAGGTCACCGTCAAGGCCGGCTCCGACGGCTCGTACTTCCAGGCGCTGTTCGACGACATCTACTGTTACTTGGCGAGCTGCACGCCGGACAGTAACCCCATCAAGATCCGCCGGGGAGTGTGCTCCGGAGGCTCGATCTCCTGGGAGACCGAGGTGACCGTAGCAACGGGCACGCAGATGCGCGTGACATCGATCGACATGATGGACGACGGCAGCTTGCTGGTCGCCTATTACGACACGAACAAGGCCAAGGTGACGCGGCTGGTGAACACCAACGGCACCTGGTCCGTGGTCTCCGGGTACCCGATGACCGTGAGCGACTCGGACCAGGACTCGGTCAACACCATGATCAAGGCGGTCGCCCTGAGCGGCAGCAAGTGGATGGCGCTGTACTGTACCGTCACCGGCGGGCACATCTTCAGCAAGGTCTGGGACGGATCGGCGCTCGGGTCGCGGGTGCAGGCTTCCTCGATCATCTGCTCGGCGACCCAGAGGTTTGACGCGAGGGCCTTCGGCGACGTGGTGCACCTGGCCTGGAACGCGCAGGACAACCTGTTCAACATCTACCGCCGAACTTGGAACGGTAGCAGCTGGGGGACGGCCGTCGAGATCGAGGACAACTGCAGCTACGACGACCTGCCTGCGGTGTCGATCAACAAGGACACCGGTGACGCCTTCATCGCCTGGCAGTCGTTCCCGTCCAGCACCCACGTTTACTACGTAAAGTACACCGCCCTGACCTCCAGCTGGAGCTCGGTGGTCGACGCTGCGACCGAGTCCGCGCTGCCCAACAGCTACCAGACGGTCGGGCTTAACCGGGCGCAGAACGACTCGGTGCTTTTCTTCTACCTGTCGGGCGGCAGCCCGTACACACTGGACAACATCCGCATCGAATCGCTGACCGCAAGCGCTGGAGGGGTGGGGCCGAGCGGTGGCATCGCCTGCGGGGGCATCATGATCATCTAGGAGGCGACATGACAGACGACAACGACACCAAGGAAACGAAGCTGGACAAGCTGTGCAGCATCGCGTGGGCATACGCGGGGATCGCGATAGGAGCGCTGGCGACCGCCCTGACGGTCATCAACATCTGCGCGTGGTGGTGCCCGTGAGCGAGGAGCTCGTGATCCTCGAGGAAGGGGGCGTACCGCCGCGCTGCTACTATTGCCAGGACGCCGAGCACCCGGAGTGCCCCGGATGCCACGCGCACTCGAGGTTCCGACCGACCGAGGAGTCCGTCAAGTTCAAGGGGCTGAACGCATGACGGCACGGCGCGGGGGCAATGATCAGTGTGTCATTACCTGGGAGCTCGAGGGGCAGCTGGGCAAGAACCGCTTGATCCCCGGCTCGGTCATGCAGGACCCAACAACCTTCCTACAGGTCGGCTCGCACAAGGACCTAGCGCGGTACGTCATGGCCGCCCTCCGACAGCTCGGCCTCCAGCTGGTGCGCATCGGTGCGGGGGACTGGTGGAGCGGCAACGCTCAGTGGGACGCCTGGAAGATGGACTCGGAGAAGTTCTATGGTATCCTTGACAACTGGGCCGATGCTGCTCTCGCGGAGGGCATGCAGATCATCTTCACCTGCCTGGGGTTCGCCGACGGCTCGTATCACAAGGAGAACGAACCGCTGTGGGACACGAGCTCGCAGCAGCACCACGATGCCAACACCTACGTCGGATCGGTGGCCAAGCACTTCAAGGGCCATGCCGGGGTGTATGCGATCGAGTGGGGCAACGAGACTGACCACGACCTCATCGCCTACGACTACTGGCACAGGCTCTATCCGGAGGAGGTCGCCAAGGACGCTTCCGGAAAGGTGACCGACACCATGGTCGGGTACCGGAAGCGGCTCGATGCCTACTGCGCCTTCGTCGAGAGCGCCATTGATGGCTCTACTGCAGTAGCGGGCGACGGAGCTCCTCCGGTCATTATGGGCCACGCGCTCATCGGGGCGATGTTCTGCGTGACCGCGTACCACTGGGACGCGGTCAATCAGTACCACGTGGTCGACGGTTGGGACTTCGTACGTGGCGATCGCGCGTTCCTCAAGCGTCCGAACGACTACCAGAAGATCCCGAGCGCTCACATCTACTGGTTCGGGGCAAAGAAGGCCGACTTCAAGAGCGACATGGCCGCCTCGTTCGCCGCCTACTGCAATGCTCGTGGCGTGACCGGGTTGGTCGGCGAGTACGGGGACCTGAGAACCTCGGCGGCCTGGTACGTCAAGGACGTGGAGGACGCCTTCCTTGAGCTCGGGCTTGACAGCTGCGCCATGCGCCTCGCTCCACGGTCAGGGTTCCCCCTGACCTCGCTCCCTACTCCATCTCCTGCGCCGGTAGAAACCCCTGTTGAGACGCCAGCGCCGGTGGCAGATCCGGTACCCGAGCCTAGTGATTCCTCCTCTCCGACGCAGGAGACCACTGAGGAGGAACGCACCGAGCAGCCCTCCGAGGGCGAGCAGCCGGCCGTGGAGGAGCCGGAGGACGGCGAGGCAGGGGAGGAGACACCCGAGGCCGAGGAGCCCGCTAATGAGGCTCCTAGCGAGCCGGACCCGCCGGCAGCGAGCGAGCCCGAGGAGGAAGATGAGAGGCCCTCGAACCCGTCGCCGGAGACGGTTCCGGAGCCGGAGACTCACATCGGGCGGGGGTTCGTGTTCTGGAGGGTGGTCGAGTGGATCCTCGGACTATGGGGTAAGATAACGAAGAGGTGAAGAGATGATAGAGCTGAACGAATACCAGTTCGCGGCCCTCGTGGCCGCCATCGTGATCGGGACCGCGATCGTTGTGCAGAAGGCACCGAAGACCTATGCCTGGCTTAAGATCAGGCTCTCTAGGCTGCACAAGAAGATGGACAGTATTGAGGGCAAGGTCCCGGAGCCGTTGCTCCCGGCCTTCAAAGCCTTCAAGGATTTCGTTGCCGCTGCCGATGAGGCACTGGTCGACGACACCCTGAGCCCCGAGGAGGTCACCAACTGCATCGACAAGGCCGACGCTGCGTATCAGGAGCTCGTGGCCCTGATCAAGGGAGTGAAGGGGTGACGTGGTAAGTGGTGGAAGGTCACGACCCCCTGATGGACGAACTGCCGGTCCTCCCGTTCTGTCCGGAACATAGCCGAATAAACGATGCGGTCAGGAGCCAGAAGGACGGGCAGAAGTCCCTCGAGGACCGGGTCGCCGACCTCGCCATCGCTCAGACCAGGACGGAGACGACAGTGGCCTCCTTGGTCAAAGCGATCGAGGATGACCGCGAGGATCGCAAGGAGGAACGGAAGCAGGAAACAGAGGAGCGGGAGAAGGACCGTCAGGCCCAGCAGGAGACCATCCGGTTCTACCAGGGCCTGGTGACCTGCAATAACAAGGCCAGCATCGAGGAGCGCAAGGAGCTCATCAAGTATGGCGGGAAGGTGGTCATGATCCTGCTGGTGGCGGTGGTCGGCATCAAGGTCGTGACCGCGGCCATGGGGATCCCGTTCCCCTGATCTTTTATATAAACTTTTTACAGATGTTTTACAGAGAGCTTTACAGAGAAAGATGGAAAGGGGTTTGAGATCACATCTTGGTGATCTTTATGGTCCAGTCCCCGTCGGCATCGACGCTGACCCAGTGGATGCCCGGGGATGCGTTCAGGATACCACCGTTCACGGTGACGGACTTCTCCCCGCTGTACGCCCCGATCTCGTTGGCGAGGATATCGACATAGTCGCCATCGTCGGCGTAGAGCGTGACGATGAAATTGCTCGATCCGCTGTGGGTCATGTTGAACACCGCGACCCCGGAGGTCAGAGCGATCGGGATGGTGACGTTAGGTCCGCTACCGGTCAGGGTCTGCGGAAGGGCTGCTCCGGACGCCACACGGGGCTGCTCGATCACGATGGTCCAAGCGCCATCGGCCTCGATCTGCAAGTAGTGCTTCCCGGGCTCCGCGCCCACCAGCTGGTCGGCCTTGACGCCGATCAGGGTTGCGCCGTCGTAGGTGCCGATCTCGTTGGCCAACAGGTCAACGTACTCTCCGGCCTCGTTGTACAGTGTCACCGCGAAGTTCGAGCTTCCGGAGTGAGTCATGTGGAAGATCGTCACCCCGGCCTGCAGCTCGAACTTCTCCGAGACCTTGTCGCCGCTGCCCGAGTACGACACGTTGGCGATCTGGTCCCTGGTGTTGGTGTTGTCGCCGTTGTCGTTATCGTTATCATTGTCGTTGTCGTTGTTATCGTTCGCCTTGGTGTTGCCGCCGCCCAGCGCAGCCGCGGCGATAATCACCACGACCACGATCACGAGCACGCCGACGATCGCTAGCATTTTCTTGGATAGAGCCATTTCTTTCCTCCTATTTTGATTTCTGATATTATTTTAATAGCTATGAGATATAGGTATGCTCCGCTCTCGCTAAAATTATAATTATCAAGAACGGAACGCGGCGTTCGCACTTTCGGTCACCCCCCGGCGCAACGAAGGTAAAGGCACGCCCTGGTCCGGATGATCATGAGCTTCAACGGAGCTGATGAACGATGGTGACGGCCGAGCATCGCATCGTAGTGTTAAGACGCATCGCCGACCTGCAGGGCGAGCTGGACATGCTGCGCCGGTCCCAGGACCGGCTGCGCGACATCGCCCGGCTGCAGTTCGTCCTCGGCGTGCACGGCCTCGAGGTCCTCGACTATGACGGCCCGGCGTTCTACGACCTTGGGCAGGTGGCGCAATGCGAGATCTGCGGAGACCTGGTGAGCGAGGACGACAAGGCGTACGAGCTCTTCCTCCGGAGCAGGGCCTTCGGTCCGCGGTACGGGTACCTGCACAAGGAGTGCTTCGATCGGACTGTCAGCGTCGATGGGTCCCCGTCGCCGGGCGGGATGAGTTCGGTTGAGCTTCTTGGTTGCGAAAAATCCGATGCGCCTGGCAGCGAGGACGCCGATGATTCTATAACTGGAGGGCAATAAGCCTTCCCCGTTCCACTTCCGGTTATTAACTTTTCATCGCTCGCGAACGACAAGCCTCGGTGATTCCTTTTCGCCCAGGCAGATTAATAAGAGTTGTTAAATCATCACCTGAACCGATGGTCGGTCTTCGGTCACCTCTCCCCCGTCCGGATAAATAACGGAAGGCGGGATTGACCGGCCGGAGATCGGATGGATCACGCCGCAATACAATACGAGAAGCGCTTGCGCACACTCAGAGACAGGATCGAGCACGAGGTCGGACGGGAGGGTCACACGAACTGCATTGCGTTGTACTTCATCGACCGAGCGCTGGATGCCGTGGAGTGCGATACGGCGGCGGAGGTGGCCATCGAGATGGACCTGCCCCCGGAGACGCCGCGCAAGGGCTGGGGATGCACCAAGTGCGGGAGCAAGGTGTGCCGGCCGGACAAGTGATCTTGATCACTGCTCGGCGAGGAGATCATCGATCTTGGCGGTGGTCTCCTCGACGTACTTCCTTATGCTAGCAATCCGCGAATCTAGTTCCTCGCCGCAGCCCGAGCTCGCACCGTTCATGAAGACATGGAACTCAACAAGGTATTCTCGAAAATCCGAAACCGACTTAAATAAGTCCCCATGCATCTCTGGACTATTGAGCGCCAGGAAGTTGTCTAGAGCTTCAATGTCCCTTTCCAGATACTCCTTGTATTGCCTGATGATGAAACACCCACGCTTCGTGGACATGCGCAAATGGAGATCGGTTTTACCAATGAGGCGTCTGAGCTCCAGCAGCAATGCCCTTGCCTCCTCCTTCTCCACCTTGCCCTTGTTGTACCATGCTGAGAGCGCCTCGATGGTCTTAGTGATAATGGGATCGATGACCATGTCAGCCTCCGCCTCTAGATCTAGTTCGATCTCCACATCCGGCCCGAAGTCGAATTCTATCTTGTCTTGCACAAATGATAATTGTTCTTGTCGATTTAGATTCTTCCTCGGGGTAGATACATCTCATTATGGGCGGCCTCCCTAAATTATTTCATCCACTTCGACAAGCTTCTCAGCGACCCGTTTTCCCTTTGGCGTGAGCTGAACGATAAACGCAGAATGATGTTTTGGATCGGGCTCGATTGTGACAAGGCCAAGCTTCTCGAATTCATCTAATCTTTTCTGAATGGGCGAAGTATTTGATCCAATGAATGAATATAGGTTGGTCTTTCTTGTTGGACCTTCTCTCAATAGGATAAGAAGGACCTTGATAGCATGAGCTTCCTCAAGCATTGTGACTTTGCTCGTGCCTGCCATGACAGAAGAGTATTTGTTCTCAATTAATAGATAATTATATTGGGTGTTGTATTTCACGAGGCAAGATAGTTTTATAAAGTCACCATTCCATTACTGCCGTGTCTCGTGTAACCAACGAGACATCGGGAATGCACTCGACCGCCTAGAGCGGTACCAGAACACATCCATCTGACGAGCGCAAGCTATGCCAAGGGGGGCGCTCCTTGTAAGGTGGATTGTGCATTCCTCCCGCCCCCCTGGCACCTTTCGCAATAGGAGGCATGCACAGATGGAAGCAACCGAGGAGAACTGTAACACCGTGGCCGACGTGGCCAGTGTGAAGGTGGAAGTGAGGGAGAGCGACAAGATGGCGGAGACGCTCCAGCTGGTGCGGGCGCTCATCGCCGAGGGCGCCCAGGTCCAGGTGACCGTCCACTACGCCGAGGACCGGCCGGTCGAGGACGTGGAGCTCGTGGACATCGGCAAGAGCGACTGGAGGCAGTCGCTGCGGGTGCCTCGCTCCCTGTCGATCGAGGACCGCAACAAGTACATCCGGGAGCGGGCGGTCGGTGCGGCACAGGCATTCGCCGACGCGCTGGCAGCGGCCAACGGTCCGTGCACCGAGGCCAAGGCAAACAAGCCAGCGAAGGGGGCCTGAACCATGACCTGCACCGGCCGAAAGGCGGACGGGTCACTCTGCGCGGAGTGGGAGAAGCCCCTTCGCGTGGTTACGGTGTGGTACCGACCGACTGAACTATGGCAGTTCGGTACCACCAACCAGGTCCAGCGCCATCACCTGTGCTCCGCCTGCATCGCCAGGCTGGCCGATGACCCCGAGGTCGAGGCGTACATGGTCCATTGGAGAGAGTGATCATGACCGCTCCCAAGAATATCTACAGCGAGGTCCTCACCGTCCCCCGCGACGAGCACATGGACTTCAGGATCGAGGTCCAGGTGCGAGAGGAGGACGGGAAACTGAGCGGTGTCCTCATCGCCGGCAAGGCACGCGACGGGGACCGGGTCCTCGACGTGTACGTGAAGGGACTAACCGCCCAGCAGATGATCGACCTTTCCCGGAAGCTCTCCGAGGCCGCTGGCATCATCCGCGCCAGGGAGGCCTGAACCATGTCCAAGGAGGCCAAGATCGTGGCCCAGTGGGCATCACGTACGGATGACGACGACCCCAATGACGCCGTCTGCACCGTGACCGAGGTCGGGGACGGGGACGTCAGGTTCGATGTCGGCGACACCGTCATCTGGATACAGCGCTGGCAGCTCCAGGAGGCCCTGGACCGGACCGGGGGCGCGTAACCGTGGACCGCCGCCCGTTCGACAACGTCCCTGACCGCGCCATCCTCAAGCGCGTCAAGCTCGAGGAGCCCAGGACCTGCGCGTTCTGCGGGGCTCAGCTACCGGCCGGGTCGCTCGCGGACACCAGGGACTGGGCCACTTACTACTGCAACTCCAGGGAGGAGATGCTGTACCAGCAGGGGCACCGCAAGCAGGCCGAACAGGGCAAGCTCGGAGGTGAGGTGTGATGGCCAAGAGGTACGACACCGCCAACCTGACCCCCGAGGAGCGGGAGCAGCTGCTGATCAAGATGGTCCCGGGGGACGTCATCAGCGTCCGGCCGGGCCTCGACAAGGGCTGTCCATGCCCTCGCTGTACCGGTGAGTGGGGCGAGGGCCTCTACGCTAACGGCGACAGGCAGCGCGGGGGATGGTGCCCGGAGCTCCGGCAGCTGGTAGGGGTCAAGGCCGGGTCCGTCAGCAGGTACTGCCCCCACGTCCCGGAGGGAGGAGAGGTCCATGATCCCGGCACCGTGCGCTGGGAACCGTTCAAGATAATACTGGCCGGCGCGCCGGTCAAGGGGTCCGTCGAGGTGTCGCGGAGAACGACCTTCTCCAACTTCCCCACCATGCAGCCTCGACGGGGAGAGCTTGCTCCTCCGCCAAAACCCCGCCGCGAGCGCGCCGGCACTCTCGAGGGGGGGTGCTGATGGCCTCACCCGTCACCATCCCCTGCATGTGCGACAACGGCCGGCCGTGCGGCAAGGTCACCCGCGTCTCCATGGTCGGTCGGATGTACCATCTGGACATCGTCGGTCACGACGACAGCAAGGGCATGCTCATCGACGAAAGGGGCCGCAAGGCCCTGATCGAGGCCCTGGGGGGACGGCCGTGAGCGGCTTCCCCATGATCAGGGCGTTCGACGGACGAATGTTCGATTACTTCAGCTGCGCCCGGTCCCCGGCCGGGGTGGCCACCATGACCATCGACCTGACCGGGGCGGGCTACGACGTCCGGACGCTGCAGCTCAGGGGGCTGTACGGCATCTACACCAGGAGGAGGTCCTCGTGACGCCGATCGAGGAGGCCCGGGTGCGCGTGGCCAAGGCCGAGGACGAGAAGAGGAAGCTACACGAGGAGGTCCTCGAACGGTACGACACCGTCGAGCGCATGGGCACTTACGCCCAGAGCGATGGCCCGGGCGGCAAGAAGGCGGCAGAGCTCCGGACGAGATATAACCGTGCCAAGAACGAGCTCAAGCTTGCCAAGGAAGAGCTGGCGAGATTAAGGGATTGCAGGCCGGAGCCTCGTGACCGCGAGGACGGCCTCGGAGGGATTACTGATGGCGTGCAGCTCCCACCTGCGGATGCTAGTACGCAGGAGGAGCTGGACCACGGCGGCCTTAGTGGTAGGAAGCCGGATTCAGATGCCGTGATCGATTGTGAAGGAGGAAAAATGGACTACAAGAAGCTTGTGAACGATAGCTCCCCTTCAGCAGAGAAGAGCCGGAAGAAGAAGGTGCAGCAGGACCTCGAGGGCAGGAAGGCGGTGTGGCCGCTCACCGGGAAGATCAAGGTCCCCGACCCTCGCTTCGAGCTCGAGAACCCCTCCTGGAAGCTCAAGGGCAACGTGGTGACGGTCTCGACGTTGGTCGAGATGGGGAACCGCCTCGAGGTCCAGAAGATCGTGCAGAAGGGGCTCCGGATCAACGACGACCGCGTACACCCGGACAGTGAGTTCGACGAGGAGGTCGAGCGGTTCACCGACGAGATCATGCGCGGCATCATCCACCGGCTCCCGGAGGACGAGTGAGATGCCCGAGGCCAAGCAGTCCCAGCTGTTCGTGCCGGCGAACGAGATAAAGACGAAGATCTACCCAAAGCGGGAGCAGGACGGGCTGTGCGACCTGTGCGGCGGCCGGGAGGTCGCCATGTCGATCGGCAGCCGCTGCCTCGAGGCCACGATCGAGACGGTCATCGAGCGCATGATCGACGACGGGAGGCTCGACGGAGCCCTGCAGCGAGTGCTCCAGCGAAGAGCCACCGGGAGCGATGTGCCCCAGGTCGATCACTCGCTCGTCGACGAGGTCAGCGGGGAGATCCGGGACGGCTGATCATGTCGGGAGGGATGGGAGCACGCAAGGATTCATACGTTCACGATTCACATTCAGAGGTCGGTAGCTATGCCCTTCAAACACAGAGGGGCGTGGCACGATCAGACGAGAGCATATCTAAACTCCTTACGACCGAAGAACCCGCCCTCCGACCGGGGAGTCGTGCGACACCGCACGATCATCAGCTACAAGCCGATGCTCTGGGAAGGGGGCGAGCTCCTGGGCTTCCCGAACCCCAACGCCGTAACCCTCGAACAGATGAGAACGCTGGAGGGGTCGGTCAGAGGGGACTCGGAGAGAACCATCGGGGTGAAGTGCTACGTCATCCGGGCCTTCCTCCGGTGGTGCGGGAACCTGGCGGCCCAGAAGTGGAAGATACACGCTCACCCGACGCCATATCGCGGCGGGATCTTCCTCAACGAGCGCCAGGTCGCCAAGCTCCATCAGCGGGCCCACGAACTGGGACCGACCGAGGAGCTCGTCACCTGCCTCGCGGTGGACATGGGCCTGCGGTGCGTGGACATCGAGAACCTCACCCTGGAGAACGCCAGGAACTTCCTGGACTTCGGGGAGGACGAGATATTGGGGAAGGGACGCAATGGCGGCAAGGTCGCCCTGCAGACCTTCAACGACTACGTCCGCGAGCCGCTGCTCCGCTACCTCCGTCACCGCGCCAAGATGGTGGAGGAGACCAAGGACCATCAGTGCCAAAAGCTGGTGGTCCGGCCGGTGAAGTACAAGAGGCGCTCGTACCTCGCCCCGCTGCGGTGGGAGCACTACCATCCGATGACCGTGGAGCTGTCCAAGGTCGTCGGGGTGCTGTTCTCCATGCACGATCTGCGCCGCACGCTGGGCAACCGGCTGTGGAAGCGGGGGGTGCCGATCGAGACCATAGCCAAGGTCTTGAGACACGAGGACTGCGGGATGACCTTCCGCGCCTACATCGGGGTGGACTCATCGAACATGAGGGACGCCCTCAACTCGCTCAACGAAACTCGCCCCGGAACGCCAAGCCAGTCGGCGGCCCGGGTATAAACTTCCTTCCCCTAGACTATCCGACTGGTCGGAGCGGCAGGGACGAGCAACTAGCGTCCCTGGTCGCCCGCCAAGTCGATGCTCTCGATCGATTCGCGGCCCGCGCCTCAAGGCAGATTTACGAGAAAAAGCAGGGAGTGCTAGTGCAAACAAGAGGGGGGCGATGATCGTGCCTCCCTATTTCATTTCGCTAACATCACCGCGGAGGTCCTCTTCCGCTTCATTACTCACGGTCCTAAGCGTAGCTCAGGATGGCATTCTACTTGCGGCCGACAGGCTGCACGGATGGGATGCAAAACGGATGGCGCGTGTGTGTGTTCGCCCATCATTTCCACTGGAACGGGAAATTGAAGGTGAACCGTACTACTGGATGCCTAAGAGGACGAATTCTAGGGATGTTTCGAGGAACCTAGACGGAAGTATCTGGCATAAGCAGGTTTCCACCGGAAACGGTTGAAAACGGTCCTTCAACGATTTCCTTCGCCCAAGAGTCGCGCCGGGCGGTGCTCCAGCGGAAGCGCTGGTAACGATTTCCGGTGTAGGCGCTCCCGCGGGAGCGCCAGGCACACCTTGGAGCTGTTCCACCGGAAACGATGCATGCACACACACGCGGATGAAAGGTGGTCGAAAACATGACGGAAACAACGAGCAGGATGGGTAAGATCTTCCGGGCGCTCTATGAGCAGATGGTCAAGGATGGGACCCCGGAGGAGAAGCAAGGCGAGATCTCGAGGACCCGGTTCAACAGGGCCGCGGCCAAGGCTCTCAAGTACCGCAACGAGAAGAGGAACACTAACGCGGATTGGGCCACGGCCCAGGGCATGGGCCTGATCATCATGCACCGGCCGGACCCTCTGAGCGGCATCCCGCAGACCTTCGAGCGAGCTCAGGTCAGGGAGGACATCTGGACCAACTGCGGGTTCATCCTCGAGGAAGGGGAAGATCTCCAGAGCAGGGTCGTGGCCACTGTCGAGATCGTGAGCTCCAGGAAGCGGAAGAACGCTATGATCCTGACCGAGAGGGAGCTGATCTGATGACCGAGACGCAGATCCTTCCCCGCCACGTCTGCCAGGAGGTGCGCGGCCAGGTCTCGTTCCTGGAGGGTCAGTTCAAAGCCTACGAAGAGCAGGCTCGCGAGATCCTTCGGGAGGGATGGGTCGATGCCCAGGACATGGGAGGAAAGTTCCCGGCATGCTTCCTGAACAAGAGGGAGTGGGCCTTCATCGCCAGGGTCGCCGGCTTCAAGGACATTCTCGAGGCCGCCGCATGGCTCAAAGGGGTGAGGTCCTCGTGAGCCCCTCAACGAAGGTTGCCTGCCCGGTGTGCGGGGCTGAGTACAGCACCTGCACGAGCCGCGGGCGTAGCACCATGGACCCCGTCCGAAACCACATGAAGGACGTCCACGGCATGGACACGGACGCCATCAACGAGCTCCTGATCCAGAGAGGGATCCTGAGACCGAGCCCGGTCATCGATGACAAGATGATCGATGACTGGAACGCGATGGTCGCCTCCGGGGTGATCGAGTGATCGACACCATGGCCGAGGGGTTCAAACACTATCGAAAGAGGCCTGTCGTCGTCCAGGCCAAGCAGATGGGCGAGCCGTTCGAGGTCCAGACGCTCGAGGGCACGATGCGCGGCAAGGCCGGGGACTACCTGATCATCGGAGTGATCGGAGAGCGTTACCCGTGCGACAAGGAGATCTTCGAGCGGACCTACGAGGAGGTTCAGCTATGACCGCCGAGTCAGAGGTCCTCGGCCACGACGTGTCCGGCCGGGAGATGACCAATGAGGAGAAGGTCCTCCGGAGGATCAAGGAGGCCGGCGAGGACGGCATCACTGCGCAGCGTCTGCGAAAGGACCTAGAGATAAGCGTCTCGGATACCTCAAACATCATCGCCGGGCTGGAGTTCAAGAAGCTGATCAAGCTCCGCAAGGAAGGCATCGAGTGGTACTGGTGCGCGGTCGATGTGCCGGAACCGGCAGCTCCGGGGGATGATGATCGTGTCGCATGCCCGGTGAGGGGCTGCAGGGCCAGGATCAAGAACCAGAGGGAGAACCTCGGCAACCATCTGAACATCGCACATGGAGGCATGCCTCCGCGCGATCGCGTCGTGATGCTCGACAGAATGTACCCGAGGCCTCCGTCCCCCACGCTCGAGGACCTCAAGGCCGAGATGGAGGCGGAGGACGAGAAGGAGCCGGAGACCGACCGCCTCGCCGGCTACATGGAGAAGGTCGACCAAGGCGAGATCTCCAAGCCCCCGGCCGGGAGCAACATGGACAATGGCACCAAGCTCCCCAAAAAGCCGAAGAAATCGAAGGCCAAGGGGCCGAGCAAGCACGAGAGCCCGATACAGAAGCGAGACCATGCTCAGGAAGCCAAGAACAAGTTGGCATCAAAGGCGGAGAGGGTGGCCACAGCCGAGCGCATCGCCTGCCCCATCGATGGATGCAAGTCGAGGCCGATCAGGGAGAAGAGCAACGTCAGAGCGCACCTCCGAGCGTTCCATAAGCTGCCCCTGGTGGAGATACACGCACGTCTCGAGCAGATCTTCGGCGCGGAGGGTGGAGAGGAGTCCAACGCCGTCCAATCCCCCGCTACCGAGCCAGCAGTGGAACCCGTCCAAGATGTCCAAGAGGAAATGGAGTACACTGAGTTACCTACGAAGTTACCTACCGAGCAGCCGGCCGGCGAGCTCGCCGAGGTCTCGATCGACCACACCCCGGAGCCGGAGGCCCTTCCGGAGCGCAAGGAGACCATCGACCCGGACGATGGCGATGTCACACCCCACCCCGCGCCCGTCCACCTCGACGGGGCGGAGGTTTACATCGAGAGTCCACCGGGGAGCGAACTCCTGCCACCCAACGGTCCAGTTGAACCGGGGAGTGATTGGCAGCGCCCAGCTGTGTCCTGTGGGCACTGCATCGACTCCAAGGAGGACTGCGTTCCGACCTCTATCCCGCCCTTGTGCTGGAGGCCGAAGGAGACCTTGGCAGGTAATCTTTCCTCCGACAGTGACTGCAACACGATCGCGCTGCCCAGGTCCCCGACCGCCGACCTCGTCACCGAGATCGCAGAGAAGACCGTCCGTCCCAAGCCGGTCGACCCCTTCGCCGAGCTCGTCCGGAGGCACCGCGTCCGCGTCGGCCGGGAGATCTCCAAGCTCAAACGCCTCGAGCGTAAGCTGCGCCGGCGTGCAGCAGCTGCAGAGAGCATGGCCGACCGCATCAAGGTAGCCAGGCGGACCAAGGAGAAGGAGCTCGATCGCTTCGAGCGCGAGGTAGTGGAGGTGAAGGGTCAATGAAGGAGTTCATTCTTGACGTCCAGCAGGGCGGAGGGGTGTCCATCGCACAGTTCTGCGAGATCTCCAATGCAATCGCCAGCGCACCTCCCGGACCGGTCCTCATCACAGTGGCGCCATTCGGACCGGAGCATTCCAAGGAGTACGAGCTCCGGGTGTCCGGCCGGGACCGCATCTTCCTGGAGGCCCTGGCCGAGTTCCTCGCCAGCTTCGGCAGCATCAGCGGGGCCATGGTGTTCGATAGAGAGGATACCGTGCCGGAGCTGCACCCGTTCACCCTCCAGGAGCTGAACCGCACACTGATTTGGTACGGGGCCAGCGCCCACCCCTGCCAAGGTGAGGACAAGGACCTGGCCGACAAGATCGAGATGTTCATGACCGAGATGCAGTACCGGGTCAAGAAGGCAAAGGAGATCCGGAGCGCGGAGAACTGCGCTAACGCCAAGGAGGAGCGGGGCAAGCTGTTCCACTGCGGGGAATGCCACGACATCAACGAGGGTTACAAGTTCCTTCCCAACTGGAAGCCCAAGGATGGCGAGCAGCGATGACCGCCACCCAGGCGCTCACCAGGCGAGGCCGCCAGATACTAGCGCACCTCCGGACGTACAACCCGGACTCGCTGCTCAAGGACGACGCCAGGAAGGCGTACACGCAGTATGGCATAATCAAGGCGCTCGGCACCGGCCGGGGCACGACCTCCGACCTCATCCGGATGTTCATCGCCGAGGACCTGGTGATGGTGAGCCGTACTGTGGTCGGCGACCGCGGCGGGAGCGTCCGGACCTACGCGCTTACCGACAAGGGCCGTGCCGCGGTCAAGCTCATCGGGATGCTGGAGGGCCCATGATCCTCTCCGTCCGCGACGGGGGGGGTCCACATCGACCTCAACAAGGAGGAGCAGGTCCTCCTCCACCTCGCCGGGAGCGGGAATCGGACCATCAGGGGCATGGTCACCGCGCTCAGCATGCCATACACTACTGCGTACCACGTCGTAGAGCGCCTTGAGCGGGACGGCGCCGCTCGCAAGGATCGGTCCCAGACCAAGAAGTGGAACACCAGGAACTGGACCCCAGTCGAGTCTCTCAACGGTTCGTGGCTGTGGGAGCTGACAGAGAACGGCAAGCTGCTCGCCGGCGCCATCAGGGAGCGGTGTCAGATCGAGAGCCCGGACGGTGATGCAATATGAGGACCTGCCCGACGCACGGCAGGGAGCTCGTCGACCGCATCCTGTGGGCCGACGGCAAGCGGGTCGGCAGGGTCGCCTACTGTCCGGAGAACGGCTGCGGGTACCAGGTACAGCTACCCCGCGAGCAGCGGCAGGCGAGGCGCAAGCCGGGGCAGAGCGCGATCGACGGAGGGGAGGCATGATCAAGGACCTCACCGCGTTCGGCTTCGAGATCCCGCCGAGCGACCGGCCCCCCATCAAGTTCCGGCCCTACGTCCCGGACTTCGACCCGTACTACGCGCTGATCGAGCTCCCCTCCAGGAGACACATCCCCTACCCAATGGTCAAGGAGTGCGTCACGAACTCCGCCCCGGATGGTTGGAGGCGTTGGGCTCAGCTGCGCCGGCGCATGACCGTCAGCAGCCGCGTCAGGGACGAGCGGTTCTTCTACTGCGGGAAGTGCACCGAGGCCTCGGCCCTTGGAGGAGGGTGGAGCTACTTCCGCTGCAGGGAGCACCGCCCCATGAGCGAGGCCGAAGACCTCGACAAGTGGCACGAGCTCCAGCTCATCCTCGAGGACGACCGGCCGGAGGCCTTGGAGATCGTTCGCGCATACGACAGGAGGCCGTGGAGATGACCCAACGCAGGATGCCGAGGAGGGACAGAGCGAACGGACGGTTTATAAACCGCCAGCGGGGCATCAAAAGTGTACCAAGAAAGGCCCCCGAGCAGACTGTAAAGCCCATCATCACTCACCATGAGGAAAGTGGACGCCCAGCCTGCTTCGGACAGTGTTACGAGCTATCCAGCGCATGCAATGGATGTCAATGCTTCAACTCGTGCAGGAGGGCGAGCTCATAGCGTTTGCCTATCTTTTTACGTAGACACCACATATGGCGAGTCATGCCAAAACAAGCCCCTGGCATCATGAGAGATGTTCTGGTGAGCGTCATAGCTGATGTCATCGTACAAGCGATCATTGTTGGTGCCGCTTATGGCCTTGGCATGATCTCATCCATCACTTCCTTGTTGATCAACAACTATCTGATCATCTCCTTCATCACAATCTGGATCATCACCTTCCTCGTACTGCGGAGGAGGAGGGCGATCCTACTGTCGTACGCCCCTCCTCAGGAAGGGGTCACTTCTTTCATCCCTGAACCGGATGCCCTCTTGGCCACTTTCGAGATTCCTGTCTGTGGGGTGCGATGGATCGCATACATCGGTTTCGAGATGTCGTTCCAGAAAATGCAATGGGAAATGAGCAGAAGCTACCTTCCCCACGTTTACGTCCATGGGCCATACTGCCCAAATCACGACGTCCCGTTAGTGAACGAGGTCAGGCCGGCTTATCTCATCGCTAAACGGCAGGTCTGGGTATGCCGTGCCGGAGAAAAGCCGGAAGTTTACAAGAGGGATTCCAGGTTGAATGGGAAGGAAGACGATGTCGTCCGACAACGAGCTAAAGCGAAATTCACAAAGCTGACCGGCGAGAGAATCTAAAACGACCATAAGGTGGTAAAGAGGTTTCTGATTGGTTGAAAGTGACAATGTTGTGAGCTTTGATTCAGGGGACGAGGAGGAGGACCCCGGCTACGTCGACATCATGCTCGACCTGGCGCACCGGAGGCTCGATAGGGCTGCTGATGAGAAACGTGACCTCGATAACAAGGCCTTCGTCATGCTCGCGGCCAACGGCGTCCTTCTGGGACTACTCGCCACTGCCTGGACGAATCTCAACCCGGTTTCAGGAACGATTACCCTTATCTTCATCATAGCGTCGTTCTGGTTGACGCTTGGCGTGTTGAAGACGAGGAAGTATGGAGTGTGGGACGTCGAGGGCGCGTGGAACGTGTTCACTCAATACCGAAACGACCTTGAGGTCATGAAGAAGCACATCTACCGCAACATGATTGAGACCGATAAACAATGGAAAACGAACATCGACGAGATGAGCGAGCTCTATAAGAGGTCGCTCATCTCCCTTATGATCGCCATCATCCTTGCTGCGTTATCGCTTGTTCTTTCTCTTTTTGACTAGCTCGGAATCGCCAAGCATCCTGATAGATCTCGCCCTATCGTCAGTAAAATCGACGCTACGAGTCGCGCTCATCGGTGCATGCCCCTTGACATTTACAGTCGCACCGCTTGCCAATGGTGGCAACTTGGCCGGGGGCAGGGGCTTCTTCTCCTTCTTCTCCGCCATGTTCATCCTCTAGCGGAGATGTCCTCGGCAGTATTTGGCAGTGTTTGATTGATATTATGCACCCCAGCCCGTTGGGTTTTCAGAGCGGCTAGGCAAAGTTTTACGTGGTGAACGGGCCTCATCCTTATCGGTTCTGAGAATCTCGACAAGGTCGGGAGGAGAACCCAACCGTTCAGGAAATGGAAAACGAAATTGAAGGAAATCAGACCGGGGGGTGATTCGTCTGTTCGGATACCTCATCGGTATAATCACCGACGTAAGAAAAGTCGTAGTGGCCCTCATCGGCTTGGTGGTGGCCGTGAAAGCATTCGGTATAGTTGCCTTTTGAGGCGGGGTGGGAGCACGCTCCCCCCTCTTTTTCTTCCTGCAGGAAGTCGATAGGCGCTAGACATGGATCAAGCATAGAGCAGCATTGAGTTATTGGCTAACAGCTGGAACATACTTGGCGTATTGTCGGTCGCGGTGCGTTCCAGTGTTATTTGAAAATTAACAAGAACCAAGTTCATTGCGGGACCAGTTCGTTCATCCACTCGATGAAACGTGTCATCAACTCCTTGATGACTGCCTCATCCCTTTGTGCATCCCAGCATATATCCACACCCATAGACCAAGTTGCGTAGAGGATACGATCACCCGAGGCCTTGTCGTTGGGTTACTATATAATGTCGCGCCACCAAGGGTCCTCACAGAAAGTCCTATAATGCCTGGTGCGCGATTATCAAGCACTTTGCCCACCAGGAAGACCACCACTAAGCCGGCTAGGAAGGCCAAGAAGGCTCTCGCAAAGAAGCCGGCGCCCGCACCCCCGAAGAAGGAGAACAAGCCCAAGGCGCCGAAGCGGGGGCCCGGGCAGCCCACACTCCTCACCCCTGAACTCACCCGGAAGATCTGTGACAAATTAGAGAACGGCCTCTCCCTGAAGGACGCCGCCCTGCTCTCGGGGGTCGGATTCTCGACGCTCACCGACTGGCAGCGCTGGGGGCGGGAGGGGAAGAGCCCGGCATATACGGAATTCTCGGAGGCGGTCGAGCGGGCCCGGGCCGCAGCGAGGGAGAAGTGGGTCGAGGCCCTCAACAGCGAGGCGACCAAGAAGATCGCCCCGGACCTGGGCGCCGCGAGGTACATGCTGGCCCACAGCGACCCGGAGAACTACGCCGAGCGGCAGAACATCGACGCCAAGATCGAGCACCAAGGAGGGCCGACGATTGTCTTCCGTCACATACCTGCCAACTACAAGCGAAAGTGACGGCGTCCAGGTCGACCTGCTAGACTACTTCCATGACTACCTCATGGACCCCACCTGGCGCATCAAGCCGATGCAGGGTGGCGCCGGCAGCGGGAAGTCCTTCAGCGTCTCGCAGCACCTCTGCCTCCTCTTTCTCAGCACCGACGACCTGGTGATCACCCCAGTCCGCAAGTACCGCCCCTCGCTCAAGCGCTCCAGCTGGAGGCTCCTCAAGGACCAGCTGCGGGCATGGGGCCTCAGAGTAGGCTCCAGGAGGGACTCCGACGTCCTGGAGAACAAGCAGGACCTCACCCTGACGTACGAACCAACCGGCGCCATCATCGACGGCCTGGGACTCGATGATCACGAGAAGATCAAGAGCTACGAGACCAACATCGTGTGGGCGGAGGAGGCTACCGAGCTCACCAAGGAGGACTTCATGCAGCTGGACCTCCGGTGCCGGCGCACCACCAAGACACCAGACTGGGACAAGCTGCGGGAGGCCGGCGTGATCAAGAAGAGACGCAAGGGCCCCATGCCCAACGAGCTCATCCTCACTTACAATCCTATCGACGGCAACCACTGGATCATTCGGGAGCTCATCGAGGGCAGCGACCCTCGGGTCGGCCGCCACTACAGCACCTACCTCAACAACCCTCACCTGGATGAGGCCACGGTCACGCAGATCGAAAACCTCATCAACCTCGATGAGAACTGGTATCGCGTCTACGCCAAGGGTCTGCCCGGAGTGCTGAAGGACCTCATCTTCACCACCTACGAGGTCATCCCCTTCTCCTCCTTCCCCCTGGCGATCAGAGAGAAGGAGAACGAGCCGACCGCCTACGGCGAGGACTACGGCTTCAACAACCCCTCGGCGGTGCTGGCCGGCTGGGAGCACGACCGCACCTGGTACATCCACGAGATCCTGTACCAGAAAAAGCTCACCAACCGCCAGCTGATGGCCGCCATGGAGGACGAGGGCGTGTCTCATAACTCCCCCATCTACGCCGACAGCGCCGAACCGGACCGCATCGAGGAGCAATGCCAGGGCTTCGAGGGCAAGCTCGAGCCCGACGATCGAGTGGTAGACATTGATGGCTTCAACGTGCTGCCAGCCGACAAGCGCAGCGTCAAGGAGTCAATCGATCTCGTGAAGTCGGTCCGCCTGGTGATCAGCGCCGAATCGGTGAACACCCTCCGGGAGATCCACGGCTACAAGTACCGTCGCACCAAGGAAGACGTGGTCCTCGACGAGCCGGTACCGTTCAACGACCACGCGATGGCCGCCATTCGGTACCTGATCTACAGCTCTAGGCAGGAGAGTGACCCGGAGGACTACGAGGAAGCGAAGACCGTGGGCGGGACATCCGTGCCGGCGCAGATCATCCGCAAGGTGGACGAGGACGCCTACGCCGGCATGCAAGCGTTCGGAGGGTCAAGCCTTCCCTTCTAGGATAGAAATGGCACAGAAAGGCACATTAGCGGGAACGGAGATACTCTGCTGGGGTGCCCTCAACGCCACGTAAGAGCTCCAAGCCTACCGCCAAGCCCAAGCCTCAAGCCCAGATCGCCGAGTCCAT
>JAJFUK010000190.1 GCA_021372435.1 Actinomycetes bacterium | reverse complement strand
TTCATGGGTCCGATGGCTGAAGCGGCGGATATCGTCCTTCCGGCTGCTCATTGGTTGGAGATAGACGATGTCTACGACATGCATCCGCGTTTCATGATCGAAGCCCACAACAGGGTGGTCGACCCTCCAGGTGAGGCCATGCCGGACGCTTGGATCTTCAATGAGATCGGCAGACGGGTAGTCCCCGACAAGTGGTGGAACAATGTCGAAGACATGCTCGACTACCAGCTCAGAAGAGGCCAGGGCAAAGACGGCGGCCCGCTGAAATGGAAGGAGTTCAGCGAGAAGCTTGTGAACGGGTGCTGGGGTCCCGACCAGGTGTATTACAAGTACAAGACCGACTTCTGGAGAGAGGGCGGAGGCTTCCCGAGCCCGTCCGGCAAGTTCGAATTCCGGTCGCAGCACCTGGAGTCGCTGGGCTATGATGGACTGCCGGTGTATAGCGAGCCGGGTGAGAGCCCCTATTCCACGCCCGAGCTGTTCAAGGAATACCCCATCGTGATGAGCAGCGGATACCGCCAGCCCTTCTACTTCCTCGGGCAGTACCGCAACATCCCCTGGCTGCGCAGCTTCATGGAATTCCCGACCTGCCAGCTCCATCCCGACACGGCGAAGCTCTACGGCGTCGAGGACGGCGACATCATCTGGATCGAGTCGCCCAGAGGCAGGATCCGGCAAAAGCTGCGTTGCTTCCCGGGCATCAAGAAGGGCGTCCTCATGGCAACGGCGAACTGCTTCTATCCCGAGGAGCCGCCGGAGGGCTACCACGGCCTGTTCATCTCGAACCCCAACGTCCTCACCAGCAACGACCACCTTGACCCGATGTACGGCTCGCCCGACCTCACCTGCCTGCTGTGCAAAGTGTACAAGGCGAAGGACGAGGAGTTGACCGAGGAGGTCTTCCGTAGCGAGGAATACGGCTTCGTGCCACAGAGCGAGGGAGCGACCGAAGCCAAGGGTCAGCCTATCGACCGGATAAAGATCTAGACGTAGAGAGCCTTCCGCTGGATCCCAGAAGGCCCGGCCGGCGAACGCCGGCCGGGCCTTCTGTCTGCTACATACCGGCCCTAATGACCTACTTCTTCGAATACTCCTTACGTCGTCGTGGTGTGGCGCGGGCGGGTTCTACCGGCGCTACATCAGCTACGGCCTCTCTACGAACTCCACCAGGTTCCCGGAGTTGTCGCGGACGAAGGCGCATAGACTCCCGTCGTGGACCGCGATGTCCCACACTACGTCGGCACCCTTGGCCTTAAGATCCTCCATCAGGGCGGCTATGTCCGGCACGGCGTAGGCGACGTGTTTGATCCCGTGGGTCAGAAGGTCGGTCGTAGGGTGGCGCCGTTCCTCGGGCAATGACGCAGCACCCGGCACGGAGAAGAGCTCGAGGATGAAATCGCCGTATCTGAGAAGGGCCACCCTCCCCGCCTCCTCGGCGTCCGGGATGTCGACCACCCGGATCAGCTCGAACCCCAACATGTCCCGGTACCAGGTGATCGATGCGTCCAGGTCGCCCACGCTGATGCCGGCGTGGTCCGGCCGCAGCCCGCCGGCCGGCTGGGAGGTAGGCATCTCTCCGCGCCCATGAGCGTCGCTGTTCGTCATTGTCGTTCACCTCCTATAGGTTTCCGCGTCTTCAGAGTCGCGCCCGCTTCCTCCGGGCCCATCCGGTCTCTTCAAGAAAGGCCGCCGAGAGGGCTCCCGCACAGAACAACCCTGCAGCCAGCAGGTACGAGTAAGAAAGAGAGCCGCACGCATCGGCCAGCTCCCCGCCCACGTATGGTCCGACGATCTGTCCGACCCCCATGAAGATCGTCACAAACCCCAACGCCGACGAAGCGAGGACCGCACCGAACTGATCCCCGCACCCTGCCCCGATGACTCCAGGCACCCCCATGCCGGCGAGTCCGAATATGACCGCCGAGAACGCCAATGCAGGCGTCACCGACCCACAGGCGAAGACCAGGGCTGCGACCGCCTGCACCAAGCACATCAGGGCCAGGGTCCGGCCCCGGCCGATACGGTCGGACACGGCTCCCCAGAGACCGCCGCCGAGCACGCCGCCCACGCCCAGACCCAGAAACAGATAGCCGGCGAGCTCCCCGCTCAGCCCCAGATCGGAAGTCAGTCGTTTCTGAAAGAACGTGAGATACATGGGGAACGCCACCCCGTACAGCAGATAGACAAGGCCGATGTGCCATGCGTACCGGGAGCGCGCGATGGTCTTCAGACCGGAAGAGAGGCCCTTCGCCGGCGTCGGCGCCTGTCGAGGCACGGGAGTAGAGGAGCCGGCTCCAGCAAGGCTCGCCGCGACCTCGCGCGGATGATCCCGCTGGAAGATACCGGTGAGCAGGGCTAGGCAGGCCGTTATCCCTGCGAAGAAGTACCAGGCCGCGCGCCAGCCGTCGGTTTCGCCGCCGGCGATGATGCGCGGTATCGCGAGACCGACGAGCACGAGGGCCAGGGAAGCACCGGTGCTCACGGTGCTGGAGGCGAGACCCAGCCGCCGCACGTCGAACCAGGCCGCCATGAGCGTGATGGAAGGCACAAGTACCATCCCGTTACCCAGACCGGTGACCAGTCGTCCGGCCGAGGCGGCGGTCAGACCGTCGGCCAGACCGGTCAAGAGCATGCCGGCAGCGGTGAGGGCCAGTCCGGCTGTGACTACCTTATGGGTGCCGAGTCTCGAAGCAAGCAGACCGCCCGCCGCGGCCATGACCGTGTATCCGGCCAAGTTCCACGAAGCCAACGAGCCGGCCGCCGCGCTGTCGATCCCGAGGCCCTCCTGCATGGAGGGAAGTATGGCACTGTAGCCAAAGCGGCCAAAACCAATTGCGCAGAACGCCCCCAGGTAGGCCACGGCGAGGACGATCCACCGATATGAGAGGCTGTTCGTCAGCCGCACGCCGATCCCCCGAGAGAGCGCCTGCTCAGCACACCGCTGGATTCCCCAGGGACCATATCATAGGCAGGCGGCATCCTTGTGCAGGCTTCTGCCGGCGGCCACTCTTCACCGGAGCGCCGCCGACTGCCCGCCGCATTTCTTGCCGTCGCCGGCCTTCCCCCCGGTCGCCGTGGGCTCCTGGCTCCCGTTCCGTCTCGTGTCCCCGTACCCGCTACCCCCGTACCCGCTACCGGGTCTTGCACTCCGTGGCCGGCGCCGAGGCGCTCGCTGCTCCCAGCCGGAAGGCCTCGAGGTTGACATCGACGGTTTTCGGGGGAACGGCCCTGCGGATGACTGCTTCCCACGTGTCCAGCGCAAATGGGAGGGTCGGGGAGATGGCGCCCAGCATGGCGACGTTCGCCGCCTTCGCCGTCCCCGCCTGGGCGGCCAACGCGTTCGCGTTAACGCACTTCACGTTGGGCCACGCGGCTCTGATCAGAGCGTCGATGTCGGCCGGGTACGTGGCCAGACCCGCCGATACCGGGCTTGGGTTGATGCGCTGTGTGTTGTAGACGAGGACGCCCCCCGGCTTGAGCCAGTTCACATACCGCAGTCCTTCGAGCGCTTCGAAAGCCATCAGAAGGTCGGCCGTGCCCGGCGCCACCAGGGGCGACCAGACCTTGTCGCCGAAGCGGAAGTGGCTGGTCACACTGCCGCCGCGCTGGGCCATGCCGTGGACCTCGCTCTGCTTGACGTCATAACCCTCACTCATGGCCACTTGGCTGAGCACGTAGCTGGCCAGGACGACTCCCTGGCCTCCGACCCCGGTCAGGAGCACGTTGGTGGTGGGACGAGCGCTCATCAGGATCCCTTCCCTTCGGGCTGCACTGCTCGGGCAATGGCCTTCTCCTTGCATAACTGGGAGCAGACCCCGCAACCGGCGCAGTCGGCAGGATCGATCTCGACCTTGCGCTTTCCGTCGGCGTCGATGTACAGGTTGAGCGCTCCGCAGCCTGCCTGGAGGCAGCGCTTGTCACCGTTGCACAGTTCGGGGTCGACCCGATAGACAGGCTTGCGCACTTTGAACTGAAGGACGCAAGGCGCCTTCGCGATCACCACCGAAGCCTCGTCCGCCGCCAATTCTTCGCGCAACACCCGCTCCACCTCCTCGAGGTCGTACGGGTCGATGGTGGTCACCCGGTCGATACCCAGAGCCCTGCAGAGCGCGGGGATGTCAACGGTGGCCGAGGGCTCGCCCAGCAGGGTCTTGCCCGAACCTGGGTTGTCCTGTCCACCGGTCATGGCAGTGGTGCTGTTGTCGACGATGATGGTGAGTGTCTTGCCCCCGTTGTACGCCACGTTCATGAGCGACGTGATCCCGGAGTGGAAGAAGGTGCTGTCGCCGATGACCCCCACGACCTTGTTCCGCAGGTCGGGTTTGGCCCCTCCCGCCGGGGGCTCGAGGACCTTAGCCATCCCGTGCGTCATGCTGATGCTGGCGCCCATGCAGGTGCTGCAGTGCATGGCGTTGTATGGAGGCAGAGAGCCCATCGTGTAGCAGCCGATGTCACCGCTCACGAAGACCCGCAGCTTCTTCAGGACCACGAAAAGACCCCGGTGCGAACAGCCGGGACAGAACGTCGGCGGCCGGCCGGGAAGATCGGGGATCTCGGGACTCAATGGTCTGAGCAGATCCTCGTTGACGCCCGGGACTCCTGCTTTGGAGAGCGAAGCCGCGACCAGGCGGGCGTTCAGCTCCCCCAACAGAGTGTTCAGCTCCTTGCCCCCGTCGATCTCGATCCCCATAAGGCGAATGGCTTCTTCAAGGAAGGGGTCGAGTTCCTCGACCACGTACAACCGCTCCACCTTGGAGCGGAATTCGGTGATGAGCCTCTTGGGCAGTGGGAAGGTCATGCCCAGCTTGAGGAAGCTCGCGTCGGGCACCGCTTCGCGGCAGTAGCCGTAGATGGCACCCGAGGTGATGATGCCCACCCGCGGGTCACCCATCTCGACCCGGTTGAACGGGCAGGTCTCGGCGTATTCCGCGAGGTCGACGACCCGCTGCTCGACCAGAGGATGCCGGGTGGTCGCGTTGGCCGGCATCATTAGGTACTTGACGGGATCGCGCACCAACGTGGTGACCGGTTTCGGCGACTGCCGCCCGCCCAGGGCGACGATGCTCTTGGAGTGAGAGGTCCGGGTGGTGGTACGGAGAAGGACCGGCGTGTCGAAACGCTCGGACAGATCGTACGCGGCGACCGTGAACTCCTTAGCCTCGCCGCTGTCGGAGGGCTCCAGGAGCGGGACTCGGGCGAACTTGGCGTAGTTGCGGTTGTCCTGTTCGTCCTGCGAGCTGTGCATGCCCGGGTCGTCGGCAGAAACCACGACCATGCCGGCCTCCAGCCCGACGTATGAGGAGGAGAAGAACGGGTCGGCGGCCACGTTCAGCCCGACGTGCTTCATGCAGACCAGCGTTCTAGCCCCAGCCATCGACGCACCTGTGCCCACCTCCATGGCCACCTTCTCGTTCGGAGACCACTCGCAATAGACGTCTTCGTACTCTGCCAGGGTCTCGAGGATCTCAGTGCTCGGCGTACCCGGGTAGGCCGCGGCCAGCTTGACGCCGGCTTCCCAGGCCCCGCGCGCGATCGCCTCGTTGCCGGAAAGGATCTGCACTGCATCCATCGTCTCAGTCTCAGTCTTGCTTCCCATATCTCCTCCGCTTAGACCAAGGGGTTGTGAGCACGCCGGTACGACGCATACCATTCCATGCGATCGAGAGCGAGCGCCGCCGCTCGGGCCGATGAGAGCACGATGGGCCGGTAGCGCCTGCCGTAATCGAACACCGAGCCGCGGATCGGTGTATCAGGCACGTTGATGATGGGCTTGCCGGTCTTCTCCATCAGCTCGGCGATCAACGCCATGAGCGAGTCCTCCCACGCGCTGAGTGTGACGAACTCCCCGTATCCGCCCACCTCCCGGTCACCGCCGGCGCTGGTAGGGATCCCTAGTACCGACATCATGATGATGGCGTCTACCGCCTCGCATTCCGCAACACCCGTCACTATCTTCCCCATCACGTCGCCGCCCCCCGAGGCCACCGTATCCAGAGGGTTCTGCTTGCTCCAGAAGGGCGGCAACAAAGGGTCGAACGACGCATACAACTCAGCGGGCAACTCGGCCAGCTGGAGCCCGTGACGGGCCACCTCGTCGGCCGCTATGACTCCCGCTCCGCCGCCCTGGGTGATGATCGCCACGCGCCGGCCCGTCCTCAATGGAAGGTAGGCCATGCACGTCCCGAGGTCGACCACCTCGTCCGGCGACGTACACGTGACGAGGCCCGACTGCCGCGCGGCCGCTTCCCACACGGCCGCGGAGCCGGCCATGGCGCCGGTATGCGAAGCCGCGGCTTTGCTGCCGAATTCGGTCAGACCGGTACGCAGCACCACCACGGGCTTCGCAGCGGTGGCGCGTTTCGCCACTTCCATGAAGCGCCTGCCGTCGTCGACCCCCTCGATGTACATCATCACGCAGGTCGTGTGGGGGTCGTCGCGCAGGTAGTCGAGGATGTCGACCGCGCCTATCTGCGCCTCGTTACCCACGCTTGCGAACTTGTCGATGCCGATGCCGCGTCGTTCGCAATTGTTCGAGGTGGTGACTCCCATGTTGCCCGATTGCGAGATGAAGCTCAGGGTGCCCTTTGGTGGGTGGAGCTTGACGAACCCGATGGCATGGAGACTCACCTCGTTCGATATAAGCCCCATGCAGTTCGGACCCATCAGGGTGATTCCGCCCTCCGTCGCGATCCGGGCGATCTCCTGCTCAGCCTCGGCGCCTGAGGACCCGGTCTCCGAGAAACCGGCCGCGATGGCGATGGCCTCCTTGACCCCCCGGCGTGCGCACTGCTCGAGCATCGGAGCGACTTGGTTGCCACCCACCGCCAGAAGAGCGAGATCAGGGGCCTCGGGCAGGTCGGCGATGCTTGTGTAGACCTGCCGGCCGAAGACCTCTCCACCCTTGGGATTCACCGCGTACAGGGTACCGATGTACCCACCGTCGAGGATGTTCTTGAACGCGGATCCGCCCCACTTGCCGACATCGCCCGACGCGCCCACTAAAGCCATGGAGCGCGGAGCCAGCAAGGCCCTCATGTTGGGAACGAAGCTTGATGTCTCGACGTCCTTCGCGGCCTGCGTCGAAAGGATGACCAGAGCATCCGCCGCGATCGGCTGGGCGCCCTGCACCAGCACAGGGTTGACATCGATCTCGGCGATCTCGGGATGGTCGAGAGCCATGCGGCCGACGGCCTGGATGATCTTGGCCAGCGCGGCTGTGTCCACAGCCGGATAGCCGCGGAACGAGCCGAGCAGCTTCCTGGCCTTGATAAGGCCGGGGAGTTCGAGGGCTTCCCTGTCACTCAGAGGAGCCACACCGAGCGCGACGTCACCCAGAACCTCCGTCAGTATGCCGCCTAGTCCGAAGGCCACGACCGGCCCGAACGCCGGATCGCGCTTCATGCCGACTATGAGTTCTCGGTTGCTGGAGATCATCTGCTCCACCAACACCGCTTCGAGCCCGGCGCCACCCCGTTGCTGCAGCAGCCGGTAGGCCCCGGCTACCGCGTCCGGGCCCTCGACTCCCAGCACCACCAATCCTGCCTCGGTCTTGTGGTGGAACTCAGGACCCATGCCTTTCATGACCACTTTCCCGCCTATGCGTGCGGCCGCGGCGATCGCCTCGGCCTCGCTCCTCACCAGAGCTCCAACCGGCACCGGAATGCCGTATAGCGAGAAGAGCCTTTTGGATTGCCATTCATCGAGGGCGGAGGCTCCAGAAGCCACCGCACCCCTGACCAGTTCAGAAGCAGCCGTCTTGTCCGTGCCCTGCGCCTGTGCGTTCATCGCCCTCGCCCGTTCCCCTTGCGTGACGTCGGGCGGCCGTTGCAGACCGCCCCTTCAAGAATACTCCGGGTAGCTAGGTACATATGATAACTGTTTATACCTTTTAAGCCAACCTCATCCGCGAACACACGTCTCTCCGGTACACACCGGGGGCCCTGCTTCATCATAGCAGGGCCCCCTGACAACGCACCAAGCCGGGTCCGGGTCATTCGCCCCGGCCCCTTCGACCCCGATCCAGCACCGAACAGGCCCCGGTCAGGCTGGACTGGATGATCGAGTGCTCAGCGCAGGTTGGCCGTCGGGATGTTGATGTAGCCGTCCATGGTCTTGATGATCGACACCGGCAGCATCAGCCCGCCGCCAACGTCGGTACTGGCGCCGCGGCCGGGCGTCCGACCGATCAGCATCCCGTTCGCTCCCTTGTACTTGCC
>JAJFUK010000155.1 GCA_021372435.1 Actinomycetes bacterium | reverse complement strand
GGGCATCTTGTACGTGCTGCCGGGTCTCTTCCCCGGGCTGCCCTGGAGCGACGCAGTGTTCGCGGATGCGGGCCCCGGCACTCGAGTGCTGATCGTGCTCATGGCCTTGATGGCGGTGCTGATCGCCGTCTACCCGGGCCTCCTTTTGTTCGAGTCCCTTGCTGTGCCCTTCTGGGCGAGCGCTTTGGTCCCTCTCCTGTTCTTCGCATACGCGATCATGAGCGGCATGGCGCTCATGTTTGCACTCACCTCGGGCGCGCACGCTCTTGCCTGGGGACTCGGGTTGTCTTTGGTCGCCTCGCTGTTGCTCACATGGCTTTATCTACACACCATCGTGCGCAACGCGCCGACCGCGGCGAAAGAAGCGCGCAGGCGCCTGACAAGCGGCCGCTGGGCGTGGTTGTTCTGGCTCACCATCGTCGTGGGGCAACTGGTGCCTTTGGTGCTGCTGCTTGCCGGTTTGTCGTCCACAGCTGCGCACTGGGTGATCGCCGTCCTCGTCCTCGCCGGGGCTTTTGGTCTGCGCTACGTCCAGCTCTTGGCCGGTCTGCTGAAGAGTCCTCTAGGGTGAAGGGAGCACTGGGACCATGCCTTTGAAGGCTCATGACAAGAGTGACATTTATTTCTCAGCGTGCACGCCGAACTGCTGGATGAACTGCAGGCTGTACGCTCATGTGCGGGACGGCAGGCTGGTCGAGACCTCCCCTGCTCCGTTCCCCGACCCCACCTACAATCGCGTCTGCCTTCGGGGACTCACACATCCTGAGCGGGTCTACAGTTCTGAGAGGGTCACCACCCCGCTGAAGCGCGCCGGCAAGAGGGGCGAGAACCGGTGGGAGCGGATCTCATGGGACGAGGCCTTCGACATCGTGGCGGAGAACCTTTCCAGGATCAGGGACACGTACGGGAGCGCCGCCGTGGGGTTCGCTCCTCTAAGCGGGAACTACGGGCTGATCAACGGAGCCTTGGCCGGAGGCATCAACCGTTTTGCCAACCAGTTCATGGGAACCCAGGTTGCAGAAGCCATCGATATGGCCATTCCCACGGGGATCTCCCAGGTGACATGCAGCAACCTCGGGGCCAGTGCAGGCATGTTCATGGGTCATCAGCCCGACGATATGCGCAACGCCCACACGCTCATCGTCTGGGGGGCGAACCTGACGGAGTCGCAGCCTCACAACTGGCATTTCATCGCCGACTGCCTTGACCGCGGCGGTCAGTTGACCGTCATCGACCCCCGGCTGAGCGACATAGCCCGCAGGGCGGGCGAGTGGGTGCGGGTGCGTCCGGGGTCCGACCCGGCGCTGCTCCTTTCGATGATTCAGGTGATTCTGGCGGACGACCTGCTCGATCACGAGTACGTCGCCACGTTCACGGTGGCGCCGCTCCTCGTGCGCGAAGACGACGGGAAGTTCCTGCGCGAAAGCGACATTCGTCCCGGCGGTTCTACAGACGAATACGTGGTTCTTGACGAAGCCGACGGGCAGCTCAAAGGCCTTTCGTCGGCCGCTAAGCCGGCGCTTTGGGTGGCGGAATCAGTCGAAGGCGTGGCCGTCAAGAGCGCCTTGTCGTTGCTGAGAGAGGAGGCCGAGGCCTACCGGCCGGAGGAAGCGGTGGCTATGACCCTCGTTCCTCCAGACCAGGTGCGGCGCGTAGCCCGCGCATATGCTCTTGGCAGACCGTCGTTCATCTACAGCGGCTTCGGCGTCGACCGCTGGGACAACGGCGATCTGGTCGGTAGGGGGCTGGCCACCATCGCGGTGCTCACCGGGAACATCGGCAAACCGGGGGCGGGCATAGGCGTCATGGGCGGGAGCGCGCTGGGGATGGCCTTCGCGCCGGGAGTCCTGGACGCCTGGGTGTGCCCTACCGGCACGGTGGCGCAGAAGCTCAACTACCTGCAGTTCTACGACGCGGCCGGCAAGGGTAAGATCCTACAATATGTTCCTCGGGACCCCGGCGACGCGGCGGCGGGGGGAGGAGCGCCGGAGCTGAAAGAAGTGCCGTACGTCCTGAAGGCGCTGGTGGTGGGCTGCAGCAATCTGCTGAGCAACATGCCCGATCAGAACAGGCTCATCGCCGAGGTGTTCAGCGAACAGGCACTCGAATTCATCGTCGTCCACGACGAGTTTCTTACCGACACGGTGCGCTACGCGGACGTGTTCCTTCCCAGCTCGAGCTGGTTCGAGCACGAAGACGTCGTCGGTGGTCTTCACCCGTTCCTCATGAAGACGGAAAAGGCCATTGAACCGATCGGCGAAAGCAAGAGCGACTTCGACCTGTACAAGGGGCTGGCCGAACGTCTCGGCATGGGTGAGCCCTGGCAGCGCCCGGTAGGAGAGTGGATCGAAGAGGTGGTCCGCAACATGGGGCGTGCTGTCGGCGACGAGGAGGGCGTTTGGCGGCAGTTCAGCGAGCACGGCATCGCGCGCCTGCTTCCGGAGGGAACGCGGGCGTTCGCCGACAACGTGTTCTACACGCCGACCGGCCGCGCGGAGTTCTACAGCGAGACCGTGCCGGTGAACGATCCCGTGGTCTCGCCGAGGCTGCGGCTCCCCGTCGGGGACAAGGTGAAGTCGCTGCCCTACTTCGCTCCTCCTCACGAGGCCTGGCCGGGCAATCCGCTCTACGAGAAATACCCTTTGGTGTTCCTGACGCTGCATTCACGCTGGAGGGTCCATTCGCAGTTCTACAATGTTCCGGCGCTTCGGGAGATCGATTCTGAACCGTACGTGGAGCTGAACGACCGCGAGATCGCCAAGCGAAAGCTCAAGTCCGGCGATATGGTTCGAGTCTTCAACGACCGTGGCGAGATGGTGGTGCGCCTGAGAGAGAACAACGCCAATCCGGACGGGATGGCGACGTTCAGCAAAGGGTGGCAGCGGCATCAACTGGTCTCCGGCGGATACCAAGAGTTGACCGATAGCCACATCAACCGGGTCCATTTCAATTGTTCGTTCTTCGATACGCTCGTCGAGGTCGGGAAGGTGAAGAGTGACACCGCCTTTCGCAACAAGAGAGAGCGCGAAGCCGTGCCGGCTATCGTGGCGGGGAAGGGGGCGTAGTCATGGCCAAACGCTGGGGGATGATCATCGACCTCAACCGCTGCATCGGCTGTCAGACCTGTGCGGTGGCGTGCAAGATCAAGAACGACCTGGCCGACGACGTGTGGTGGAATCGAGTGATCACCGTCGGAGGGGAGACGGTCGACGCGGTTGGCGGTGATGTCGAGCACCCATGGGTCTACTACGTTCCTCTCGCCTGTCAGCACTGCCAGGACCCGCCGTGCGAGAAGGTGTGTCCGAGCGGCGCCACCTACCACCGCGATGACGGAGTCGTGCTCATCGACTACGACCTCTGCATCGGTTGCCGGGCCTGCTCCGAGGCCTGCCCTTACGGCGCGCGGGTGTTCAAGAGGTCGCGCGAACACACGTACGTGGCGTTCCGTCTGGGCGAGGGCGACGTCGTGCCCCGGCAGCAGGGCATCAACGAGAAGTGCACGTTCTGCGTCGAGCGGATCGATGAAGGCCTGACGCCGTTCTGCGTGGAGGTGTGCCCGGGACGGGCGCGCTATTTTGGTGATCTGAACGATCCCCAGAGCACCGTGGGCGCGATAATGGCGGCAGGCGACGCGGAGCAGCTGCAGGCCGAGCTGCAGACCGAGCCATCAGTGTTCTTCATACAGCCGAGGAAGACCAAGGGCCGGCCCACAGGATCGGAACTCATCAGGGAGGGCATGGTCGCGGCACCGCTGGAGTGACGAGTCCGGGTCGAGTTCTGGGTGCGTCCTGGACGCCGGAGTGCGGCCCCCCGTCTGCATGCCCAGACGGCCTGCGCGGCCGCCTGCCGGGGGTGTGCCGGTCGGCGGGACGGCCGTCCAAGCGAGTCCAACCGATGAACTACGGTCCTGTGCCGTCCGCTTTGGGTTGTAGAACGACAAGCAACCCAGTTGTACTGCGGCGAGGCACTCGAGGAGCCCCTGGCCAACAACGACGTCGAAAAGCGCCTGTTGGAAGCAGCCGGCCGAGCTGCTTCGCGTCCGTGCGCCCTTCGAGATCGAGGGCGACGCCTTCGGCAAGATCTACGAGTACCTCCTGGGCAAGTCGGCCATGAGCGAGGGACAGAAGGGCGGAGAGTCCTTCGCCTCCACCTCCATATCGTCAGGCTCATCGTCGAGATCATCGAGCCCTTCCACGGCCGCATCCTCGACCCGGCCTGCGGCCTGGGCGGCATGTTCGTGCAGAGCGCCCACTTCGTCGAACGCCACCGCGAGAGCCCTTCCGACGAGATCTCTCTCTTCGGCCGGGAGCGCATCGCGGGGAATATGAAGGACCTGTTGGGGGAGGCCGATGAAGAACCGGATGTCTGGCGCAATTCCTCGCCGACGAGAGTGGCCCAGGACTCGACCGTAGGTTGAGTGTTGTCCAGGGCACGCCGGCACGGATAGGGGCAATGGAACCCGGCCATCTCCCTGACCTTATGCCGCCATACCCGGGGTCTTCCCGGATCTCGTCGAACGGTACAGTTTCGGGTTGGAAAACGAGCCCGTCATTCTCCGGCTTGACGGCGCAGACCGCCCGGAAGATCTGCGTGACACTCCGGGGGTCGATGGCGCCGAAGCCCAGCAGGTCGATGTCCTTGATCGGCCGATGAGGCTTCTGGCTCCACATGTAGAACAAGGAGGCACCTCTGAGAATGAAGCGATCCGCGCACCTACTTGCCTCCGTCAGCTGCGCGCTGTGCCGGGCGCTGCATCCGGGGCCTCCGGCGCTGCGGCGCTTCCCGCACTCCTCACGTGCTCGTCGACGATCACGGCCTTGCCGTGCGTCGGGGCCGTGTAGGTGTGGATGTGGACGTAAGGTTCACGCACCGGGTCGAAGAAGAGACCCCGATGGAGCAGGCCGGGCGGGACGTGGGCCACTGAGGTGCCGTCCATGACGAGCTTTTCGGCCTCTTCTCCCCACCACATGGTGATCTCGGCGTCGAACTCCTCGACGTCCAGAGGATTCCCGCCGAGGTTGATGAGCCACATGTCCTGCACATGGGAGTGCGCGGGCTCCATCATGTAGTAGGGGACGCCGACGGCATATTAGAACAGGCAGAAATCGGCTCCCTGCGGCCCCATGCTCTCGCCGGGGACGACCATCTGTTGGCCGGGCCATTTTTGCAGAGGAGGGACCGATCCCTCCCGGACGCCAAGATGCAGGGCCTGGTCGGCATCGCTGGATATGGAGGTACCACGGTACTTCTCGCGGACGCCTCCGAGGGCATCGCTCGCGCGGCCTACTTCTCGTAACGGCGGCAAAGGATCCAGCCCTTGGGCTTCAGCGCGCGCAGCAGTCCGGGTGCGTCGCGAAGCCGCTTGTTGCAGTGATGCGCCGCTGGGGGACGAGGATGACGTCGAAGTAGTTGTCATGGTAGTCGTCGCAGTGGCCATCGGGGTAGCCGTCGGGGGTAGCTGTGGGGGCTGCTCTTCGGGCGACCTTTGTTCCATGTTCGCGCGCTTCTCCTGTCAACGGCGACCATGCCGATGCGGTAAGGTAGTCGAGGGCCGTCATCAGTCGAGAGAGCCACCCGGAGGAGCGCATCCCATGTCAGTTTCCGAGTTCGAGAGATTCGCCGTCCGCCGACCGTTCCGAGAGGCCGGCCGCCCCGGTGCCGCCGGTCGTCGGGCTTCTCCCTTGGTCTTTCTGAGCAACGGACAGGTCCCCGAGGCCAACGCCTACGTGGATCTGACCTGGGTCTACGGTATTCCAGAACCGAATCCGAATCCGCCGCGGCAGGTCCTCGATCACGACCAGTTTCTTATCTACATCGGCATGGACCACCGAAGGCCGCAGGTCCTGGGCGGCACCGTCGAGCTCGAGCTCGGCGGTCAGCCGATCGTTCTCAACACGACCACCGCCGTCTATGTCCCCAGGGGAACGCTCTATGGCCAAGCGGTCTGGAAGGAGCTCCATCATCCGCTTCTCCAGGTCACCATCGTGCCGGGGAGCGGCGGGCCGCACGTGCGGCCCGGCCGGGAGGCCGTCGGCGCTGTGGGCGACGGCGCTCCGTCGCCAACGGGGGAGTTCGACTATGAGCAATACGTGGTCCGGAGTCCCCTGAGAGAAGCGGGCCCCGACTACGTGGAGGGACGCCAGAACCCGACCATGACCTACATGAGCGGCAAACAGGTCCCCGGAGTCAAGAACTACCTGGAAATAGGGTGGATATGGGACGTGCCCACCCGCCCCATCCCCAGGATGCGGCATGCCAACCACGATGAGATCGTCCTGCATATCGGCGGTGATTCCGAGCGGCCTGAGGATCTCGGCGCGACCATGCGGTTCGATCTGGGGGACGACCTTCTCGAGTTCGACACCACCCACTGTGTCTTCATCCCCCGGGAGCTCGTCCACGGTCCGCTTATCTGGAAGGAAGTACGCAGGCCGATGATCGAGCTGGCCGTGATGCTGGGCGCCGGTACCTGGGCGGAGGGCTGGGAGGGGAGCTTCTTTGACGAATCCTAGCAGGAGGTCCCTGAAGAACAAGACGTCGGCCGCCGGGGCGCGCCGGTGGACGGAAAGGACATCGAGTCATGAGCGGATCGAAGTACGGCAAGTACATCGTCAGCGAGCGTAGGTTCGACTCCCGCGATGCGGCTCTGCCTCCGGGGACGGATCCCGAATCGGTGACCAACACCAGGTCCCACCGCAAGCTTCTTGGCCTGGACGACCTGGTGCTTAAGGGAGCCTCATACACCGAAGCGGTGTGGATGTGGACGGGCGGGGACGACGTCTATCCCGAGATCGCCGAGCCTGCCTCGCATGCCCACGAGTACGACGAGACTCTGGGGTTCTTCGGTACGGACTTCGAAGACCCGTACGAACTGAACGGCGAGATCGAGTTCTGGATCGAGGACGAGAAGTTCTTGCTGACCCGCAGTTGCCTGATCTTCATCCCCAGAGGGACGTACCACTGCCCCTTGGTGATCCGCAGGGTCGAGAGACCGATCTTCCACTTCTCGGGCGGCCCGGGCGGAGCCTACGTCCAAGAGGTGGCGGACAAGTGAGTGCCGGGCAGACGGCGGCTGTGTCCGGCGACCCGCGCCCGGGCGGCGCGGCCGGCGGCGGTGCAGCCCTCGGGTGGCCGGCCGCGGCCTCTACGCACCCCGGCCGGGGGCCCATGACGGCCCCGGTCGGCGACCTGAGCCGGGTGATGGACGTGTCCGGACGCTGCGTGATCGTGACCGGCGCGGCCGCAGGCATCGGCTTCGGGATCGCCCGGGCCTTCGCGGAGCGGGGAGCAACCGTGGCCGTCCTCGATATCGACATGGAGGCAGGAAGGGCCGCCGTCGCCAAGCTCGGTCTGCTCGGCGGACAGCACCTGTTCGTGGCGTGCGACGTCAGCGACCGCGGGATGGTGCGCCGGGCGGTCGACACCGTTCACGCCGCCTTCGGCCGTATCGACGTGCTGGTGAACAACGCGGGCATCAACGCAGTCAAACCCTTTCTCGACATGGACGAGAGTCTGCCGGAGTGGCACCGCGTCATCGACGTGGACCTGCACGGTCCCGTGAACATGACACACGCCGTCGACAGCAAGATGCGGGCCGACCGACAAGGCGGGCTCATCATCAACATCAGCTCGGTGGGCGGCGCCCGCTGTTCCGGGTCCAAGGATATGCCGGCGGCCGGGTATGTCGCGGCGAAGGCCGCCATCAATCACCTGACCGTTTCCTGGGCGATCGAGTTCGCCGACTACGACATCCGGGTCAACTGCATCATGCCGGGGCCCACCCACTCGCGCCTTGACGAGCAGCTCACCCCGGAGATGAAGGCAAGGAACGAGAGGATGATCCTGGCCCGCCGCTACGGGGAGCCGCTGGAGATCGGAGCCTTGTGTGTCTTCATGGCCTCGGCGGAGGGAGCTCATCTTAACGGGGTGGTGATACCACACGACGGCGGATATCTGTGCGTGAACTGAGGAGACCTGACGGGGGCCGTCCCCGGCCTGAGGGGGCACTCCCCGGCCGGGCAGCGGGCCGTCCCGGATCCCCTCTTTTGGACTAGACTGAAGGCATGGCTTCACAGGACTACTCTCCCGAAGAGCTGCGCGCGCTTCTGCCCTGGTTGAGCGCAACGATCCCGGTGCCGCCCTCACCGTTGGATCCTGCCCCGCCGGAGCCGGATTCAGCCCGGGTCAGGCGTCTCGTCGGCGACCGCGTCCGGGGCATGTTGCTCGGCCTGGCCATCGGCGATGCCCTCGGCAACACGAGCGAGGCGATGACACCGGCCGAACGGCGCGAGACCTACGGAGAGACCCGCGGCGACGGGCGCGGCGACATCCGCGACTACCTGCCCAACCGCAGGGAGGACATGCGGGCCGTCGGTCTACCCTCAGATGACACCCAACTGGCCTTCTGGACCCTAGAGTCGCTGCTCCGGCGCGGCTGCCTCGACCCTGTGTCGTTGGCGGACACGTTCACGAGAGGCGACCGCATATACGGCATCGGAGCCACCATCACTGCCTTCCTGAAAGCATACCGAAGGGAAGGGAAGCGGTGGTTCGAGGCCGGACGGC
The DNA here is from genome assembly GCA_021372435.1 of Actinomycetes bacterium. Taxonomy (GTDB): domain Bacteria; phylum Actinomycetota; class Thermoleophilia; order RBG-16-64-13; family RBG-16-64-13; genus RBG-16-64-13. The sequence goes on along the minus strand of JAJFUK010000155.1, from coordinate 15,243 downwards.
CGAGCGCTGGAAACGGCGCGCTGATGCGCATCGCCCCGGTCCTGCTGCCTCATCTGCGGAGCATGTCCTGGCGTCTATGGGAGGACGTGATAGTAGCGACGGTCCTGACCCACCGGGATGAGGCGGCGGTGGCGGCAAGCGTGGGCTTTGTGGGATTGCTGGCCGAGTGTCTCACCCGCGGAGCCGCGCGGCCGGCCCAAGGCTTTGGAGAGGGCGGGGCGCGCGCCGCCCTCGGTGCCGAGCCGGGCACCGCGAAGGGCTCGGAAGGCCCGGGGCGCTTCATGCCCGGCGCCGCGCCCGGGCCCGCGGAGCGTGATATCCCCGCTCGCTGGTGGCCGGAGACCTTTCTCAAGTACGCCCGCGCGGTCGAGACGAGCAAGGGCTACGACTGCGGGGGTCGGAACGCTCCCTTCCACGGGAGCCTCTGCGACCGGGTGGAGCAGGCGGTCTTCCCGGCCATCGCGTCGGACAGCACCGTACTGGAGGCGGCGGAGCGCTGGTATTCGGGCGCGTTCTTACTCGAGACCGTCCCATGTGTCCTCTTCATCCTCGCCCGTCACGGGAACGATCCCGAAGAGGCGATCGTTCGCGCCGTCAACGACACCTACGACAACGACACCATCGCCGCCGTGGTCGGCGCAGCCGTGGGAGCTCTGCACGGCAAGGACGCGCTGCCCGGCCTATGGCGCGCAGGCTTGGTGGGCAGGACCCGGGAGGAAGACGACGGCCGCGTCCAGGAGTTGGTCGAAAGAGCGGTCGAGACCTACGTCACGGGACGGAGCCGGTAGCGCTTCCCACCGGCCGGCGAGTCACCGCCGGTTGCCGACTCGCTCCCGGCCTGATGGCGCATCCGGTCACGACCGCCCCAGAGTTCGCCACTCGGGATGCCGGGGCCTGTAACATGTCGTCGTGGCCGGCAACGCATATGACGCTCTGATCTTCGATCTCGACGGGACCCTCTGGGATGCCGCTGAAGCCTCCACATACGGTTGGAATCTTGCGCTGGCGGAACTCGGGGTGGCGACCCGCGTCACGGTGCACGGCATCCGTTCGGTATCGGGCTACCCGTTCCCCCGCTGCGTCGAGATCCTGTTGCCCGATCTGTATCCGGCCTCCAAAGCACTGATCGAAGCCCTCGATCGTGCTGAACGCACCGGCATAGAGACGCTCGGGGGCTCCCTCTACCCGGGGGTGGCCGGGGGTCTCCCTCGACTGGCGGCGGCCTATGGACTCTTTGTGGTGAGCAACTGCCCGGCGTGGTACCTGAGCGAGTTCATCCGGCTTAGCGGGCTCGGAGGCCACCTGAGCGGATATGACTGTCACGGGCTGTCCGGCACGGGCAAGGCGGAGATGCTCGCCGGGCTGCATGCCGGGTACGGCCTCACCCGCGCGGTGTACGTGGGGGACACACAGGGAGACCGGGAGGCGGCGGAGAGCGCGGGCATGGATTTCGTCTTCGCCCGCTATGGTTTCGGCTCCGTCGATGATGCCGCCCTGTCTTTCGGCAGTTTCAGTGAGCTGGTCGAGCACTTCCTCGACGGAAGAAGCTCCCTCGCCGGTGGTGGACGCACGACGGCGCAGCGCTGACGGGCGGGCGGCGTCGGGGGGTCGGCGTCGGGCGGGCGGCGTCGGGGGTGGGCGTCGGGGGGAGCGGGCGGCGGGACACGGCCTGTGTGGGCGCGGGTTTTTCTTGTAAGCTGAAGTGATCTTCTTGACTGCAGTGACGTGTGAAAGGGGACGCTGTCATGACAGACCAGCCCGTTCACGACCGGCAGAGTTTCGAGGCTCAGGGCTCGGAGTTCCTCAGATCCAACATCGGCGCGTCGGAATACAACTATGCGGCCAACCGGCCGCCTCACTCCTTCCGGCTCTCAGGGGGGACTCTCACCCTCGCGGTACGCGACTCGCCTGACCGCATACGACACACGTTCGAGGATGAGACGGTGCATATCGAGTTCCTCGGCGGCCCCAAGGTGGGGGAGAGCTTTACCGTGCCGTACGAGGCGTTCGAGTTGGCTCCCGACATCTTCTTCATCGCCTTCCTGGCCACCGAGACGGAGTCGGTCGCGATGGCGGCCGATCTGAGCACGGGAGCGGTGACGGTGGTGAGGGGCCAGATGACCGCCGAGGGGATCGTCTCCACCGTGGAGAGCGCCCGGATCGAAGAAGTCGGTCCGGAGACCCCGGTCGTGTACCACCCGCCGTTCTCTCTCGGCGGCACCCGCTTCCTCAACACCTACGCGGACAACGTCGCCTACGAACACATCTACCTCACCGGGGTCTACGAGACCTGGCTGGGCGTGAAGGGCCCGCAGGCCGGTCAGGCCGACACTGAGGAATACCGCGCTTTCAAGATCGCCGACGGTGTCTACCTGGTCTACTGGAACGAGGGCATCCTTACTACGCAGATGACGTTCCTGTTCAACTTCCTGCAGGGAAATTGTGTAGGTCAGGTCTTCGCCCGCACGGGAGGAGTGATCGTGCACAACACCATCGGCGCGTACACACACCTGATCCATACTAAACTGGCGGAGTTGCCCAATATCACCAGGCTGGACACCTACTCCGGCGACTGAGAACTCATTTCGAGATGAAGCTGTGGCTGCCGAACGCACCCCGGTCCGGCGGCATAGTCGCGTGGGCCGGGCCTATAGCGACTCGAACGTCTTGCTGATGATCTTCCACTCCCCGTTGTCGTTGAGGAGGTGGAAGTAGTTCACGAATTTGCCGGTTCCGAAGAAGCCGGTCTCATGCAGGGTAGCGGTGGCGGTGCGGCTCGATACGTGGATGGCGGAGAACTCGGCCTTGAAAGGAGCGCCGCTTTCGGCCATGGGCGGGTGGCTGCCGATATCGGCAAGGAACGGCTCCGGTCCGCCCAAGAGGAGCTTGTCCCCCAGGTAGCCGTTCATGCAGGCCTGGGGATGGAATATGTCTTTCAAGGTCTCTACGTCGCCGTGGTAGACGGCGCCGGCGTATCCGTCCAAGACCGCTCTGACGGCTGCTTCGGCCTCGTTCTGGGAAGAGTTCACGGACCGCTCCTTTCTGCTCTCGTTGATGTCGTCCCGAGCGGGAGGCGCGCCGCGCCCCCCGCTAGATGATGCCTTCCACGCCGAGCCGCTCGAAGCCTTTCTGATAGGCTTCCTCTTTGCGGTCGGAATGTCCGGGCAGGGTCCAGGGCATCTCGTTCATGTTCCGCAGGACCCGGTCGATGTGATGCCAGGGGATGCTCACGATCGGCAATCCCGGGGGATAGAGCTTGTACATCTTCATGCCGTAGCAGACGCCGGTCCACACGGTGTTGATGTTGCCCGAGACGTAAGGGTAGGTGAACATCCAGTTGCACCCCATGACGTAGGTCATGTTGCTGAGGATCATATCGCCGGTGTCCCACTGGGTGGCCCTCAGAACCCTTTCGCCCTGGTCCAGGTTGTCGCACGCCAAGATCAAGAGGTCGGGGTCGAAGGTCAGCTTGTTCAGAGGAGCGAAAGCGACGGCGTACGTGGACCCTTCAGCGAGCAGGCTCAGGTGACCGTACACGCGCCGGTTGGCGCGCTCCGTGGGAAAGATGTCGAAGGGGGGACCTATCCGCCCGCCGGCTGCCAGAGCGCTCAACTCGCCCATGCCCGACAGAAAGACGCCGGGCTCGCAGTATTGGTTCTCCGCGGTCGCATAGAAGGCCCTGCCCTTCTGAGCCTCGAGAAGCATCTGGCACCAGGCGATCTTGGACTGCAACGGCTCGAGCCCCAGACCGTCGAGGTCGGCCTCGACGTTGAAGAACTTGAAGCCGACTGGGGCGTACGTGAACGCGAACTTCTCCAGGATGCCGAAATCGTGGGGTTTCAGCCTATGCCTGCTGTCGTAGTCCAACTCACCCATCGGACTCCCCTTTCGTGATCGCCTGTCCGGTGCTTGATCTGTACGCCAGTGTAATACATCCGCAAAGGCGTAGGCACGCGCCCGCATGCGCCTTGCCGCGACTGCTACTATACAAGGTAGCGCTCTAATTACCGCCGGATAGTCGTTGCACCGAGGAGGAACAGGCATGTACAAGAAGATGGTGGTTCTCCTGGACGGCTCGGAGTTGGCCGAGGTGGTCTTCGACTACGCGCAGGAGCTCTCCGGCCGGCTGCACATCGATATAGAGCTGCTGCACGTATGCAGTCCGGAGGAGGTGGCCCAGCTGCCCATGCGTAGGGCCTACATGGAGCAGAAGGCAGAGGAACTGTGCGCCAGGGCCGAGGAGGTCAGGGCCAAGTACGACAAGGACGCCGCCGCCCAATGCATCCAGGCGCATGCCCACGTGGTCGTGGGCTATCCCGCGGAGGAGATCCTCAAGTACGTGGACGAGAACGACGTCGACCTGGTCATGATGTCCACGCACGGCAGTTCCGGAGTAAAGGACTGGGACCTCGGCGAAGTGGCCAACAAGGTCATCCACGCTTCGAAGGTGCCCGTATGGCTGGTGCCCACCGAGCTCCGCGAGGAGATCATTGCCGACACGCTTGCAAGAAGGCCCATGGTCATCCCCTTGAGTGGCTCCAAACAGTCGGAAGCGGCCCTCCCTTATGGCTTGACCTTGATGAGAGAAAGGGGCGGCGAAGATGAGCTGGTCCTTCTGCACGTCGTGGAGGCGCCGCAGATCACGGTGACCCGGGCGGCGCTCGAGAATCTCGACGCGGAGCGCAGGGAGATGAAGGCGTACCTCGAGGGTCTGGCCGAGCCCATCAGGGCCTCCGGTCTCGACGTGCGCACGGAGGTTCTGTCCGGGGACCCGGCGGAGACCATCATCGACTACCTTAAGGGCCACCCCTCGCAGCTCCTGGTCATGGCCACCCGGGGCAAGAGCAGGCTCAACAGGATGATATTCGGGAGCGTGACCGAAAGCGTCATCCACATGGTGAAGGTGACGCCGTTGCTTCTGGTGGGGGGCGAAGACTGAGAAGGTGATCCCGCCGACGGCGGGTTCTTGCGCAAAGGAGGGATTGGCATGTACATGAGGATGCTGGTCTTGCTTGACGGTTCAGAGCCGGCGGAGGTGGTCTTCCAGTACGCCCGGGAACTCTCGGGGCGGTTGCACGTCGACCTGGAGTTGCTGCACGTCTGCAGCCCCCAAGACGCGGGAACCCTGCCGATGCGTCGCGCCTACGTCGAGCAGAAGGCCGAACAGCTACGGGTCGAGGGCGGCGAGAGCGGCTATGGATTCGGCGGGGGCCCTATCGGGCAGGGCATCCAGGCGCGTGGCAGCGTGGTCGTGGGAGAACCGGCCGAAGAGATACTCAAGTATGTGGACGAACACGACATCGACATCGTGCTCATGTCCACGCACGGGAGCTCCGGGATCGAAGCCTGGGACCTGGGCGGCGTCGCCAATAAGGTCATCCATTCGCTTAAAGTCCCCATCTGGCTGGTACCGTCCGAGCTAGGCGAAGAGATCATCCTCGACAGGCTTCCCCAGAGGAACCTCTTGATTCCCCTGAGTGGTTCGAAGTCGGCGGAAGCCGTGATCACTCCTGCGCTGAATCTCGTGCAACGAAGAGGTCCGGAGTCGGAGTTGGTGGTGCTGCTCCATGTGGTGGACACGGCGGTCGAAGGCGCCGGAATGTCGCCCGAGAAGGTGGAAGAGCTGCGGACGGAGATGAAGCAGTACCTCGACGGCGTGGCGGAGCGGGTCAAAGAGGCCGGTTTCGTGATCCGTACCGAGGTGCTCAGCGGCGACCCGGGCCGGGCCATCATCCAGTTCACCAGGGACAACCCACCCCAGTTGCTGGCCCTAGCGACTCACGGAGAGCCGGGACCCGGTGGGACGGTCTTCGACAGCGTGACCGAGCATCTGATCCACCGGGTGAAGAAGACGCCGCTGTTCCTGGTGCGCGCGGACGTGTAGCAGGCGGGCCGCGAACGGGGCCCGGTCGACCGTTGCTGCTCAGCCTTCGTCTATCTCGGCCAGATGTCTGAGCTGGCAGAGCGAGTAGTTCCATATCACGTTGTGCGCGAACTCCGGGAAGATCCTCCGCCCGAGCCCCCATCCGAGTCTGCCTAGGCCGCGGCCTTTGGGAAAATCGAAGCCCACGTAGATCGTGAGTAGACTCACGCCCGGCCTCAGTTCATCGAGGACGAAGGCCAGCATGCCGCCCTCGCCCATGCCCTCCACGATGCGGTAGAGCAGGTGGCGCTCGGGCACCACCGTCTCGAGCGCCATACTGAACGATAGCCGCAGGACGGGGATGTCGTAGCGGACGACCGATCCCACCTGGTTCGGCGTGCCGGTGACCCGGTGGATACGCACGAACCGGGGTTTTAGGTACCCGCGGGCCGGGTCGCCGAAGGCGCCGAGCTGCCTGAGGATGGCGTCTTTGTCCGCTCGGATGCGGACGGTGAACATGCTCTCCATCTGGGGCGGCCGGGCAGGCGGCTCCAGCCCCGCGGCGGCGAAGAGCGCGTTGCGTGTGGGCTCCACCCGCTCCACGGGGACCCCGGTCATGTAGCGGGGTACTCCCGTCCAGTCAAGTCCGAAGAGGCGTTCGGTCACCACGTCGCGTAACGTGAGAAACAGGCCCCCGGTGAGCATCAACCAGAGCGAAGCGGGGTGCACCATTCCCGCGAGGATGTGGCGGTAGGTGTCGTCTCCGCTCGCGACCTGCCAGAGAACAGGGGCCAGCCGGTGCCGCTCCTGTGGAGTCGTCATCCGCTCGGTCATGACCGCGTTGTAGAGCACCCTGCTCAAAGCCGGGTGGGCGAGGACCCAATGGCTGATCTGGAAGATGACGCGGCCGTACCGGTTGTCGGCGTGCAGCCTGCGGACCACCGGTCCGTAGTGTCGTGCCAGGCTCGTCCTGTCGATGCCCTGGTCGAGAACGCAGTCGGCCAGCGCCGACGACGTGGTGTAGGCGGAGTACAGGCCGTCCTTGTAGAGGCGGGCCACAGCCAGGTCGCCGGTGAGGGCCACTCGGTCGCCGAAGGGGTTCCGGGCCGCGCCCACGGTCATGTTCGGATTGCAGCAGCACTGCGCCGTCAACTCCGTCCTCTGCGGCACCAGCCGCCGGATATTGGGGAGCCGGAGAAAACGCTCCACCAACCGCAGAGAGGCCGAGGGCTCGGCCCGGTCGACACTCCCGCCGAGGAGAACCACGGTGAGCCAGCCCTTCTTGGGCATGACCGAGGCCATCTCGATGTGCAGATCCTTCGAGCCGTACTGTATGAAGTGCACCTCGCCCTCGATCACGCCCAGTCGGTCCTCTTTGTCCCTCATCTCGGCGATGACGGCCTTCCGTACCTTCGGGGGCCGGAGCCGGGGGATCATTCCTTCGAGGGCGGCCGTCAGCGGATCGTCCCGGACCTCCATGCCGGGCCGCCGGTTCACTCCCGCGGCGAACACAGCCAAGTCGGCCTCGATGGTGTGCTGGGCCGGGTCGCCGCCGCCCACGGCGGGGTCGCCACGGCCCCCGGCGGGTGCCCGATAACTGATGACGGGCCTACCGTCGGCCGAGTAGCGGACGCCATCCACCTCGGCCGTGACCACCTGGGCTCCCTCCTCGGTCGCGCGGTGGAGCAGGAAGGTGTCGAAATTGACGTACCGCCCTGTCCGTTGCCGGGGTCGCGACCCGCGGAACACCGACAGCATCTCCCGCCCTTCCGGGACCGGCAACTGGATGCTCTTCCAGTCGCCGTGCACGATGATCTCGGTGGGCCGGCTCTCGATCACGTCGTCGGGTATGACGATGTTCTCGGCGCGGAGGCCGTCCACCAGCCTGGGCGACACGCCGCCGGCGCAGTAGTTGCACCCTTCCCACGATGAGAACGGGACCGGGCTGTAGAAACAGACTTCGCTCTTCTTCTCAAGAATGATCACGTTCACCGCCCGGCCCGTCTGCCGGGCTCTGCGGAGCAGCTGGATGGCGAAGAACGAACCCGCCGGTCCACCGCCTACCACGACCACGGTGGCATTGCCGGGCAGGGGGAGAGACGTGCCGGTGGAGCGGCCGCCGGGTCTGCGTGAGCGGGACTGCCGGGCGGCGACGGCGCGCACCGCGCGGCCGTCGCCGCCACCGGCGCCCGCCGGGTGGACCGGCCCCGCCGCTTCCGGGGGCGGCACTCCCGGGGCAGGGCCGCGGTCGCTTCCTGCGCTCACGAGTCTTCCGGCGGAGGGGGCGGGCCCATCAGTAGGCCAGGGCCTGGTCGAGGTGGTCCTGCCGGACATCCGCGATCATCACTTCGCAGCCGGCCTCGGAAAACATCTTGGCTTGGCCGAAGCCTGCCTCCGATCCCCCGCCGGTCTCAAATAGGTCCCAAATAGGATCTTGTCTTTGGGGTCTTTCATACGTCCCTCCGGAACTTCGTGAACATGCCGCGGGTGCCGGCGCTCGTTGGGCCGGCTGCCTGCGGTCGAGCCGCTCCGGCTGCCTCGGCCCGGGCATCCTCTGCGGCCTCCGACCGGGTATCCCCGGCGGGCCGGTAGGACGGGCGCGGGCCATGCTGCGCGGGTACGTGCCGGCGCCACCCGAAGGAGCGGCGTCCGTCCGATGCGCGGGCAGCCCGCTACCGGTGCAGGCGGACGCTCTCCCTCTCCACGCCGGGCACGTGTTCCGCCTGTTCGGGGCCCTCGCCCTCCTCGTGCGCCTGCGGGGCCTCCGTGACCGGTATCTCCGGCAGGGGAGCGAACAGCTCATCCTCGGCGGCCACGCGGTTCAGGTAGTGGGCTTCCCAGATGCCGTCCGTGATCGCTTCGAAGCGCCGGTTATAGGCCACCAGCCCCCGCGTGTAGTCGGGGTCGACAAGGGTCTCGGCGGCGTTGCTGTCGGTCGGCTCGGGTTCGTACTGTATCAACAACCGTTCCAGCTCGTCGTGATGGTCGCGGTTGGGACAGGGGGCGATCATGCTGCGACCATCGTCGACGTAGTCGTACTGCCATTGCCGAACAGCTTGGAAGAAGGGGTCTTGCCACACGTCGTTCAGGGTCTTGCCTTGCGCGTAGGCGTCGCGGATGTTCACCGGAGAATAGGGCATGAACACGCAGGGCGTCACGGCGCCGTTCCAGTCGATGTAGAAATAGCCGCCTTGGCCGTGTCCGCCGGCTGCTATGCAGCCGTCCACGCAGGTGCCGTGGTTCCAGAAATCGGGCAGAAAGAACTGTCTTTCGCGGACGATCTCCCAGGTCCGTTTCCACATCCAGGCGCGCTGTTCGGGAGTGGGCATCAGCTCGAGGTCGAACGAACGGCCGATGGGCATGTAGTGGAAGATGAAGCCCAGCAGGGCGCCCTTCTTCATTATGAAGTCGATGAATTCATCCGACAGGATCTCTTCGACGTTGTCGTTCGTGGCCGTCAACGAGACGCCGAAGGGCACCCGGTCCCGGTTGAGCCGGTCCATCGTGGCGATGACCCGGTCGAATACCCCGGCTCCCCGGCGGGCGTCGGTGCGCTCTTTGAACCCTTCGAGCGACAGGCACAGCAGCGCGTTGCCGGCCTTGGAGAGCCGCTTGCTGACCTGGTCGTCGATGAGGGTGGCGTTCGTGTAGACCATGAAGAAGGAGTCCTGGTGCTTCTCGAACAGCTCTACGATGCCCTTGCCTTCCGAACGGTAGGCGAAGGGTTCGCCCCCGCTGATGACGAAGAAGCGTTCCCCCCACAGGTTCTTGGCCTCGTCCATGATGCGATCGACCAGGCTCCATTCGAGCTTGTTCGTCTTGTCGTCGGAGTCGGAATAACAGCCCGGGCAGCGGAGGTTGCAGGCTTTTCCAGGGGCCACGAGTAGGAAACTGGGAGCCAGCTTGCCGAACGCCTCTTGGAACTGCTTGCGTTGCTCTGGGTTCCCCCGGTCGATGAACAGTGTCTTGACCAGGATCTGGAGCATCCCCCGCAGATAGGGATCGGAAAAATGCTTCCCCTTTAGACCGCGATACAGCGATTCCGTGATGGCCATCCCCATGACTATGCGATCGTCCTGAACACTCGGCAGATAAGTGGAGTCCGAGCGGGAGGCCTTGAGCGAGTTCACCAGATACCTCTTGACTTGGCGCACGGCCACCTTCTGGACAAGAGGATTCTTGACAAGCCTCACCAGTTGGGGAGTCGAAGACGTAGAGAGCCGTCCTACCATGAACTGGAGTGTCTTCGATGTCGAGCCATTGTCTGCCACAGCGTCTTCCCTCCTCGACATTGAACCATCCTGGGCCGGGCACATCACAGGCCAACGAAGGGCCGGCCGTTTGACTCCAGGCCCTTCCGTCGCCACTTCTCCACGATAGTCAGAATACGACGACTGGTCAACCCGGTTGCAGGCACAAGACGGGTCTGTACGTGCACAAGGCGGGTCTGCACGTGCAAAGGGTGGGTCTGGACGTGCAGGTCCGGCAGAGGAACGCGCACTTCCGTCCGGGGAGCGCCGGGGCCCCTCCGTCCGGGGAGCGCCGGCGGCCCCGGAGCCGGACCGGGTCGGGGGAGCGCCGGCGGCCCCGGAGCCGGACCGGGCCGGGGGGAGCGCCTGGGCCCCTCCGTGCTCCGCCGCCTGCGGATGCCGGGCGCCGCACCCGGCTGTGGTACCGTGAACGACCGGATGGAACAGCAGCGACCGACATCGCAGAAACACCTCGGCGCCAAGGGACTCGTCGTCTTCCTCGCGGCACTGACCGCCTTCCCGGCGCTCTCCACCGATCTCTACCTGCCGGCTCTTCCCGGGATGACCGACTACTTCCATGTCCCCGAGTACCAGACGAATCTGACCCTCATCCTCTTCTTCATCGTCTACGCCGTCTCCATGCTGGCCTGGGGCCCCCTGAGCGACCGCTACGGGCGTAGGCCGGTTCTTCTGGTCGGGCTCAGCTGCTATACGGTGGCCGGTGTCCTTTGTGCACTCTCGGCCAACGTGTTCCAGTTGATGGTCTTCCGCGTTCTGCAGGCACTGGGGACCGGCGCGGCCTGCTCCACAGCGACCGCCATCGTCAAGGACGTCTATCACGGGAGGAAGCGTGAGGTGATTCTTGCCGTCATCCAGACGATGACGGTCTTGTCACCGGCGGTGGCGCCGGTAGTGGGCGCACTCATTCTCAGGTTCACCTCTTGGAGAGGGGCGTTCGTGGCCCAGGCGCTACTAGGCCTGCTTGTGCTCGCCGGGTCGATCGCCTACAGCGAGACGGTGGGCGAGAAGCTCTCCGGGAATCCTCTGGCGTCGCTGCGGCGCCTAGGCAGTGTGTTCAGGAACCGGGCCTTCCTCCTTCTGCTTCTCAACTTCTCGTTGCTGGGCGTGGGTATGATGGGTTTCATCTCTTCTTCGTCATACATCTACCAGGTGACGTTCGGGGTCAGCAGCCAGGTATACAGCTACTTCTTCGCGGTCTTCGCCGTCAGCTCGGCGATAGGGCCTCAGGTCTACATCTGGCTCTCGCGACGGCTCGAGCGCACCACGATCCTGACCCTGGGCTTCGTCGTCTGCGCAGCCAGCGGTCTGCTGATCCTGCTTTTCGGCCGGTTGGGGCCTTGGCAGTTCATCCTAAGCCTGTTCCCCATGCCGCTGGCGTTCAGTTGCACGCGGCCTCCGGCCGTCTACCTGATGCTCGCGCAGCACGAAGGAGACACCGGATCGGTCTCGGGGGTCATGAACTCGTTGCACACGGTGATGGGCAGCCTCGGGATCATCATCGTCTCACTGGAGCTCTGGGAACGGGTTGAAGTGATCGGGACCCTCATACTCGGTCTATCCGTGGTGAGCCTAGCGCTGTGGTTTCCCTTGGGCCGGCGGTTGGCGCAGGCCCAGCCATCAAGACCGCGAGGCTCAACCTGAGGGTAAGAGACCGGAATGCACACGGTGACGACACGGACTCACACCTCAGGAAACGTCTGCTCCCTCGGCTCCGGCCGCGCCCCGGCGCACGTGTCTCCCGTGCAGCACGTGGTATAGGACTAGGGAGAGCGCCGCGAGAACGGCCATGGTTCCGTACATACCCCGGTAGCCGGTCAACGGGATGAGCAGGCCGCAGAAGAGCGGACCAAGGCCCAGCCCCGTGTCTCCAAAAATGTAGAAGGTGGAAGTGGCCTGCCCCATCCGGTGCAGAGGAGTGACTTTGACCATGATGGCCCGCCCGCACGCTTGGATGGTCCCGAAGCCCAGCCCCATGATCACCGCGGCCAGCAGGAACCCCGACCAGTGGTGCGCCAGAGCCAAGATGGCCAAACTGAGTACGAAGCCGAGGATGGCCGCGTACATCACCGAGTTTTCGCCTTTGGCGTCGAATCTTTGTCCGACGAGCGGCCTCGAGAGGAAGATCACGACGGCGTACACCACGAAGAACACCCCGGCCGCGCCGGCCAACTGGATCTTCTCGGAGTACAGCGCCAGGAACGACGAGACGCTGGAATAGCAGAGGTAGGTCACCATAAGGGCCACGGCGATGGGCACGGCCTTGGGTTCGACGTAGTTGCTGAGCTTGAATCCCTCAGTCTCGGCGCGTTGTTCCTCGGTCAACTGTAGATCTTTGACCCCCAAGAGGGGGAGGAGCGCCAGGGCGATCGCCGAGGCGGCCGCACAGGCGACGACCAGGGCGTCGAAGCCCCCGTGTTGGAGCAACAACAGGCCAAGAGCCGGCGCGATCGCCGTGGACAGCGTTTGACCCAGCGTGAAATAGCCCATCCCCTCGCCGTAGCGGTCTCGCGGCAGCACCCCGGCCACGATCGTCCCTGTGGCCAGAGCGGCCGTACCGTGAGCGGCGCCGTGGAGGAAGCGGACCAGGATGAGCAGACCGTTGTTGTTAGCCGCGAAGTAGACCAAGGTGAGGAGCACACTCAGGAACGATCCGATGTATAGAGTCTTGGTCTGACCGATCCGGTGGATACGTTTTCCGATGAAGGGGCGGGTGACGAACGCTCCGATGACGAAGATGCTCGCCGACAGACCGGCCACGGCGGGAGAGGCGCCGAAGCGTTCAGTGGCGACTTTCGACATGACGATCATGAGCAGGAGAAAGACCACGGCGTTGAGGAAGTTCACCAGGGAGATGACCACAAAACTCCTGGTCCACAGACCCCGCCTGGCCGCTGCCCTTGCGCTCCTTCGACCAGCCGGGGCGCTCTCGCGGCCCGCGCCGCTTCTGTCACCCGCGGGGCCGCCGTCGCCGTCGCCCCGGCCCGCGGGGCCGCCGTCGCCCGTGTTGCCGCGCGCGCCCGCGGGGCCGCCGTCGCCCGTGTTGCCCCTCACGTTGCTCTTGTCGCCCACGATGTAGGTCCTAGTCCTATCTATGTAGAACTCGTTTCGAATGAAGCCGCGGCCGCCGAGTGCGCGCCGGACGGGCACGATATTGCGTTCTCGGTCTCGTGAGTAGCGCTGCTATTCACGCTCGCTGCGTCGTCTCTCGCGCTCGCCCGGCTCGTCCCTTGCGGCGGAGCTTCATTTTGAAACGAGTCTTTAGAGGCCGGCCGGCCCCAGGCGATTCTACACCTCGGATCTCCCCGAGCGTCTCCCACCGTGAACAGACCTCGGCCGGCGCCAACTCCAGCGCCTCCAGCCGGGCGTTGGTCGCCACCATCTGGACCGGCCCTTTTGCAGCGTAGAAGTGCGGGGAGCTCAGGGCGGAGTGTGGGACCTGTGGACCGCGGGCGGCACCGTCCCGACCTACTGGTTCGCGGAGCCGGTCCGGCTGGGGGGTGGTCGGTATAGCGGGATGTGGATGTGACGGTCACCAGCGCGGAGGGGCCAAGTCCGCGATCGCGGGCTGTGCCAAGCTCCGTCTTTGGTCGGATGTCGGACCGGACTGGCGAGCGCGACCATCTGAACGGCCTCCATTCATGCGCACTTGGCGGCGGATTGACGGCCAGCTTCATTGACTATAAAATCATATGACGAATAATGCGACAGTAGATGGCTCTCTTCCGGCTTGAGTGCGGTGGAGTCAGAATCGAGATCTGGGAGGTCGACCATGGTCCTCCTCACTGCCACATCACCGGTTTGGGCCAGACAGGCAGCGTAGTTGTGGATCTCGTCACCTTGAGAGTAAGGAAGCCGCCCGGCCTCAGTCTGCCGCCGGTGCTCCGGCGCTGCCTGCAGGAGAACCAAGTAATCATGCTTGAGGCTTGGGCTCATGTGATCAGCTATCCGGATCAGAGGGAGTGACGCCTGATGACCGCCACGATCAGTCCGCGGACTGCTCAAACCGGGGAGGACGAGTCTTGGCGCCTCAAAGAGGCGAGGTTCTTCGCCCTTGACTCCATACTCTGTCTCCAGTTCGATGATGGGCTGGGGAGGGCGGTTCGGTGGGGCGATCTGCCTTTTGCGCGCCGCCTCGGCTTCACACCGGTGACCGCGACTGTGAGACCCGGCGGCGGCTCGCTGTCACTGGTCGACAAGACCGGTCGAGAGATCGAGATCAGCGCGAGCAGTCTTCGTGCCGTCCTCGACAAGGAGTACCGCGCCCGGCTTCTGTCTGCGGACGATGCCGAACGCAAGCTCGTGGGGGCGAAGCTCCGGGCCGTCAGAGAGAGCATGGGCCTCAGTCAGCGCGAGCTATCGCACCGCAGCTGTATCGCACAGGAATCACTCAGCAGAGTGGAGACCGGCCGCCGTGACCCCCGGCTGGGGACGCTTCAGAGAGTGGCGCGTGGCATGGGGCTGTCGTTCGACCAACTCATGGAGCGGCTGTCGGCACCCGCCTGACGGATGCTTTCCGCTCACAGCGCCTTTCTCGGGCAGCGTCCGGCGACGGGTAAGTGACCCGGTGTCCTGATCCCCCTACTTCTGCTCGAGGATGGCCCGGATCCTCCTGGCCGCACCCCGGCTCGGCTCATCTAGCGGCACCAGCTCCATCTCCGCCGCCGACCCGGCTCCCACGCCCAGCTCCGCCGCCCGGCGTAGCTGGTCCAGCTCGAAGACGGGCTTCTTCGTTAGGCGCGTGGACCCGGACTCTCTTAGGATCGCCACTCCTGCGGCGTCGAGGGCCACCCTGTCCTTCCCGGCCAGCATAAGGCCGGGCTCAACCTCGGTCCCCTTGTCGGGTCCCCCGTCGATGAACGCCTTGGTTGCATCCATGATCACGAAGTCCACCGTGTAGTACTTGTTGACCTCGGCGATCATGAGCCGCTGGAACGGAGAGCCGTGCAGCTCGTACATGTAGTCGTAGACGCCCCCCGGGACCTTTTTGGCCACCAAGCCGACCGAGTTCTTGAGCGACATGGTGAAATGCCCCCCAAACCGGTGCGTCTTGAGGCAGCACGTCTGGATCACGACGTCCGCCTCGAGCACGACCTTCGACAGGTAGAAGCC
>JAJFUK010000154.1 GCA_021372435.1 Actinomycetes bacterium | reverse complement strand
TGGCCGGGCAGCGGGTAGGTGAACTTGGTGAACTGCTGCTCGATCGAGTTGCCGCAGAAGCCCTCGCCCATCCACTCGATGTGACCGTCGAGGATGGCGTCCGGCACCGTGAGACGGTAGAGACGCTGCTTGACGGAGTTGATGGCCGGCTTGTCGGCGATCAGGTTGAAGCCGCCCTGCGCGTATCCCGGGAATTCCAGCGTATGGTTGTACGGCGGCCCGTTGGCCGTTCCCCAGATGCTGATGCCGGGGAGCCCCAGTCCTTGCATGGCCTGGAGGAAGACGAGGTGTCTGGCAGACTCGGTCGCGTAGGCCTGCCGGCAGGCGCCGCCCTCCCCGCCTTTGGTCCCGCCGGCCAGCGAGGTCCGGTGAGAAGCCCACTCGCGGGCGAGCGCCGTGATGGTATGGGCGGGCACGCCGCATATCTCCGCGGCCCAGCCGGGGGTCTTGGGTGTGCCGTCACTCTCGCCGAGCACGTAGGACTTGAACTCGTCGAACCCGTAGGTGCGGGTCGCCACATACTCCTTGTTGTAGGTGCCTTCCTGGAGCCAAACGTAGGCGATGGCCACCGCCAGCGCCGAGGTCGTGCCGGGACGGTAGGCGATCCACTTCCCGTCGACGTGCGCCGCCGTGTAGTTGTGGAAGGGGTCGATGAAGATGGTCTTGATGCCTTTGTCCCTCAGCCACAGACGCCAGACGGCGGACTCGGTCCCGCCGTAGATGCCGTGAGTGGTGTCGGGGTCGTTGCTCCATGAGATGAGGAGCTCGGTGTGACGGAGCGCATCTTCGAGCATGTCGTAATGCTCAGGATTACCCAGCCTCCAGTAGAAACCATAGGCGTGGGTCGCTCCCCAGTGCCAGCCTTCCCAGCTGTCGGGGTTGTCGAGGATGTCGGTGAACCCGATCATGTTGAAGAAGCGGGCCCAGGCCCCTGAGCGGTAGCCGAGGTTGCCCCAATTATGGTGGGACGAACC
Source organism: Actinomycetes bacterium (assembly GCA_021372435.1). Classification (GTDB taxonomy): domain Bacteria; phylum Actinomycetota; class Thermoleophilia; order RBG-16-64-13; family RBG-16-64-13; genus RBG-16-64-13. Next base: position 28,226 of record JAJFUK010000154.1, on the reverse strand, counting down.
CCGGGACATGATGGCTTCAGGGCCGTACTCGGAACGGATGCGCTTCATCTCGGCGGCGACGAGGTCGAGGGCCTCATCCCAGCTGATCCGCTCGTAGCCCGACTTGCCGCGGTTCTGCTGGTTTCGGTCGCCCTTCGGATCGAAATCCACCCTCTTCATGGGGTAGGGGATTCGTTCGTCGGAGTAGACGCGGGCCCTCTCGACCAGCGAGAACGGGGCTACGCAGGCTTTTCGGAACGGGGTGTACTTTTGCCCGTCGACGTCGATGGTCCACGAGGGGGAATCGGTCTCGTCGAAGACGAGGGGTCGTACCTTGGTGATCTTGCCGTCCTCCACGTGTACCCTGAGCGGGCCGCCGCCGGTGCAGGTGACGAATGTCTGCTCTGCCATCCTTTGTCCTTCCTGGAGTGTGATCGAGGGACCAGGCCTACTCGACCGGCGCTCCGTTCAGCAGGGCCATCTCGGTGGTTGCGAACCCGTGCAGCATGCAATAGATGTCCCTCAGGTGCTTGCTGAACGGCACGTCGTCGTCGGTGGTGCCGTAGCCGCCCATCAGCCCGCAGGTGATGTTCACGAAGTTCACGCCGATGTGGTCGACGAACGCCTTGACCAACATGCCGCACTTGGGGTTGTAGTTGTACTTCTCCTTGTACGACCAGGCGGACTGCATCAGGTACCAATGCGCCGCTTCGTACTGCATCTTCATCTCACCCAGCTTCATGGCCACATGCTGGTGTTGGATGATGGGCTTGCCGCCCTGGACCCGCTGCTTGGCATACGCGAGGGCCTCTTCGTACACCGAGCGTACCGTTCCCAGATTGGCGGCGGCGCCGAGGAGCCCGAACGGCGGCGGTACCCCCTGCGGGGTCTTCGACCAGTCGAACTGCGGGCCGCCCCACTCGCCCTCGGTACCCCAGGCCTCGCCCTCTTTGCCGAGCAGGTAATTGGCGGGGATGCGGCAGTCTTCGAAGATCAGCTCGGCGTTGGCCAGGAGCCGGCGGCCGAGCTTGTTGTGGAAGCGCCCGATCCTGAAGCCGGGGGCGTCCGCGGGCACCAGGAAACAGCTCAGGCTCGTGGAGATGGGACCCTTGCGGTCGGTACGCGCGTAGAGGAAGTAGAGCTTCGCGATGCCGCCGCACGAGATGTAATGCTTGGTGCCGTTGATGACATACTCGTCGCCCTGCTTGACCGCGTAGGTCTGGATGGAGGCGCCGGGCTCGTCATACAGGAAGTGCGAATCGGTGCCGGCGTCCGGCTCCGAACGGGCCAGGCCGAGGAGGAAGTCGTCTTCCTGCACGAACCTGGTCAGCCAGATGTCGCGCAGATCCGGAGTAAGCTCTCCCACCAGCCGGGGTGACTCGGTGTAGCAGCCCCTGATGAGGGTGGCAAAACCCTGGTCGGCCGCTCCCAGCTCCTCGAGGATGAGGGCGAGAGTGGGGTAATCGGCGCCTACGCCGCCGAACTTCTCAGGGATGGCCGCGGTCCGCAGGCCGAGTTCCGACGCCTTCTTGATCAGGTCCCAGGGGACGCAGTCCTTGGGGTCCTGCTTGTGGTCGTACTCCATGGCCACGGGCTTGACCTCGTTCTCGGCGAAATCCCGCACCATGTCGCGGATCATCTCCTGCTCTTCGGTTAATCGAAAGTCCATGCAACCATCTCCTTCTCGAATCCCGTAGGATCTGCTGCCGAGTGGATAGATACAGATACCGGGAGACCGGCCGGTCGCCTGCCCATGCCGCAGCCGGGCGACCGATTCAATGATAGTACCAGGGGCGGGTCGCCACTGCGCTTCGGCCGAACTTTGCATGAGTAGCGCTAAGTATTACCGGGGCGTATACGACCCTTCCGTTGTCTAGGAGCCCTTCCGTCGTCTACGACTGCTCGCTCCCGCCTCTGCTGAGTATCGCCGCGCGGATGTGCACCATGAGGGCCCGTGCCGCCGGGGGCAATGGGCGATCGCGCGGGTAGATCAGCTTCAGATCCCGATACAAGGGCTTCTCGAAGGGCACGGCGACCAGGCCGTCGAGGGTCTCGGGAGTGGCCAGCATCTTAGGCATGGGCGCGACCCCGAGGCCCGATTTCACCAGGGATTTGGTCAACTCCGGGTAGTTGGCCCGCCGCGATATCCTGGGTTCGAGGCCTGCCCGGCGGAAGGCATCGGCGGTGACGTTGCCCGCGTTCATGCCCGCTCTGGGGAGCAGCACCGATTCGTCGGCCAGTCTGCTCAACGGTACGGAAGATTCTTTCGCCAACGCGTGGTCCCGGGGTACGATCAGCAGGATCTCCTCTGTGAGCAGGTGCTGGGTGGCCGCCCGGGTCGAGCCCCACGGCGTGATCACCGCGCAGTCGAGCTCGCCGCTGACGACGGCATCTTCGAGCCCGGCGTCGTCCATCTCGATGAGATCGACGGTGACACGCGGGTAGGCGGTGAAGAACGACCCCAGTATGGGGGTCAGAAGGAGGGCCATGACGTTCCCGACGGCGCCGAAGCGCACCGTCCCGGCGCCGATGCCGCCTTGTTCGCGGGTGAGGGTAAGGATCTCCTCAGTCCGGCTGATGACGGCCCGGGCGAGCGGCAACACCACCTGGCCCGTCAGCGTGCATTCCACATGACGCCCGTATCGCTCGAAGAGCCGGACGCCCAGTTCGCTCTCCAATCGCGCGATCTGCCGGCTGAGCGTGGGCTGAGTGGAGTGCATGGCCCGCGCCGCCCGGCTGAAACTACGGGCCTCCGCCACCGCCACGAAGGATTTGAGGAGATCCAGCTCCATTCACACCCCATACTTCATCTATACATCATGGTAATACTTTGAGCGACTCATGAAAAGTTCCGTGGAAGCGTTCCGCTCCGCCCGGTCTCGGACTATCATATAGGCACCCCGGCACCCCGGGAGGCATACGGCTGGGTTTCGCCCTACAAAGGAATGGATGGCTGATGAATATCGCGGTGTGCGTAAAGCAGGTGATCGACACAGAGGCCGAGAAGAGGCTCGATCCCGCCACGTGGCGTCTGGATCGCAACGTGACCTGCATCCTCAATCCGTACGATGAATACGCGGTCGAGGAAGCGTTGCGCATCAAGGAGGCCCACGGCGGCGAGGTGACGGCCGTGTGTATGGGACCCCAGAAGGCTGAGGACGCGGTCCGGAAATCCCTGGCGATGGGGGTCGACAGCGCGGTCCTGGTGGTGGATGAAGCCCTCACCGGGTCGGATGTCCAGGCCACGGCTTATGTTCTCGCGGAGGCGTTGAAGGGCATCCAGTGGGACCTGGTGATCTTCGGGGTGCGGTCGACCGACGGCGAGACCGGGTGTGTGCCCGCGGCGGTGGCCGAGCGGCTCGGCGTGCCGTTGCTGTCTACCTTGGCGAAGGTGGAAGTGCAGGGCTCGTCTGTGGCGGTCCACCGCGAGACCGAGCAGGGCTATGTCTCATACGAGTGTCCCCTGCCGGCCGTCTTGTCGGTCATCAAGGGGATCAACGAACCCCGGTATCCCTCAATGAAGGGCATCATGGGCGCGAAGAAGAAGCCTCTCGATGTGAAGGACGCTTCCGCCCTCGGCCTCGACACGGCCCAGGTGGGATTGTCCGGTTCCAAGACCAAGGTGCTCTCGGCCCGCATCCCCGAACCCCGGAAAGCCGGGGTGAAGATCGAGGATGACGGTACGGGGGCCCAGAAGATCGTCGAGTTCTTGGCGAGCCAGAAGCTCGTGTAATAGAGGAGAGATCAGTGAGCACTCAGAACGGTATCCTCGTTGTAGCCGAGCCGAAGGACGGCAAGCTCGCCAACGTCACCTTAGAAAGCATCACTCAGGCCCGCGCCCTGGCGGTATGGCCGGTCAGTGTGGTCGTCGTGGCCGCTGAGACGGCCCCCTTCGTGGCGGCCGCGGGACGGTACGGCGCCGACCGCGTGTACGTGGTCGAGACTCCCGAGGCCGCGGTCTTCCGGCCCGGGCCCTTCATCGACGCCGTGGCGGCCGCGGCCAAGGCCGCGGAACCGGCGCTGATCCTGTGTGCGGGGTCGCCGGACGGCCGGGACGTGGCCGCCGGGTGCGCGGCCCGTCTGGGCGCAGGGCTGCTGGTGGACATCACCGGTCTTGAAGCCAAGGACGGCGGATTCGTGGTGACCCACCCCTGTTTCGGGGGTAGTGTGATCGTCGAGAAGCAGGCGACGACCACCCCGGCCGTGGCGACCGTGCGGCCGAACGTCTTCGCCCGCGAAGAGGCGCCCAAGGACGCCGAGGTCGTGGCCCTCCCGGCGGACTTCACGCCCGCCGGCCTGCTGGCCAAGGTGCTCGATGTGGTGTGCGAGAACTTGGGCATCGTCAGCCTTGAAGAGGCTTCCATCATCGTCTCGGGCGGCCGGGGTATCGGCAGCGCCGAGAACTTCAAGCTTGTCCAGGAACTGGCCGCCGCACTGGGCGCCGCCGTCGGCGCCAGCCGGGCGATCGTCGACGAGGGCTGGGTACCTCACCAGTACCAGGTGGGGCAGACCGGCAAGACCGTGTCCCCCCAGCTCTACATCGCCTGCGGCATCTCCGGGGCCATCCAGCACGCGGCGGGCATGCAGACTTCCAAGTGCATCGTCGCCATCAACAAGGACCCCGAAGCGGCCATCTTCAACTTCGCCGACTTCGGCGTGGTGGGAGATCTGCTCGTCATCGTGCCCGCGCTGACGGAGGCGATCCGCCGGCGCAAGGCCGCCTCTTAACAACTCGTGTCAAAGACCGGGCAGAGAGACCGTCTTACAGGCGTGGCGGACCAAGCGATATGAGGCCGACGTATACCTCTGCGATTCTCCTGAGGAGGGCACGGTGACTGAAACTAGAGATGTGATGGAGGTCGACGTCCTCTTCGTCGGGGGCGGCATCGCTTCGCTGAGCAGCGCGCTTCATCTCTCCAAGCTGATCAAGGCTCACAACCAAAAAGGCGACGGCAAGAAGCTCGACGAGGTGACCATCGCAGTGCTCGAGAAGGGGTTCTCCATCGGAGCGCACGGGATCTCGGGCGCCGTGATGGCGCCCGGACCGCTCAAGGAGCTGGTCCCCGACTTCCTCGAGAAGGGGGCCCCTCTTGAAGGGGAGGTCAAGAAGGAGTCGGTCTACCTTCTGACTAAGACGGGCAAGATAAAGTCGCCGATCACGCCTCCTCCCTTGAACAACCACGGCAACTATGTGGTGTCCATGGCCAGACTCAACCAGTGGATGGGCGGACTCGTCGAGGACAACGGGGTCGACCTGTTCCCTGAGTTCGCGGGGGTCGAGGTCCTTTACGAGGACGGCAGGGTCATCGGCGTGCGTACCGGTGACAAGGGCATCGACGCAGGCGGCGACAAGAAACCCAACTACGAGCCCGGCACCGATCTGCATGCCCGGGTGACCGTGCTCGGCGAAGGCTCGAGAGGCAGTCTCACCAAGGATGTCATCGCGCATTTCAAGCTGGACGCCGGCAAGAACCCCCCTGGCTTCGAGGTGGGAGTCAAGGAAGTGTGGCAACTCCCAGAAGGTCGCATCGAGCCCGGGGAGATCATCCACTGCATGGGGTACCCGCTGAAGAGTGACACCTTCGGCGGCGGCTTCGTGTACGGCATGAAAGACAACCTGGTATCGGTGGGGCAGCTGACGAGCCTCGACTACTCCGACCCATTCATCGATCCACACCGGGAGTTCCAAAGATTCAAACTCCATCCCCTGGTGAGCGCCCTCCTGAAGGACGGCAGGCTCATCCAGTACGGCGCCAAGACGGCTCCGGTGGGGGGGTACTTCTCCGTGCCCAAGCTGGCCTTCCCGGGGGGCGTGATCATCGGAGACGCGGCCAACCTCTTCAACGGCATGAAGATCAAAGGTATCGACCTGGCCATGAGGTCGGGCATGCTGGCGGCTCAGGCCATCTTCGAGGGCCTCGTCGCCGACGACCTTTCTGAGGCCAGGCTTGCCGGCTACGAGAAGGCCATGGCCGACAGCAACGAGATGAAGAACCTGTACAAGGTGCGCAACTTCCATCAGGCCATGACCCGGGGTCTCTACCTGGGCCTGACGACCGTGGCTCTGCAGTACGTCTTCGGCGGACGTGTTTTCAAGAACCGGCTGCCGGCCACTCCCGACCATGCCCATCTGAAGAAGGTCACCGAGAAGTACGGCACGGCGACGCCTTCAGCCGAGGCCGTCGGCGACGTCAAATACGATAAGCAGCTCACCTTCGACAAGGAGACCGACGTCTACTATTCGGGGGCGACGCACGAGGAGGCTCAGCCGTCCCACCTGAAGATCGAGTCCTTCGACGTCTGCTACGGCCCCTGCACCGAGCAGTTCCAGAACCCGTGCGTACGGTTCTGCCCGGCCGGCGTGTACGAGATGACGGTCGATGAGGCGACCGGCAAGAGGAGCCTCAAAGTGAACTTCTCGAACTGCGTGCATTGCAAGACGTGCGACGTCAAAGATCCCTTCGAGAACATACAGTGGGTGCCGCCGGAAGGCGGCGGAGGTCCCAAGTACACTGTGGTGTAGAAGTGCGAAGGCCTGCGGGCCTTCATCCTGCGGTGCGGGACTTCGGCGCGACCGGGCGGTGGGTCCGCTCCGGGCGCGGGAGCACCGGTTGAGAACGGAAGCAACGGCAACGAAAGGAGCAAGTACATGCCAAGGCCGGAAGAAGTAGACGTAGTAGAAGCAATGAAGGCCGCCAAGACCGGCGAAGAGATCCTGGCATCGTGGGCCCTGCAGCGTCCGGGCTACAAGCCCGGCGCCGGGGGCGACCCGACCCTGGACTTCTGGGTCAAGAACAAGGTGGAGATGCTGCACACCTTCGCCCAGAACCAGCTCACCCAGCTGCTCGACCGGGGCATCCTCGACCCCAAGACGCGGTATCTGCTCCTTGTGGGCCTGTACATGATGAATAACCATTGGGACGGCGTGCTGCCCCAGGCCTGCAACGCCAAGGCCGCCGGTGCGACCGACGAGGAGATCATGGAAGTGGCGTTCTGCGTGTGCTACTCCGTGGGCAAGGCCAAGATGCAGGAGAGCGGCCAGTGCCTCGACAAGGTCTTCTCGAACCCCATGTACAAGGAGATCCAGAGGAAGCAGTAAGGGTCGCGGCCCGGGAGGCAACGATCGAGGCGCAGTCGAGACTGCGTCGAGGCCAAGGCCGCCCTTTGTGGGTCTGCCTGCCGAGCGGTTCGGCCACGACCGTTGGAGAAGCCCCGCCTTGGGCGGGGCTTCTCCCGTAGTACGCCTGTCCCTGCTCCTTTCGCCTGGTCTGCTGCGGACGCCCTGTCCGCTCCTACCGCGTGGCCAGCGACCCTCCCCGGGCCTTGATGAGCGACCTGGTGAACTCAGAATGAAGCGAGCTACGCGGATCATCCGCCCAGAGGCACAGCAGCTCGAACATGGGCCGGGTCACGGTGAACGCTATCATCCAAGGCTCCAGGTATTTGCGCACCGAGTGGTCGGTCGAGCCTATGATGGCTTGGGGTGCATCGAGATCGTCGAACAGGGTGGTGAGTTGCATGCAGCCTGAGCCGAAGCGCGCCAGCACCGGTTCGAGGTCGTCGGGGCGGCTGTAGTAAGCAGCGCCCGTGCAGAGCACGGCGAGCTGGTCGGCGTTGACATAGAAGGTGACCGTTCGCAGGTACTGGTGTTGATCGGGCCGCAAAGGGCCGATGAGCAGGTGCTCGTGCTGCGGCCGGTAGGCCTTCGCCGAGTCGAGCCACAGGTCCATGAGCTGGTGGGTCGCCCTCAGGCCCTCCTCGTCACAGAGGAACTCGACCATCTCCCTGCGTGACGCGGTGTCGATGCCGAACAGGTGACTGCCCCCACAGCCGTGTTTCTCGCGGGTCAGATGTAGGGTCTTGCCCCGGCGCCATTTCTTGATCGAGACGAAGACGCATTGGCCGCGCCCCGGTGTGACCAGCGGCCTGAAAGGCGCGGGGTCCGGCGCGTCGTAGAAGCCTATGAGGGGCTCCGTGATCGAAAGCCCGGCGAGGATCGTCGTGGGATCGGGCTGCATGGGGGTCGCCCTCCGTGTCTTGCGTTCTTCACAGCCTACGCCGCCCGGGGTGCCGGAGCGCCACCGGTATCCCCAGTATGACATCGGACGAGGCGCGGCGCCGGGCGCTCACGCTGTAAACTGCTGACCGGTAACCCCCGCGGAAGGAAGCGCGGATGGCGACCTCGAAGCGACGGACATGATAGTCAGAGAGACGCCGGCCAAGGCCATCCTCTCCACCTCCCGGGTGTACGACTACGCCTTGAATCCGTATACGGGCTGCGAGCATGCCTGCTCCTACTGCTACGCGCGCTTCATGAAGAGGTTCACCGGGCACAAGGAACCGTGGGGGGAGTTCGTCGACGTCAAGATCAACGCGCCCGCTCTTCTGGCGGTCGAGGTCGGTCGTAAGAAGCGCGGGATCGTCTGGGTGAGCGGTGTCTGCGATGCGTACCAGCCTTTGGAAGCGCACTACGAGCTGACCCGGAGATGCCTGGCGATCCTGGTGGGGGAGGGGTGGCCGGTGCGCGTTCAGACCCGTTCCCCGCTGGTGCTGCGGGACCTCGATGTGTTCCGTGGGGCTTCGGATCTCGAGGTGGGCTTTACCGTCACCACGGCCGATGACGGCATCCGGCGGCTTTTTGAGCCGCGCGCCCCCGCCATCGGGGAGAGGCTGCGCGCGCTGGACGAGTTGCACAGAACCGGGGTCCGGACCTTCGCGATGATCGCCCCTATGCTTCCCGGCGCGAAGGGGCTCGCCGAGCTGCTCGCCGGTAAGGTGGACTACCTGCTGGTCGATCGGATGAACTACGGCTACGGCAACTGGGTGTATCGGAAGTACGGGCTCGAAGAAGCGCGCGGCGATGAGTTCTTCGAAGGGACGGCCACGCAGCTCACCGCTGCCTGCGGGCGGCTGGGGATCCCCTGCCGGGTGGTCTTCTGACCGACGGGGCGACTGGGCAGTCTGTCGTCTTGAGTGGGGCTAACATGGACCTTATGCCTCGTTCTCTACACTGTGCCGAAAGCATGGCGTGGGCGCTCCGGCGCCCGCAGTCGAACGGGGGTAGAGTATGTTTGGCTTGATGGACGGTGTATTTGCTCACGGTGGTCAAGTAGCATCCTTGGCCGACCACCGGTTGGAGATCGCCGGCAGCGTCGACGGGTTCGGGATCGCGGTCATAGTCCTCAGCCTCATCCTATGGGTGACGGTGATGACGGCGCTGGTGCTCAGCATCATGGAGCTTCTGCGCCGGCGCAAGGCGCCTAAGCCGAGTCCGGACCTCGCTGGGCAGGGACCCGCCGGCCCCGACAGTGCTCCGGCTCGACCGGCTCCGGTCTCCGGCGGTCCCGAAGTGCTCTCCGAAGCGCTTAGGATCCTCGACGAGCGCTACGCGCGCGGCGAGATGACCCGTGAGGAGTATCTCCAGCGTAAAGCGGACCTAACGGGGCCCCAAGCGTTCCAGGGATCGCCGGGGTCCTGATCCGCGAGATCCGCGAGCACGCGCGACCCGTCTTTGTCCCGCCCCCGGCCGTCTCGGCGCGGGGGCGGGACGTCGTTCTGGGGTAGCCTGCTACGATTCCGGCGGCAGGAACTTCTGCAGGTCCACGTCGATGAACGGGGAGCGCAGAAAGCGTTCCTTCAGGGCGAACGGCACCGTGCAGTCGAAGATGGTCTTGCAGCCGACGCCGGGGACCGGCAGCCTGGAGTTGTACTCGGGGGTCGCGGACGGATCGAGGTTGTGGCACTTCACCTCGGGGATGAACACGGTGTCGAGGTCTCCCTGGTAACGGGTGGTCATGGCCCACATGACGTCGTTGGGGTCGTAAAGGTCGACATCCTCGTCCACCAGGATGACGTGTTTGAGCTCGTAGAAGGCCGCAAACGCGGTGAGCGCCGCCTGGCGTTGCCGGCCCTCGTCGTAGATCGAACGCTTTCGCACCTGCAGGATGGCCAAGTACTTGCCTCCTCCGGCCGGCGGGACGTATACGTTCTTGAGGAAGCCGGGCATGGAATCTTCGACCAAACGGTAGATGCTCGCCTCGGTCGGCAGGCCCGACAGGGTGACGTGCTCTTCGCCGGGACCGACGAGTATCTGCAGGATCGGCCGCACGCGGTGCGTGACGGCGGTGACGTGGAGCACCGCAAGGTCCTTCTGGGCCTTACCCAGGTAGCCGGGGAACTCCGGCATCGCCCAGCCCAGACCGGTGAGGACGTCTTCGTCGGCCCGGTCGCCGGGCCGGAACTCGCCCTCGAGGACGATCTCAGCCCGGGCGACGGCCTGAACGGGCTGGGTGACGCAGTCGGCCAGCTCCACCGGCCGGCCGCGCAGACCTCCAGCGATGGTGAGCTCGTCGAAGCCCACCGGCGTAGTGGGCGGCTCGAACGAAGTGGCGAGGTAGATGGCGGGATCGACCCCGATGCTGACCGAGACCGGGAGCGGTCTGCCCATCGCCTCTGCCTTGCTCCAGAACATGCCGATATGCCGGCCGGGGGTGATGCTGACGGTCAGGCGGTCGGGTCCGATCACGCACAGGCGGTGGATGGTCACATCGGATGCCCCGGTCTCGGGATCCCGGGCCCGCAGAAGGCCGAGGTTGAAGAACGGCCCGGCGTCGAGCTTGGTGCTGACGACGGGGGGTATGACCTTGTTGATGTCGAACGGGGGCCGTATGACGACCTCTTGACAGGGGGCTGAGGAGGATTCGACGGTCACCGGCGGCACCGGCCGCTCGAGTCCGGCGATGAGGTCGAACATCAGCCGCTCCGGAGTGCTGCCGACGAGCAGCGCCGTCCGCTTCCTGCAGGCCAAGATGCCGGCCACCACCGGCATGTCGTAGCCCTTGACCTTCTCGAACACCATGGCCGGCCCGATCTTGGTCGGGGGGGCCACGGGGGTCCCGGCGCCCACCAGCCGATAGACTCCGGCCAGCTCCAGATACGGGTCGACCTCTACCTGGGTCGAGACCAGTTGCCCGGGGATCTGAGCCAGGAACGCCAATGCGCTGTGCAGGTCGTTGATGTCGGAGGCCTTCACCGACCCGGGATCGTTGTCCATCGGCTTCTTTCCTTTCTCCCGGCCGGCTACCAACAGGCCACGCCGGCGTTCACCACGAGCATTTGGGCGGTCACGAAATCGCTGTCCTCAGAGGCGAGGAAGACCGCCGGACCAGCTAGGTCCTCCGGCAGCTCGTTCCGCTCTGTGAGGGCCTGGCGGTCACGCTGCGCCTCCGCCCATCCCGGCCGCCCCTGCGTCTGCACGATGCTCTCGGCGGTCATGGTGTAGCCCGGCGCCAGGGTGTTCACGCGGATGCCGTATTCTCCCAGTTCCCGGGCAAGCCCGCGGGTGAAACCGACGACGGCGCCTTTGCTCGAGATGTAGTGGATGAATCCGGGCACCCCGGTCAGGAACGAGTCTGACGAGACGTTGATGATCTTGCCGTAACGGCGCCGTTTCATGTAGGGGACCACCGCTTTGGCGCAGTTCCAGCATCCTCTGACGTTGACCGCCATCATCCTGTCCCACTGCTCGTCGGTCCATTCGTCGAAAGCTCGGAAACCTCCCATGCCTTTGTACCAGGCTGCGCAGTTGACGAGTATGTCGACACGGTCGTCCCAAGCGGAGGCTATCGTGGCTACGGCGCTTTTCACCGCCCCGGCGTCGGTGACGTCGCAGCGGACCGCCCGGGCCGTCCCTCCGCCGGCGTCGATCTCATGCGCGACCTTCTCTGCCCCGGCCTCGTCGACATCGAGGATGCCGACCTTCGCCCCTTCTTCCGCGTATCGCAGGCAGATCGAGCGGCCGATGCTGGGGTCGCCGCCGCCCCCGGTGACGATGGCCACTCTCTCTCTGAGCTGTTGCGCCACTGCCGGCTTGATGTTCACAGTCGCCCCCTTTCGCGTCGCCGAGGCAGTCTGCCTTGGAGTTTAAGCTTACTACTCGATCAGAAATGAAGACGCAGCCTCAGATGCGCCCGCGGGTGAGACCACGTTGGTTGACGTGTCCCCGCGCGGGAGTTATGATACGTCAACAAGATATATTCTGATACATCTTAAGGAGGCATCAATGAGACCCACGACACCGGGCTTCGGACCGGCGTTTGATGCTCATCGGGACCCAGACGACCGTCCGGGCGCCGGGGAGTGCGGCGTTCCACCTCATCGTATCCATCATGTCCACGGTGCTGCGGGCGGCCCGGGCATGCGCTTCTTCGAAAGGGGAGGCATCAAGTTCGCCATCCTCGGGATGCTCAAAGACAGGCCGCGGCACGGCTACGACATCATCCGGGAGATGGAGGAACGGTCGGGAGGCTTCTACAGTCCGAGTCCGGGAGCCGTGTACCCCACACTTCAGGCGCTGGAAGACCAAGACCTGGTGACATCGACCACCGAAGAGGGGAAGAAGATCTACAGTCTGACCGAGGCAGGGCTTGCCTTCCTGGAGGAGCACAAAGAACGGGCGAGGCGTCACCACGACCGGTGGGAAGCGCAGTGGGGCTCCGGCCTTCGCAGTGAGACCCGCGAAGCCATGAATGACATCCGCGACGCCTTCGCTGATCTCAGGCGGTCCGTGCGTCGGAGCGCCGGCGATCCCGGGAAGATGAAGGAGATCTGCGAAGTCCTCGAGGAGGCCGCGGCAAGGATCAAGGACATCGCCAAGCGGTAGCGGCTTACGCGCGTCGGCCGGGGCGCGGCCGCATCGTCAGGTGGGCAGATGGTGCCGCCCTTTGCACAGCCTGCGGGGCGCCTCGCACGCGGCCGTCGCGACTACGCCCAGAGCGCACCCGGCGCGGCGTAGCTTTTGAGCGGCCTGCTACCGGCTCTCGCCTATCGGGCGGGCGGGGACACCGCCGACCATAGCTCCGGGCGGCACATCGCCGTTCACGAGACTGCATGCCGAGACGGTCGCCCCATCCCCGATGGTGACCCCGGGAAGGATGGTCACGTTCGCTCCGATCATGACCTCTTTGCCGATGGTGACCGGCCCGGTCCGCAGCTCACGAACAAGGAACTCATGTGCGAGAATCACCGTGTTGTAACCCACGATTGAGTTGTCTCCCAGACTGATCAGTTGAGGGAAGAACACGTCCAAGGTGGCCCCCAGGCCGATCGAGACCTTTCTGCCGACTCGGATGCCGATCGTTCTGTAGAGTGCGTTCTTCCACGACAGAAAAGCGACGTAACGGCAGGAGTAGATCACAACGAAGTTCCGGGCTACCCGGCGCAGAGGGACCCACCGCCGCCATGCCCAAAGGGAGTTGACCCCGTCGGGGGCCGGATAGATCGTGAGCCGCGCCGCCCTCTCGTCGGAAGTGTTCATCTCAACCGGTATAGTAGCAACGACGAGGGACGACGGCTGAACAAGCGGCTCGGGCTGAGGACCGGCGACCAGGGCCGCTCACCAAGAACTGACGACCAGGGACTCGATTCGACATGACGCGACACCGAGGAGGCTGCGACGGGCGACAGCGGCTTCATCTTGGGTCGAGCAGTAGGAGCGACGACCCATACCGACGACCAACACGGACGACCAGGCCGATGACCAACACCGATGACCAACACCGATGACCGCGGCTGATACTCGTTCGACGCCGGGTGTGATCTCCTCGAGGCTCTGGGTGGGGCCTGCCGAATGGGCGGTGAGGACCCCCGCGGTCGTTTGGCTCCTGGTCCTCATCAACCTGGGCAGCGCAATACCCGGGTACCTCTTCTGGTACGGAGATTCTCTCAGCAGGGCGCCCTGGTATTTCTGGCTGTTCGTGCCCGACAGTCCGCTGTCGGTGACCTTCATGGGGGCCGCGTTGGTGGCCTTCCACTACGGGTGTCGCTGGGATCTGCTGGGGCTCCTGGCAACCGGGACGTGCATCAAATACGGCCTGTGGACGGACTTCGTCTGGCTGACCAACTACGTCTCGGGCGGCGAGTACCACTTCACGGCGATACTCATGAGCGTCACTCACTTCGGGATGTTCGTCGAGGGTCTCGTTCTCACCGGTCTTCTCCGGTTCCGGCCCCTCCCGGTGTTGGTGGCTTCTTTGTTCCTTGTCGGCAACGACCTCGTGGACTACGCGCTCGGCTACCACCCGCCTCTGCCCAATCCTGGAGACTTGGGGGCCATCACCCGCTTCTCGGTTGCCGAGACGGCGGTGATCATAGTCTTGTGGGTTGTCGCAGCGGTGTTGTCGTACCAACGAGCGCGGACGGCCCCCAGTCCCGGGAGCGCCTGATGGTCGATTACCGGGAGTGGCGGCGCATACTCAAGCTCGATCCGGCCCGGGCGCTCTCTGCCGAACGCCTTGACGAGGTCTCTTCGTGGGACGTCGACGCAGTGGTCGTGGGAGGGAGCGGCGGTTACGGATTCACGGAGGTCTTCCGTCTTCTCACCCGCCTGCGCCGGTACTCTCTTCCGGTCGCCCTGGAGGTGTCCGATGCCGAGACCGTATGCCCCGGCTTCGACCTCTACCTCGTACCGATGGTCCTGAACAGCGTCGACGTAGACTGGGTGGTCGGCCACCATCAGGCGGCCATCAAGCGCTACGCCGACGTGATGGACTGGCAGAGGCTGGTCGTCGAAGGCTACTGCATCTTGAACCCTGAGGCTACGGCGGCCCGTCTCTCGTGTGCGCGGGCGGGACTGGGCACCGACGACGTACTGGCCTTCGCCCGGCTGGCGGAACACCTACTCAAGATCCCCATCTTCTATCTGGAATACAGTGGAGCATACGGATCGCCGGAACTGGTCGCGGCCGTCCGGAGCGTGCTTACAAATACCCGTCTCTGGTACGGAGGGGGCATCCGCACGGTGGAGCAGGCTCGGGAGATGCAGGCGGCGGCAGATGCCATCGTGGTGGGGAATGCTGTGTACGAAGGCCACACGCCGTTGGCTGCGCGGTAGAGGGTCGGCGAAATCGGGTATCTTCCATTGCGGGACCGCGCAGCGCAGGAGTTTCGCAGCATAAAGGCGGGATCACATGCCAGACGAAGAGCGTAAGAACGCACGGCGGAGTGACGCTGCGGGCGGGACCGGCGCCGGCGGCGGCAGACCGCGCAGCAGCGGGACGGGAGGGGCCGGGCGCCCGGGCGGCGGCCGACAAGGCAACGACAACCAGGGTCGGAACACGGGCCGCCAGGTCTGGCAGTTCGTCGCGTACTTCGTCGTGGCGCTCATCGCCTTGTATCTTTTTGAGCAGTTCCTGCTGGGTCCCATGACCGCGCCTTCGACGGAGCTTGATTACGGCACCTTCAAGGCCAAGGTCGCGGAAGGCCAGGTCCTGACGGCCGTCATCGGCGAGAACGAGATCACCGGCACTATGATGGATCCGAGCGCGCCGTCGCCATCACCGGTCGAGTTCAAGACCACGTATCAAGCCGGGGCGGACGAGCGGTTGGTAGCCGACCTGCAGGCGGCTGGGGTGAAGTACTCGTTCGAAGGCCCGTCGAGTCCCGTCGGCGGCATCCTCATCAGCCTTCTGCCCTTCATCTTCATCGGCGTGTTGTGGTACGTCATAGTCAGGCGTATGGCCGGCGGCCGGGGAGGGGCCGGGGGCATCTTCGGCGTGGGCAAGAGCAAGGCCACCAAGGTGGAACCGGAGCAGGTGGGCGTGACCTTCAAGGACGTCGGGGGCGCCGATGAAGCCATCGAGGAATTGCGCGAGATCATTCAATTCCTCAAGACGCCTGAACAGTTCGCCAAGCTCGGCGGGCGCATCCCCAAAGGGGTGCTTCTTGTGGGGCCGCCCGGTACCGGCAAGACCCTTCTCGCCAAGGCGACGGCGGGAGAAGCCGGAGTGCCTTTCTTCGAGAGCAGCGGTTCGGAGTTCGTGGAGATGTTCGTGGGGGTCGGGGCGGCCCGGGTGCGGGATCTGTTCGAGCAGGCGCGCAAGGCCGCCCCGGCGATCGTGTTCATCGACGAGATCGACGCGATCGGACAGAGCAGGGGCATAGGCATCGGTCTGGGCGGTGCCAATGACGAGCGCGAGCAGACGCTCAATCAGTTGCTGGCAGAGATCGACGGATTCAGCACCGACATGGCCCGGCCGGTCATCATCATGGCGGCGACCAACCGGCCGGAGGTCCTCGACCCGGCCCTGCTGCGTGCCGGTCGCTTCGACCGGCAGGTAGAGGTTGGCAATCCGGACCTCATCGGCCGGATACAGATCCTCAAGATACACAGCAGAGGCATCAAGCTGGCCCGCGACTTCGACATCGAGCGGGCGGCCCGCATCACCCCGGGATTCAGTGGGGCCGACTTGGCCAGCGCCATGAACGAGGCGGCGCTTCTGGCGGCCCGCCGACGCGCCGACGCGGTGACCATGAAGGATTTCGAGGCGGCCATGGAGCGGGTGATCGCCGGACTGGAGAAGAAGACCCGGGTCATGAACGAGGCCGAGCGGAGGACCGTGGCCTATCATGAGTCGGGGCATGCGCTGGTGGCCGCGCTACTCCCGCATGCCGACCCAGTGGCCAAGATCAGCATCATCCCTCGAGCCCGGGGAGCACTCGGGTATACCCTCCAGATGCCCAGCGAAGATCGCTACATCCTGACCAAAGACGAGCTCACCGACCGCATCGCCGTCATGTTGGGAGGCCGTGCCGCCGAGGTCAACGTGCTCGGCACGGTCAGCACCGGGGCGAGCGACGACATCCAAAAGGCGACCGAGTTGGCCCGGCGCATGATCACCGAATTCGGGATGAGCGAGAAACTGGGCTCGGTCAGATACGCGGGCCGGCAACTGCGCTACTTAGGCGGCGTGGTCCAGGACGACAGCCATCTCAGCCCTCGTACGCAGGAGTTGATCGACGCCGAAGTCGCAAACCTCATCAAGGAGCAATTCGAACGGGCCCGGACGACCCTCCGCGAGAACCGCACGGCGCTGGAGACCCTGTCGCAAGAGTTGCTGGCCCAGGAGACCGTCGACGGGAGCGCCGTGCAGGCGGCTCTGGAGGCTGCCAAGGCCCTGCCTGTTCCGGTCCGGGAGGGCGCGTGAGGGCGGACGAGCACGACGAAAGCCGGGTGACGGTCGGGATTATCGGCACCGGCAACATGGGCGCTGCTCTGGTCAGGGGCTGGCTCCGGTCAGACGAGGCCGAAGTCCACCTGCTGGTCTGGGACAAGGTGGAGGCCTCCACCGGGCGCCTTCCGATCTCCCCGAGGCTCGGCGTCGCCGAGTCTATCGATGATCTCGCCGCCCGGGCCGACGTCGTGTTGGTGGTGGTGAAGCCGAAGGACGCCGGCGAGGTCTTTGGGGCGATCGCCGGACATTCGGGGGGAGTCCGGATGGTGATCTCATCCATGGCCGGCGTGGCCATCGAGAGGATGCGCGCCGCGCTGGGGCCCGGGCCCGTACTTTTTCGCATCATGCCCAACCTGGGAGTCGAGCTCGGCGTCGGCGCGATCGCCCTGGCTTCCGAAAGCGGGGCGCCGGAAGCCGATACCGCCGCGGTTATCAGGCTACTGGAGCCTCTGGGTCACGTGGAAGCAGTGCCGGAGGAGTTGCTGGATGTGGTGACCGCTGTGTCCGGCTCAGGCCCGGCCTTCTTGGCGCTCGCCATGGAAGGCCTCGAAGACGGGGCGGTCGCGGCCGGTCTTTCACGGCCGGCGGCCCGTGTGATGGTGCGGCAAGCCGCGCTGGAGACCGCCAGGCTCCTGCCCTACTCGGGTTCGCCGGCCGGCCTGAAGGATCGTTTGGCCGCCGGCGGAGACCTAGACAGGGCCGCTTTCGCAGTGCTGCAGGAGCGGGGGGTGCAGGCGGCGTTCCGGCAGGCGGTGCGGGCGGCTCTGGAGAGGAGCAGGCGGCTTCATCCGGGATCGGATAGTTAAGATCGAATAGCTGGGCCGGCGGCCGTCAGAAGCGGTGGGAAGCGCCGGATGCGCTGTGCCGCGTTCCGCTGCGGTGCGTTCTGCCGCGGTGCGTTCCGTGTGCGTTCCAAAGAGCCCGATAATGGGTACCGGGTGGTTTAGTCATCAAGGGTACGGTTAGGAGGATCACATGCTGGTTCGCGACAAGATGTCCAAGAATCCCGTCACCATCCGGCCGGATGCGTCGGTGCCCGACGCACTGAAGGTGATGCAGGGCAGCAAAGTGCGCGAACTGCCGGTGGTGGATCCCAAAACCGGTGGACTCGTCGGCATCGTCTCTCTTGTCGATCTCTTCCGGGTCTCGCCTTCGCCTGCTACCTCACTCAGCGTCTGGGAGGTCGACTATCTGCTCGAAAAGATCACGGTCGAGAAGGTGATGACACGTGACGTCATCACCGTGACCGAAGATACGGCCGTAGAAGAGGCCGGGCGCATCATGTCGGACAACAAGATCAGCGGCCTGCCGGTGATGCGTGGCAAGGAACTGGTGGGGATCATCACCGAATCGGACCTCTTCGAGATCCTTTTGGAGCTGTTCGGCGCTCGGACCTCCGGTGTGCGCGTGATGGCGAGGATCCCCCACGAAAGGGGAGCGCTGGCCAAGATCACGGGAGCCATCGCGGCGGAAGGCGGTCAGATCGAGGCCCTCGGGCTGCACGGGGACTCGGAGACGGTCACCTTCAAGGTCGTCTTCATCGGACGTGACGAGATATTGAAAGCCGTTCAACCCTTCGTGAAGGAAATCCTGGACGTACGGGAGACGTAGGGCCTCGTTTCAGATGAGAGCCGCGCGGCCGGCCGGTCCGCGCCGGATGGCCCGGGGTGTTCTTGGTGGCGGCCGTCGCGCCGGTGAGTCTCCTCTGAACCAGATGGTCTCTCAGTCGACCCCGTCGGACGATGCATCGGTCGCCCGCGGGCGGCCGCGCAGGTAGATGAACCAGTACATCGCCCCTACGAGCACCGCCCCACCTATTATGTTGCCGATGGTCACGGGGATGAGATTGTTCACGAAGAAGTTGCCCCACGTCAGATCGGCATAGTCGGCCGCCGTCTTGCGGATCGTGCTCCAGAAGGAATCGGGAGCGGTCATCTTGATGAAGAGACCCATCGGGATGAAGTACATATTGGCCACGCTGTGCTCGAACCCTGCCGCCACGAACGCGCTGATCGGCGGGATGATGGCCAGGATGCGGTCGGTGGTGGTGCGGGCGCTGTAAGTCAGCCACACTGCCATGCAGACCAGTGCGTTGCACATGATCCCTAGGGCCAGAGCTTGGAAGAAATCCAGGCCCGTCTTGGAGTCGGCGGTGGCGAGCGCGGTCAGACCGACCGCTCCCCCACCGAACTTGTACTGTCCGGTCGCCAGCATCAGTCCGACGGTCACGAGGGAGCCGACGAAGTTCCCCACCCAGACGATGATCCAGTTACGGATCAGACGGGCGGCACCGACCTTGCGGCCGGCCCAGGCCATCACGATGAGGTTGTTGCCGGTAAAGAGCTCAGCGCCGGCGACGATGACCAGGATCAGGCCCAGGCTGAAGGACACTCCCGCGAGCAGGCGGACGACGCCGTAGGGCAGGCCGGCGGAGAACGTGGACGCTCCGTCGGGGGTACTGGCGGAGATGGCGCCCGCGCTGACCGTGGTGGCGAATATGGCGCCGAGGGCGATGAAGGCTCCGGCCAGTATCGATAGGGCGAAGGTCTTGGAGAAGGGCATATCGGCCTTCGCCACCCCGGCCGTCTCGGCCTTGACGGCCATCTCCGGCGGAAGAAGCGCGTCCAGTGTGCTCTTCGTGCTCACTCCTTATCTCCTGTTCTCGAGCGCGCGTTGGCAAAGCCTGACGCCTTCCATGGCGTCGTCGGTCCACAGGTCGGCACCCACGTAGCGTGCGACCTGCTCGTCGATGGTCCCGCCGCCGATCACGAAGACCGGCATCGGGTCCGAGCCGGCAAGCTCCTGCCGAAGCAGGGCCACGGTGTCACGCATGTTGGTGAACGCCGTCGAGAGAAGGCCCGAGAGCCCGACGATCTCGGGTCTGAAGCTCCTCGCGGCCTCGAGGAAGGACTCGGGGGGCACGTCGACACCGAGGTCCTCCACTGTGAAGCCGAACATCCGGAAGGCCAGAGCGGCCATGTTCTTGCCGATATCATGGATGTCTCCGGCGACCGTGCCGAGCAAGACCCGGCCCGAGGCGTCGCCCGCAAGCTCGCTCTCCAATCCAGGCCGGGCTACCGCCATCACGCTCCTGAAGATCTCCCCGGCCATGATGAGGCCGGAAAGGTAGATATCCTTCTGCTCGTACCGCTCACCGACCACGCGCATGCCCTCCTGTACCGCATGGACGATGTCCACCGAGTTGTTGCCTTCGGCGATGGCGGCCTCGACGAGGTAGAGGACGGTCTTCTCGTCCAAGGCGGCGACCGCCGTGCTGATCGCCTCCAACCGGTTCACTCTCACTCCTCCGCCTTGGTCGCGGTGGCTCCCAGATAGCTGGTGAGGCGGAACTGGTCCGCCCGGCACAGGAACCGGCCCCAGCTGACCGGCCGGCCGTCGAAGTCGCTGAACAGGCCTTCCAGGCAGAACGCGGCCGAGCCCTCGGGGACGTCGAGCACCCCGGCCGCCTCTGCGTCGAGGCTGACGGCCTGGATCGAGAGCAGGCCGCCCCGCACTCCTTCCACCTGGGGCGAGTGCAACAGCCCTTCCAAAGACGTCACCTGCAACTCCGCCTCGACCAGGGGCCGGTGTTCGTCGTAGACCACGTGCTCCAACTGGTAGATGAGGGGCTGGCCTTTGCGCTGGATCACGCGCCGGAGGAACACGATCGGATCTCCGAGCGACAGGTCCAGCATGGCGGCGACCTGCTCGTCGGCGGCCCTGATCCGAGCCTCGAGCAGAAGCACGGCGACTGACGCGTCGTCCATCCAGAGGTCGGTCATCTCCTGAAGGCGGAAGATGGCCTCACCCATATCGGGAGAGCGCACGAACGTCCCCTTACCCTGCGTGGTGGTGACGAGTCCGCGATCGAGAAGGATCCTGATCGCCCGGCGCACCGTCATGGGGCTGACCCCATACTGGGCTCGGAGTTGGGACTCGGTGGGAAGTTGGTCGCCGGCGCGGTACAGGCCGGCCCCGATCTGCTCGCTGATCGCATCGGCGATGCGCAGGTACGCGGGCTCGTGCGGGCGCCGGTCCCGGCGGTGGCCGTCGCGCGGACGCGCGGACAAAGGCTCCGCCGGCCGCCGGTCGCCCGTGGAGCCGCTCACGCGGAGCGAGGCGCCGGCGCTCTCGCGCTTCGGTAGTGTCTCAGCCATGTGCTGCCCATGCCTTCGAAGGGATCCTGCGCATCTCTGTCAGCCCGTCCGTGTCGAGAAGGGAGGGCGCTCGCAGGCTGCTGAAAAACGACGCTGCGCCGTCAGGGCGCGATGGCTGCGGCCGAGAGAAGAACGCAGGAAGCGCGAATAGCAGCGCTATTGGCGCGACCGAGGACGCTCTATCGCGCCGGCCGGTGTGTCTTGGCGACCGTGGCTTCGTTTTTCAGCAGCCTCCTGGGCTCTCTGACCAGGGCTTGCGCATTTATCTATATAAATATAGAATATCTCGCACGGAGATGGAAGAGGTAGTGCCGGCCTCCGAGGGGCCACCGGGGCCGTCTCTCCGCAAGGGCCAACTACGTCGACGGAGCGTGCAGAGTATGAAGACCGACATAGAGATAGCGCACGAAGCCACTCTGGTTCCGGTCACCGAGGTGGCAGCGGGGCTGGGGCTCGAACCGGACGACATCGATCCCTACGGCAAGTACAAGGCCAAGATCCACCTCGACGTCCTCGACCGCTTGAAAGACCGGCCCGACGGCAAGTTGGTGCTTTGCACCGCCATCACGCCCACTCCGGCCGGTGAAGGCAAGACTACCACCAACGTGGGCCTCTCCATGGCCCTCAACAAGATCGGCAAGAAGGCCGTCTGCACCCTTCGCGAGCCCTCCTTGGGTCCCTGCTTCGGCATCAAGGGGGGAGCGGCCGGAGGCGGCTACGCCCAAGTCGTGCCCATGGAGGACATCAATCTCCACTTCACCGGTGACATCCATGCCATCGGCGCCGCCCACAACCTGTGCGCGGCCGTGCTCGACAACCACCTGTTCCAAGGCAACGAGCTCAACATCAACCCCAACGACGTCTCCTGGCCCCGGGTGGTCGATCTGAACGACCGGGCCCTGCGCCAGATCACCATCGGTCAGGGAGGAGAAGGGGTCGAGCGGAAGACGCGCTTCGACATCACCGTGGCCTCGGAGGTCATGGCCATCCTTTGTCTGGCCACCGACGTCGAAGACCTCAAGGCCCGGCTCGACCGCATCATCGTCGGCTCCACCTTCTGGGGCCGTAAGGTGACCGCCCAGGACATCAAGGTATCCGGGTCCATGGCCGTCCTGCTGAAGGACGCCCTCATGCCCAACCTGGTGCAGACCCTGGAGAACACCCCGGCCATCATCCACGGCGGTCCTTTCGCCAACATCGCCCACGGCTGCAACTCGGTGCAGGCGACCCGGATGGCGCTCAAGCTCGGCGACTACTGCGTCACTGAGGCCGGCTTCGGCGCCGACCTGGGGGCGGAGAAGTTCTTCGACATCAAATGCCGGTATGCCGGTCTGCAGCCGGACTGCGTGGTGCTGGTGGCCACCATCCGCGCCCTCAAGATGCACGGGGGCGTGCCGTTCGCCGATCTCAAGAAGGAGAACCGCGAAGCCCTCGCCGGCGGTCTCGAGAATCTGGAGAAGCACCTCGAGAACATGCACTTCTTCGGCCTGCCCGTGGTGGTGGCTATCAACCGCTTCCCGGACGACACCGATGCCGAGGTGGCGCTTCTTCGGGAGCGGGTCGGAGCCATGGGGGCGACCGTAGTCCTTTCGGACGTGTGGGCCCTCGGGAGCGAAGGGGGCGTGGCTCTGGCTGAGGAGGTCGTCCGGTTGTGCGAGACGGGCGAGAAGCCGAAGCTCAACTACGCATACGAGCTGGGCATGACCATCCCGGAGAAGATCGAAGCCGTCGCCACCAAGATCTACGGCGCGTACGGAGTCGATTACCACTACGAGGCCAGGGCGGCCATCGAGCGCTTCACCCGCCTGGGCTACGCCACCCTCCCCGTCTGCATGGCCAAGACCCAGGCCTCGCTCTCCGACGACAAGACTAAGCTCGGCCGGCCGCGCGACTGGCGGCTGACGGTGCGCGAGATCCGGCTGTCGGCCGGCGCCGGGATGGTGGTCCCCGTCTGTGGCGCCATCATGACCATGCCGGGGCTGCCGAAGAAGCCCGCCGCTGAGAACATCGATCTGGTGAACGGCGAGATCGTGGGGCTGTTCTGATGAGCGAACGGGCTTACATCGACTGGACGCTGGGCTCCTATCTGGACAGACTGGCCGGCGTCGAACCGGAACCGGGCGGGGGGAGTGTCGCCGCCCTGGTCGGAGCTCTTGGAGCGGCTCTGATCACCATGGTCACGAACTTGACCTTGGGCAAGGAGAAGTACGCCGAGGTGCAGGACGAGATGGTCGGGATCCAGGCGAGATCCGAGGCGTTGCGTCGCAGATTGGAGGAGCTGGTCACGCTCGACGCGTTGGCGTACGGCAAGGTGGCCACGGCCATGAAACTGCCCCGCGAAGACGATGCCCAGAAGGAGGCCCGACGCCGGGTCTTGCAGACCGCGCTGCGGGGAGCCGCGGAGGTGCCTCTCGAAGTGGCGGAGACCGTGCTCGAGGTGGCGAGGCTGGCGCTACCCGCCGCGGAGAAAGGCAATGCCAACGGCGTTTCCGACGCGGGGGTCGCGGCGTTGCTGGCCGACGCTGCGGCGCAGTCGGCGGCGCTCAACGTCAAGATCAATCTGGCCTGGATCGAAGACGACGAGTTCAAGCGTGATGCCTGGAGCCGGGTGGAGGCCGTTCTTTCCGAGACGGCCCGCCAGCGCGACATCGTCATGGCTTTGACCTACAGCAAGATCTGAACAGGCGGCGCCCGGCGCCGGCTCCGGCCGGCGCCGGGCGCGGAAACACGTGGGGAGGCATCCGTGGGAGCAAAGATCATCGACGGGAAAGCCGTGGCCGACGAGGTGCGTGCAGAGTTGGTGCGCGCGCTGGAGGAGCTCAGGGCCGCCGGTGCGGAGCCGGGCATCGCTACCTTGATGGTGGGCGAGGACTTCGGCGCCGGGATGTATCGCGGAGCGGTGGAGAAGTTCTGCGGCGAGCTGGGTCTCGGCTATCGAAGCGAGGCGTTGCCGGCGGATGCCACTGAAGAGGCGGTCGTCGCGACGGTGAAGAGTCTCAATGCCGACGCAGCCGTGTCGGGCATCCTCCCGCTGCGGCCGTTCCCCGCGCACGTGTCCGACTCGGTCGTCATCGACTCTATCGACCCGGACAAAGACGTGGACTGCTTTCATCCGTCCAACATGGGCCGGCTGACTCTGGGCGAGCCCACCTTCCCGCCCGCGACCCCGGCGGCCTGCATGGAACTGCTCGAGCGCTATCTGCGCTCTGAGGGCCGCGATGTCACCGACACCCTCGAGGGGGCCGAGGTCTGCGTGGTAGGTCACTCGAACACCGTGGGCAAGCCGCTTGCCCTGCTGCTCCTCAACCGCAACGCGACGACCACGGTCACCCACGTGTACACCTCGAACCGCGGCAACCTGGCTAAGCACACCCGCTTAGCCGATTACCTGGTCGTCGCCGCCGGCGTGCCGCAGTTGATCACGGGCGACCTGGTCAAAGAAGGAGCCGTGGTCTTGGACGTGGGGATCAACCGGGTGGTGGTCTGCCCCGTGTGTGGGACTCTCAACCGGAGCAAGAAGAACCCATGCAAGCAGTGCGGCGCCGATCTCTCTGAGGCGCAGAACAAGACGGTGGGTGACGTAGACTTCGAGCCCGTCGCGGCCAAGGCCGCCGCCCTCACGCCGGTCCCCGGCGGTGTCGGCGCAGTAACGAACATGATGCTCGCGCGTAACACCCTCAGGGCGGCGCGCCTGCAGCTGGAGAGGAAGTAACGGTCCCCCGAGGGAACGGAGGCACCTTAGTTGATCATCTCAAAGAAGAAACCGTTCGAGGAGATCCTCGAGGATCTGGAAGGCGACGATAAGATCGTCATCCTGGGCTGCGGAGAGTGTGCCACGGCCACCCGCACCGGCGGTGAGCCGGAAGTGGCCGAGATGAAGGCGGCGCTGGAAGCCGCCGGCAAAGAGGTCGTGTTCACCGAGGTAGTCCACACGGGCTGCCACGAGCTGGACGTCAAGCGCATCCTGAGGCTGAACAAGGAAAAGGTCGACCAGGCCGACGCCTTCCTGGTGTTGTCCTGCGGAGCGGGGACCCAAGCCGCGCGGGCCGCCACCGACAAACACGTGGTTCCCGGTTGCGACCCCCTGTTCCTCGGCAACATACAGCGCTCCATGGACTTCCTGGAGAAGTGCTCTCACTGCGGCGCCTGCGTCATCGACGATTACGGGGCCATCTGCCCGATCACCCGCTGCGCGAAGGGCCTGGTCAACGGTCCCTGTGGCGGCACCAGCCACGGCAAGTGCGAGATCGACCCGGAGATGGACTGCGCCTGGGTTCTCATCCACGAGCAACTCAAGAAGGAGGGACGCGAGGACAAGCGCACGATGATCCACGGGCCCAAAGACTGGAACGTCATCCGGCGCCCCGGTGCGGTCGTCGAGCGCGGGCCGGACAAGCTGAAGATGGGGAGCGAGAAGTGATGGGAGCCTATCGCAACGCCTGCAACAGCGGCAAGTTCGTCGTTTCGGGCGAGATCGGCCCGCCCAAAGGCACCAACGTCCAGACCATGCTGCACCACATCGACCTGCTTAAGGACAAGGTCGACGGACTGAACGTCACCGACAACCAGAGCGCCGTCATGCGCATGGGCTCGCTGGCCGTCTCGGGTGAGATCGTGCGGCGAGGGGGAGACCCCGTCTTCCAGACCACCTGCCGTGATCGCAACCGGTTGGGACTGCAGTCCGACCTCCTATCCGCGGCCTTCATGGGCATCACCAATGTGCTCTGCCTCACCGGCGACCATCCCGTGGTAGGCGATCACAAACAGGCCAAAGGCGTGTTCGACTTCGACTCGATCCACCTCATCCAATGCTGCAAGAAGATGAACGAGGGTCACGACTGGGCCGGCAACGAGCTGGACGGAGCGACCGATTTCTTCGTCGGTGCGGTGGTCACACCGGAATCCGACCCGCTCGAGCCTCAGATGTACAAGTTCGCGCGCAAGGTGGAAGCAGGGACCGATTTCTTCCAGACCCAGGCCGTCTACGACATGGACAACTTCCAGCGCTTCATGGACAAGGCCCGGGAGATCACGGCCGGCACGAACGTGAAGATCATGGCCGGGCTCGTGGTCCTGACCGGTCTGGGCATGGCGAAGTACATGAACCGGTCGGTGCCCGGCATCTTCGTGCCTGACGCGCTCCTGGAAGAGATGGGCGGTGTGCCCAAGGAGGAGCAGCTCCGCAAAGGGATGGAGATCGCCGCCCGCCACATCCGCTTCCTGCGGGACAACAAGGTCTGTGACGGCGTGCACATCATGGCCATCGGCAAAGAGGAGATCGTCCCCGAGATCCTCGAGATGGCGGGGATCATCCCCTGTCGGGGGGCGGCATGAGCGGTACCCCTCCAAGGTTGGTGGTACTGGGCGCAGGACCCGGCGGGTACGTGGCGGCACTTCGGGCCGCCCGGCACGGCGCGGCGGTCACCCTGGTGGAGAAGGACTTGGTGGGTGGTACCTGTCTCAACCGGGGCTGCATCCCCACCAAGGCCCTCTTGGCCGGCGCCGAGGCTCTGGCCAAGGCCAGGTTGGGCGAGGAGTTCGGCTTTGAGGTAGGCGGCGAGGTGCGCCCCGACCTGGCGCGCATGATGGCGCGCAAGGACCGGATCGTCGCCCAGATCCGCGGCAACGTGGAAGTGCTGCTCAAGAAGGCCGGCGTCCGGGTGATCAGGGGGACCGGCCGCCTGCTCGCGGCGGACAGGGTGGCCGTGGACACGGGTGCGGAGACCGTCACCGTCGAAGCGGACAAGATCATCGTCGCCACGGGGTCTGAACCGGCCCGTCTGCCGGTGTTCGACTTCGATCACCCAGCGATCTTGACCTCTACTTCAGCTCTAGAGTTGCGCACCATCCCGGAGACTCTGCTCATCGTGGGGGCGGGCGCCATCGGCTGCGAGTTCGCCTCGTTCTTCGCCGAAGTGGGCACGCGCATAATCATGGTCGAGATGATGCCGCAGATGCTTCCTCTCGAAGACAAGCGTCTGGCGAAGCAGTTCCAGGGCGTGTACCGCAAACGGGGCATCCAGGTGTTGCTCGAGACCAAGGTGGAGCACATCCTCGAATATGCCGCCGATCACGTCGTCGCCAAGCTTTCCGACGGGGCGGAGGTCAGGGCCGAGAAGGTGCTGGTCTCGGTGGGGCGCACCCCCAACACGGCCGGACTGGGGCTCGAGAACGTCGGGGTCCAGACCGACCGGCGGGGCTACGTCGTGGTTGATGACTGCCTTGAGACCACCGTGCCGGGGATCTACGCGATCGGCGATGTGAACGGCGGCATCCTCCTCGCTCACGTGGCCTCGTACGAGGCCTTTGTGGCGGTGGACAACTGCCTAGCCGCACGTCCTCAGGACCGCCGGACCCGTGACCTCAGCTCGACGCCGTCGTGCACCTACTCCTCTCCTGAGGTCGCCAGCGTGGGCCTGAGCGAAGAGCAGGCGCTCGAGAAGGGTTATCAGCCGGTGACGGGCACCTATCGATTGGCGGCCCTCGGCAAGGCGATCGCCATCGGCGAGGACGTGGGCTATGTGCAGATCGTCGCCGACAAGGAGACCGATCTCATCCTGGGCGCCAGCATGATGGGGCCGCACGTCACCGACATCATCCACGAGATCGCGATAGCGGTGCAGAACGGACTGACGGTCGCCCAATTGGGGAACACTATCCACGCTCACCCGACCATCGCCGAAGCCGTCATGGAGGCGGCTCACGATGTCCACGGAGAGTCGGTGCACGTGGTCAAGCAGTGACCCGGCGGTGACCCAGCAGTGACCAGGCAGTAGACTGTATACGATCGATGACCGGTCGACCCGAGCGAAGAAAGGAAATCCTCATGCATCCACTCGTAGAAGCCATGGCCGACATGAAGGAACAGGAAGCCCTCCGCCTGACCGAGGAGCTCCTGGCCCAAGGGGAGGACCCCCAGCAGATCCTGGACCTGGCCGGTCAGGCCATGCAGGTGGTGGGGGAGCGCTACCAGGAAGGCACCTACTTCTTGCCTGAGCTCATCATGAGCGGTGAGATGCTCCGCAAGATCTCCGAGATCCTCAAGCCCCGGCTGGCCGCCCAGACCGACCAGACCCGGAAG